>CANQMH010000060.1 GCA_947624865.1 uncultured Clostridia bacterium | reverse complement strand
CTGATTCAGGTGCCCGCGGTAGTATGAGCCAGATTCGCCAGCTTGCAGGTATGCGCGGACTTATTGCAAATACTTCGGGTAAAACAATTGAAATCCCAATCAGGGCAAACTACCGTGAGGGTCTTAATATTCTTGAATACTTTATTTCATCTCGTGGTGCGCGTAAAGGTCTTGCCGATACGGCTCTGAGAACTGCCGACTCGGGTTATCTTACCCGTCGTCTTGTTGACGTTTCTCAGGAGGTTATTATTCGTGAAGAGGACTGCGGAACAACGGAAGGTCTTGAAGTATTTGACATAAAAGCAGGCGAGTCAAACGTAATTGAAGGACTTCACGAACGTCTTATCGGACGTTATCTGCTTGATGATTTCTGCGACTCAAACGGCAACGTGCTTGTTTCAAAGAATGTTATGATGGGCGACAAAGAGGCTGACATCATAGTAAATTCAGGTGTTGAGAGCATTAAAATACGCTCAGTTCTTGCCTGTCGTGCAAAACACGGTGCTTGCAGAAAGTGCTACGGCTCGAATCTCGCAAATCGTCAGCCTGTTACTGTAGGTGAAGCAGTTGGTATTATTGCCGCACAGTCAATCGGTGAACCCGGTACTCAGCTTACGATGAGAACCTTCCACACCGGCGGTGTTGCATCAGCAGAAGATATTACACAGGGTCTTCCGCGTGTTGAAGAGCTGTTTGAAGCCCGTAAGCCGAAGAGCCTTGCAATTATCAGTGAAATTGACGGTGAGGTGCGTTTTGAGGAAATCAAGAATGCCAGACACGCAGTAATCTACAACAAAGAAACAAGCGACGAAAGAGCATATCTCATTCCGTTTGGTTTCCGTGTAAAGGTTCAGGAGGGACAGCAGATTAAGAAAGGTGATAAAATCACCGACGGTGCTGTAAATCCGCACGATATTCTTGAAATTCTCGGACCTGAGGCTGTAATGAACTATCTTATTTCCGAAGTTCAGAGTACCTACCGCTTGCAGGGTGTTGAAATTAATGATAAACACATTGAGGTTATTGTTCGCCAGATGATGCGCAAGGTTAAAGTGGATGATGCAGGTGACACAGGCTTGATGTCAGGACAGACCTACGACAAAAATGAAGTGCTAAATGCAAATCAGCAGATTAAGAAGCGCATTGCAGCCGGTGAAGAAGGACTGCGTGAAGCTACGTTTACTCAGCTCCTCCTCGGTATCACTAAGGCGGCTCTTGCTACTGACAGCTTCCTTTCTGCTGCGTCATTCCAGGAAACAACAAGAGTTCTTACCGACGCTGCTATTAAGGGCAAGGTCGACCCGCTTGTAGGTCTTAAAGAAAACGTTTGTATAGGTAAGCTTATTCCTGCCGGTACAGGTATGAGGAGATATGCAGGCGTTAAGCTTGAAAGTAATGCTCCTGTTAAAGGGGACGTTGCTGAAGAAACCATTTTAGAGGAGACAGAATCGGCTTTAAATAATGATGATGTCATAGTTGCCGAATAAGATTAGTGCAAACGAAATAAAATAATAAAAAGCAAGCGGCAGTAATTCAGACTGCCGCTTGCTTTTGTTTTGCTAAAAAATACCGACTTAAAATTTTACTTAGGATAAACCTGTCTGTCCGAACTGTGAACGGTTCCACACCGATTTTTTGTATTGACAAAGTAACTTTTATATTATATAATTAATTTAGTTATTTAGATAATTAACTAAATTATTAATCAATATATAATTAGGGGGTGCTCCGATGGGCGATGTGTGGAAAGCTCTTGCCGACCCTACCAGACGAAAAATACTGGAGCTGTTAAGACAAAAGGATATGAACGCAGGTGAAATTGCCGCCGAGTTTAATATGACAAAACCGTCAATAAGCAATCATCTTAGTATTCTCAGACAGGCAGATTTTGTTGACGCAGAAAAACAGGGGCAAAACGTAGTCTATACATTAAAAACGAGCGTGCTTGAAGACATTCTCAATATGCTTTCAGACCTTACAGGAAGAGGAGAGAATTAGTATGAAAAAATTTATTTATCTTATTATTGCGATTATAAATGTGGCTGTTACAGCGGTCTATATTAATATGTCCCCGCTTGAGTTTGTACCTACTCATTATAATGCAGGCGGAATTGCGGATATATACTCATCAAAATGGACGATGATGTTTTTACCTGTAATTTTGGTGTTTTTCGGATTGGCATATACAATTTATTGTATCATCGCAGAACATACAGGTTATCAGAAGAATAAAAAATATATAGATAAAGCAATTTTCGCAATGTTTCTTATGTTTTTTGTTTTGTTCTGGATATTGACTGTAATTTGTATAGAGGGAATTTATTATATAGGTAATTTATTAACAAACTTTACTCCGATTATTATCGGACCGTTTATAATATTTCTCAGTAATATGTTTCCTAAATTTAAACAGAACGGCATATTTGGAATAAGAACTGTGGCAACTCTGAGCAGTGAAACTGTATGGAGGATGACTCACAAGCTGGGTGGCTACTGCGGAGTAGCAGGCGGAATTTTAATGATGATATGCGGTATTGCAGGAATTGCAATGAATATCGGAGGATTTTGGGCATTGTTTATAGGATTAGGTATGTATCTGACAATAGGTGTAGTTGTTCCATTTGTCTATGCATCTGTGATTTACCGCAGAGAAAAAAGTACGATTAAAGACTGATTGTGTAAGTTAATGGAATATACGTAGAGATACTGCTTAAAAAAGGGTTTATGCCGCAAGTCATCGGCATAAACCCTTTTAAAACGCATAATTAAAAATAAATTAATAATTTTCAGGCTTAATCTGGAAATAGCTCTGTGGATGAGCGCATACTGGGCATACTTCCGGAGCTTTTTTGCCAACACAGATATGTCCGCAGTTAATACACTGCCAGATAACATCTCCGTCCTTTGAGAATACAACGTCGCCCTTGACATTTTCAAGAAGCTTTTTATAGCGTTCTTCATGGTGTTTTTCGATTTCTGCAACCTTTTCAAACAGATTGGCGATGAAATCAAAGCCTTCTTCTCTTGCTTCTTTTGCAAATGTCGGATACATATCTGTCCATTCGTAATTTTCGCCCGAAGCGGCGTCTGCAAGATTTTGCTCCGTATCGCCGATACCGTCGTGAAGCAGTTTAAACCAGATTTTTGCATGCTCTTTTTCATTTGCGGCAGTTTCCTCAAACAAGTTAGCTATCTGAACATATCCGTCCTTTTTGGCTTTTGACGCATAATACGTGTATTTGTTTCTTGCCATTGATTCGCCTGCAAAAGCCGCTTCAAGATTTTTTTCTGTTTTTGTACCTTTTAACTGCATAATAAATTCTCCTTTGTTTATTAATATAATTAAAAATATTAAAATATTAAATTAATTTACAATTTTTCAAAATCCGACGCAGGATGACCGCAGAGCGGACATATATAATCAGGCGGAAGTTCTTCTCCTTCATAAATATATCCGCAGATTTTGCATACCCAGCGTGTTTTTTCGGTCTTCTTCTTTTCCGGCTTCGGTTTTATATTTTTATGATAGTATGAATATGACGCACTCGGAAGGTCAGAAAGCACCTCTGAGTCATTCACCTCAGCAATAAATGTATAGTGAGTGCCAACGTCAACAATATCAACAACATTTGCAGATAAATATGCGTTAGTACTTTGAGTTATATAGTTTATGCCGTTGGAAGCTGTTTTAAAGTCCTTGAATTTTTCAAACTTATCAGTTTCTCTGCCGCTTGAAAATCCAAAGTTTACAAATAATGAAAAATCAGCAGACTCATCAATACAGCTTACATTAAATTTGCGGGTTTTAAGAATAATATCTGTTGTATAATTGGTTTTGTTTACCGTAACGGCAATTTTAATCGGCTGTGACGAAACCTGCATAACGGTATTTATTATACATCCGTTCTGCTTGGTTTCATCACACGCGGTCAGCACAAACAGACCGCAGCATATGTTATTTAAAGCAATAGTATTCATATGTGGCTCCTTTAACATTTGTAAATTATATACAATATAATTATAAAATTTACAAATATTATTTGTCAATAACTTTTGCATATATTATTTGCTTATTTATAAAAATATATACAGTATATATATACAGTTAAAAAAGACCGCAATTTATTCTGAGAAACTGCGGTCATAATATAGTGTATATTCTAAAAGTATTAATTAATAAAAGAATTATCGGAATTAACTGAATTTTCTTTACGAAATTCTGTAGGTGTTTTGCCTTTTAATTTTTTAAATACTCTTGAAAAATACATCTGATCAGAGAACCCTACAGAATAGGCGATGTCTTTTATTGAAATGTTTTCATCAGCAAGCATAGCCTCAGCTCTTGAAATTCTGCGGTTATTGATGTAATCAATAACCGATTCGCCGGTTTCCTCCTTAAAGAGCCTGTAAAGATATGTTCTGTCTATTTTAACATAATCGGCAACACTTTTTACACTGAACTCAGGGTTGCGGTAATTCTTTTCTATATAGTCACGCGCCATAATGGCATAATTATTGCTTGCAGTTGTTATACAGGGGAAATATTCAAGATAGTATGAAAGCAATATAATTATTTTTGCGCCTGCCCTGCAGCGAGCATACATTGAATTATAATTGCTTTCAAATACATCAAAATATTCTTCAAAATCAGGAACAGGAATTTTGTCAACTACAGGATGTTTTTTGCTGAAAACAGTCTGACTTATAAGCCATGCTGCTTCAAGACCGCGAAATTCTACCCATTTGAATGACCACGCGTCATTTTTGTCGGGCTCTGCTTTTACAGTTGATGAAGGAAATGTCAGGAAAGATTGCCCCGCCGTTACAAAAAAATTAATATCGTCAACCGTTATCATTCCCCGTCCTTCGGTAACGTAGTAAAGCCGATAGGTTTTTTTCGCTTCAGGGCCCCATTTATTGTTGGAACTTTTTTGAGATCTTCCACATGCCAGACATATACAATTAACTCCATTATACCCAAAATTATTATCCATAAAACCTCCATACAACAAAAATACATAAAAATCAAACAAATTTACATAGATTAAACTATGTAATATGTTTATACTTATATTAATATACAACAATTCTACAATTTTTTCAATACTCTTCAAGGAGAATAGCCGGATGAACTACAAATACGAAATAATAAATTATGACAAAAATATTCCCGCAAAGATAACTTACCTTGATTTATCTTCGGACACTCACAAAACTGAGCTTCACTGGCATCGTGAACCTGAGATAATTTATGTGATTGAAGGGCAGGCTGAATGCCCTCATAACGGTGAAGTTGTTGTTGTTGACGAAGGTGACTTTATCTTTTTTAACAGTGAAGATGTGCATCTTGTGCGCCCCGTAAGCGGTACTACTGTTAAACTGGTATGCATTCAGCTTTCGTTTGAGTATATGCGTGTTTTCTGCAAGCCGATTGACAGCGTTATTTTTGATGTTACAAACAAACCTGAAGCAAAACCTGCAATTATTGAAATTTTAAAGAAGTTTGCAGAAATTGACGTCACATCAGATGATTACGCTTCGCTGCTGCATATTTCATATGTCAACAAGATTTATTATGTGCTTATGAAGTATTGCATATGTTTTAGACGCGCATCAAATTCTATGGTAATTCCGAAACGTGACTTTTCGTATGCTAAAACAGCAATTGCTTATATTAACGAGAATTTTAAACGTGAAATTCCTCTTGATGAAATCTCTTCGGTTGTAAATCTTTCACCGTCGTATTTCTCAAAGTATTTTAAAAATGTTACTCAGGTAAGCTTTTCTGAATATCTTGCAAATCTAAGACTTGAAAATGCAATTCAGGATATGCTTTCCAAAAACTCTACTGTTTCGGCGGCAGCCCTTGAAAACGGTTTTGCCAATGTAAAGTCATTTATTACACAATGTAAAAAAGTTTATGACTGTACACCCGCACAGTACAAAAAGAAATTGCTTAACAGATAATTTTTTCTTATTATCCCCTCGATTGAAAACAGCCGTGTCATCCCCCTGACGCGGCTGTTTTCATTTGCAACGGCCGCGGCGTGGCGGCGTGTCGGCTTGACGCCGCTCACAATTCGAGAAGACAGCTTCATTAGTAAAAAATTACGTATCATGCCGTCAAGTCGTCAACGATTGATATGCTTTGTGTTATGTTATCAGCCCATATTGTGTAATCAATTAATCTTCTCTTTGATCTTTGAAAGCAAAAAATCTTTGTCCGATATAATTGAACGCAACAAACAGACAAGAGCCGACAAGCATTGAAGCGTTGCCTGCAAATGTATTTACAGTCCAGCCGAACATTGTCAGACTATTTGAAATACAAATCCATTTTGTCAGTGGAATTGCTATTCCGTAGGCGAGCAAGTAGCATACGGCTATATTCAAAGCAAACTTTGCTACTGGCTTCCAGCCCTTTTCTTTGTTTTTAAATGTAAAATATTTATTAAGAAAGTAACTTAAAATACTTCCAAGTACATATCCGATAATTGAGGAAATCCATTCGCCCCAGCCGAAAAGATTGAAGAAAAGAAACTGAAGTCCCATACCTACAATGGTGTTCAATAAACCAACCATAATGAATTTCCAGAATTTTATATCAAAAAACTGTTTAATAAAATTTTTCATTTTAAAATTCCTTTTCTTCGTTGTTCTCATCTTCAAAATTAGAGTGCTTGGTGATATAAATCGGTCTGTCCTTTGCTTCCATATATATTCTGCCGATATATTCGCCCAAAATTCCTATTGACATTTCAGTAATACCGCCCAAAAACAGCACAGCACAAAGAGTTGTTACATAACCCGGCGTGGTAATTCCGAAAAAGAGCGTTTGTATAAGAGTAATTATTATGTAGATAAGCGATATTAAAAATATAATTCCGCCCATTACGGCTGTAAATCTTAACGGTGCAACAGAAAAACACGTTATGCCGTCAATTGCATATTTTAAAAGGCTCGAAAATTTCCACGTTGTTTTGCCGTGCTGACGGTCAATTGTTTTAAATGACACCCATTTGGTGTTAAAACCCACCCATGTGAAAATACCTTTTGAAAAACGCTGGACTTCGCTCAGTTCAAGGATAGCATCAACCATCTGACGAGTCATAATTCTGTAATCCATTGCGCCGTAAGGATTTTTAACATCGGTGAGTTTATTTGACAGCTTAAAAAATAATTTAGAAAAAAGGCCCCTGAAAGCACTTTCACCTTCTCGGTCTGCTCGTTTGGTGGCACAGCAGTCATATCCTTCTTTGTCAACGGCCTCTATCAACTGTGGGAAAATTGCCGGAGGATGCTGCAAATCAGCGTCCATAACAATAACATAGTCCGCTGTTGTGTGCTGAAGTCCTGCATACATCGCCGCTTCTTTTCCGAAGTTTCGTGAAAATGAAATATATTTTATATTTTGAAATTCGTTAGCCAGTTTTTTCATTACAAGATATGTTTTATCATGGCTTCCGTCGTTAACAAGAATATATCTGAAAGTGTATTCGGGAAGAGAATATATAACTTTATTTGTTTCAAGAACAAAATACTCTAATCCTTCTTCTTCGTTATAACAAGGAACAACTAAATCTATAGTTTTCATTTAATCACCCTTTTTAGGCATATTTTCACTATAAACCGCATAGTATTGCCTTTATTAATCTAATTATAGCAAAGCAATTTGAAAAAGTCTATTTTTTTTTATATTTTTATAATTTTTTATTTACCTTATTTGCAAAACGTGTTAAAATAAAATAGTTAAAGTGTATATTTGTACAGTCAGTTTACTGCCTACTGCAATTGCAGGACGACACAGACTTTAAAATTACTTGCTTATCTGCAATCAGTTACAGATAAGAGTTTTGTATGCAATACACTGTAAAAGCTGTAAAAGCAATTTATTCGGAGGTTAATTTTATGCCCAATACTAAAGCATTGGATGGCGCAAATACTCTGCAGCCGCATTCGCAGGGTAAATTCAAAGCGTTTTTCTCAAATAATCTTTTCATTATTCTTGCGTTTTTAGTGCCTTTTGTACTTATGACGGCTGCTTTCGCGGTAATGAAAGTTTCGCCGTTTGGTGACCAGCAGATACTTGTAACCGACCTTTGGCATCAGTATTTTCCGTTTCTTGTCGATTTTCAGGACAAACTTAAACACGGCGAATCATTATTCTGGTCGTGGACTCAGGGAGGCGGCGTAAATTACTTTGCGCTTATGTCATATTACCTTGCAAGTCCTATGAACTTTTTATCGGTATTTATTCCCAGTGAATGGCTCAGAGAATTTCTTATGTTCTCTGTAGTAATAAAGATTGCCTGCGCAGGTATGTTTATGGCAATTTTTCTGCGCAGCGTTTACAAGAAAAACGATTTTTCTCTTGTTATATTTGGATGCTGTTTTTCATTCTGTGCATTCTTTATGGGATATTACTGGAACACAATTTGGCTTGACACCGTATGTATTACACCTCTTGTGGCGCTCGGAGCAGTAAAATTACTCACCGAAAACAAGTTCCGTCTTTACGTTGTATCGCTTGCTCTTTCACTTCTTACGAACTATTACATAGGTCTTTTCGCCTGTATATTTGTATTGCTCATTTTCATTGCGTACAACATAGTAAAGTGGGACGGCTTAAAGAACTTTTTAACAAAGCTTGTTCAGACTGGTGTTTTTTCGTTAATTGCAATAGGCATAACAGCATTTTTTCTGCTTCCTGCATTCTTCGGCCTGCAAAATACAAATGCGTCGGGCAGACCGTTCCCTACTACCTTTGATATTAATATAGGGGACACCGATGACCTTTTGGGCGTACTTAATGCGATAAAAGAAATTTTATCCAACTTCATAACATTTATTTCACCTGCAACAAAGGAAGCAGACGCTCTCCCGAACATTGCCTGCGGTACGGTTGCAATTGTTCTCGGAATACTTTTCCTTACGTCGCAAAAGATAAAGCTAAAAGAAAAAATCGTGGATATGTGTCTCATATTCTTTATGATTATAAGCTGTATTATAAGACAGCTCGACTATATCTGGCACGGATTCCATTTTACAAATATGATTCCGTACCGTTTCAGCTATCTTATCAGTTTTGTACTTATAGTTATGGCATTCAGGGCGTTTATGCTCATTGACTTCAGTTCGTGCTGGGACGTTATCCTTGCGGCTCTTGGCACAGCGCTTGTTATTTTGCTTGCGATAGGAACGCAGGAGGCTTATACAATTATCGGAACGGCAATAATCGCATTTGTCATATGTGGAATGCTGTTCCTCTACACAAAAAGAATCGTTCCAAAACAAGTGCTGCTTATAGTGCTTGCAGTAGTGGTAATCGGTGAAAGCGCGGCAACGGCTTATATAGGCGTCAAGACAACTACGGTAACGGGAACATACGATTATCCGAGAGGAGAAGAAAAAACAGCGCAGATTATTGATTATATGGACAGTCTTGAAGAAAATACTCCCGAACTTTGGCGCGCAGAGATGACGACAACACAGACTCTCAATGACGGTTCTCTCAACTATTACAACGGAATTTCAATGTTCAATTCAATGGCAAACGTTGATATAACAAGGTTCTCTGAAAACTTTGGTATGATGGGCTGGAAGAGCGGAAACCGTTACACTTACGCCGAAAGCTCGCCTGTTACGAATATGTTTATGAACTTAAAATATATTATCTCACGCGACGGGACATATCGCAATACTTATGATTTAAGCGAGGTATATACTGTAGGCAACGAAAAGCTGCTGAAGAATGAGCATTATATTCCTATGGGATTTATGGTTGACGGCCGTCTGCTTCATTGGCAGGAAAATGACAACGAAGACCAGTTTAATCCGTTCGACCAGCAAAATGAATTTTTCAAGCTTGCAACAGGTATTGATGAAAATGTTTACACACCTCTTGAGGTGGTTTCTCAGGGACACTATGATTACAACAAGTTCCCTGTAAACAAGACTTCTTACGGCAACTATTCATACAGCTGTACCGATTCAACCATAACACCTCATGTAAAATGGAACTATGAAGCTCCAAAGGACGGACTCTACTGTATGTACGCCGACATTCAAGGCGGCGACAATGTAACAGTAATGGTGAACGATGTTTCACAGTCGCCGGCATACGGAATGGGTCGTTCGTATATTGCCTGCATAGGATATTTTAAGGAGGGCGACAAGATTTCCGTTTATGCCCAGCTTGAGCAGGGACAATCGGGTACCGCAAAGGTATATGTTGATCTTCTTAATCAGGATATTTTTGAACAAGGCTATAAGAAAGTAAGCAAGGACGTAATGACTACTACAAAGCTTACCGGCAGCTCGATGGATGGAAC
>CANQMH010000059.1 GCA_947624865.1 uncultured Clostridia bacterium | reverse complement strand
AAACGCGAAAACCCGATTAAATGCGGATTTTCGCGGTGTAAAAACAGAATTAGTTTAATTAAGGAAAAATTATAGCGGTTTTTAAGTTTATTTCTTACATATACTTTTGTTATGTGATATATTGTAACATAGCGTATATTAAAAGTCAATCCGTTTTCTTTATTTAGTTTATCTCAATTTTAATTACATAGGCATAAATCCCTGATGTTAAGAACAAAGATTTTTTGCAACAAATAATAAAAGTATATGTTTTTACACAAAATTATTTTTTACGTAAAACATTGATAATTATTGATAAATGTTGTATTATAAAACTAAATTATACAATGATGTTATAGGCGCTACCGAAGTTCAAAAATACTTAGCAGATTTGCCGTCGATTTTAACATAAATCGTTATAATGATTATTTTGCCGATGTATTATACATCGGCATTTTTCTGCAATAATAGCTTTTTTACTACATTAGATTTAAAAAAATATGGTAATTTATACTTAAATTTACTGTCTGTTTTGTAACAAACTACAGGTTGATAGAGGGCGTTTTTTGTGATAAAATATATCTTAAGGTGATAAAACGTGAAGAACTTTTTTGATAAAAAAATAAACACGGTTTTGTCAATAGCACTTGTGTTGATTTCGGTGTTGATTGTTGTACAATCTGTTTTTGCAGGAGGTATGTTCAGCGCAGGAGAAACAGCCGACGAGGCCGTGGCAGTTAATGCAAATGTAAACCCCAGATATGCTGAGCTTATCGACGGCAAAAGCGATAAAGAAATTGTGCTTGCTACCACCGAGCCAGCTGAACCCGAAACAACAAAGGCGGCGCAGAAAAAAACTCAGGAAACCACCGCAAAAGCAACTAAACCAAAAAAGACCACTAAAACCTCAACGGCACAAACAACTACTCAGGAAGAAACAGTGGCTTTTGCAACGGCAATTCCGCCTGCTGTGCCTGCGGATTATAATGCACAGTGGAACGCAGGATACCTTGTGGCAATTGACAATCCCGACACTACATACAAATGCGGTCAGGTTACTCTTTCGGACTATGACAGAGATTTGCTTGAACGGCTTTGTATGGGCGAATTCGGCTCAGGCGGATTTGTCGGAGCGGCTTTAATTGCGCAGGCGGTTAAAAATGCTATGTGCTTTGACGGTTACACAAGTGTTCAGTCGATTATTGACGGATGTCATTATACAGGTAGAACAGATGTAGGAACAAACGAAGCCTGCAAGCAGGCGGTAAGATATATTTTTGATGAAAACCACGACGCTGTTCAGCACAGGATTATGTATATGTATAATCCTCTGCTTGTGCAGAGCGCATTCCACGAAAGTCAGAACTATATTCTCACATATGAGGATGTAAGATTTTTTGACCGCTGGGGTTATTAATCGGTAATAGTAATATAAAAATTCAGCGGTACAGTCTGTTTGTTGACTGTACCGCTGTAATATTATTTAATTCTTTATAAGAGCCGTAACAATTTCGCTTATATACATTTTGTGATAATCGTTGTCATACCACTTATTTACACTCTTGGTGTCGGTAACGCTTTCCTCGTTTAAGAACTGCAAATACATCTTTTTGCAAATAAGAACAAGTTTTGCTTCCTCAAAATAGGGCACACCGTTTTCGGTAAACGCGGGAGTAAGACCTGTTTCTTTTACTTTGTCAAAATCTCTTCCGCTTTTAGAACCGCAGAATTTAAGCGCGTCACGCTGTTCCTCGTTAAAAAAGCTCATAGAAAAATAGTCGTTGTTTTCCGTAAACTCAAAGGTGTATCTCTGCGGACGAATAAAAGTGAAGGTAACGGGCTTTCCCCACATAATTCCCACACCGCCCCAGCTTACGGTCATTGTGTTGAATTTATCGGCAGTTCCGCTTGTGACAAGCGCCCAGTCATTGCCGATTAATTCAAACGGATTTTCTTTTATTTCGGTTGGTGCAATCTCTTTAAATGCTGACATAAACATCATCCTTTCAAAATACAATATGCACATTTATTTAATTTAAGTATATCAGATAATCGATAAATATTCAATATAAGATGAATATTATGCATATAAAAATGAATATTATGTATATACATTTTAAATGAATATATACATTTTTCAAATAAATTCGTAAAATACATAATTAAAACACCTGCAATTATCGGCTTTACAGGGCGCTGATCATTCGAAAAAGAGCGCTGAGTGGATAATTTTAAAGAAAATGAAAAATTTTTGAATATTTATTCAAAAAACACTTGATTTTTCAAAATTGGAGTGTATAATGTAATAGTAACATAAATTTACCGGGAGGAAATTACAATGGCTGACAATAAAATCAAAAAAGTAGTTCTTGCATATTCAGGCGGTCTTGATACTTCTATCATTATCCCCTGGCTTAAAGAAAATTATGACAACTGCGAAGTAATTGCTGTTTCTGGTGACGTAGGACAGGGCACCGAGCTTGAGGGTCTTGAAGAAAAGGCTATCAAAACAGGCGCGTCAAAGCTCTATATTGAGGATTTGAATAAGGAATTTGTTGAAGAATATGTTTTCCCGACTATAAAAGCAGGAGCTGTTTACGAGGGTAAATATCTGCTCGGAACATCTTTTGCACGTCCCATAATTGCTAAAAGACTTGTAGAAATCGCAAAGAAAGAGGGCGCAGACGCAATTTGTCACGGCTGTACCGGCAAGGGAAACGACCAGGTTCGTTTTGAGCTTGCTATCAAGGCGTATGCTCCCGATATGAAGATTATTGCTCCTTGGAGAACATGGGAATTTAAGTCGCGTGAGGAAGAAATTGAATATGCGGAGAAAATGAATATTCCGCTTAAAATAAACCGTGAAACAAACTATTCAAAGGATAAAAACCTCTGGCATTTAAGCCACGAAGGTCTTGACCTTGAGGACCCTGCAAATGAGCCTATGTACAACAAAGAAGGCTTCCTTGAACTTGGCGTGTCCCCTGAACAGGCTCCGGATAAGCCTGAGTATGTAACGCTCACATTTGAAAAGGGTATCCCTACAAAACTCAACGGCGAAGCAGTCGGCTCAGTTGAGATGATTGAAAAGCTCAATGAAATCGGCGGAAGAAACGGCGTTGGCATTACGGATATTGTTGAAAACCGTCTTGTAGGTATGAAAGCCCGCGGTGTTTATGAAACCCCCGGCGGTACAATTCTTTATGCCGCTCATTCAAAGCTTGAGGAAATCTGCCTTGACAAGGACACACTTCACTATAAATTAAATCTTTCAAACACATTTGCCGAACTCGTTTATGACGGAAAATGGTACACACCGCTTCGTGAGGCTCTTTCGGCATTTGTTGACAGCACACAGGAATATGTTACCGGTGAAGTTAAGCTAAAGCTCTATAAGGGCAACATCATTGACGCAGGAGTTACAAGTCCGTATTCTCTCTATGATGAGGAAATTGCAACATTTGACGAGGACGAGGTTTACGACCAGAACGACAGCGCAGGATTTATCAATCTTTTCGGACTTCCCATCAAGGTTCGCGCTAAAAAAGGTCTTATTAAATAAGTCTGTATTCGGTTATTTTAAGGGGCAGGGAATATCTCTGCCCCGTAAAGTGTTTTTACGGGAAATGAAAACAACGGTTTTCTGACGGCAATATTTATAAACAAGAATTTTAAGAGGGGTGATCATATGCAGCTGTGGAAAGGTCGCTTTAAGAAGGAACTATCAAAAACTACAAATGATTTCAACAGCTCAATTTCATTCGACAGCAGAATGTATAAAGAAGATATAGAGGGCAGTATTGCTCATGCGACAATGCTCGGAAAGTGCGGAATTATCAAGGAAGAGGAGTCAGCCGACATTATACAGGGATTAAGAGGAATCCTTGCCGATATCGAAAGCGGAGCACTTCAAATTGATATGGAAGCAGAGGACATTCACACCTTTATTGAGGGTGAACTTACAAAGAGAATCGGCGACAACGGAAAACGTCTGCACACCTCGCGCAGCCGAAACGACCAGGTTGCGCTTGACATAAAGCTATATCTTAAAAAAGAAGTTGTAAATGTAAAAAAGCTCGTTGATGATTTAATAAAAGTTATTGCAGACAAGGCTGAAAAATACAGCGATACCGTAATGCCCGGCTATACTCATCTTCAGCGCGCACAGCCTATTACATTCGGTCACCACCTTTTGGCTTACGGAGAAATGCTTCTACGTGACGTATCACGTCTTGAGGACTGTCTTAAAAGAATGGACGAAATGCCGCTTGGTTCGTGTGCTCTTGCAGGTACGACTTATCCCATTGACAGAACAGTTACAGCCGAGCTGCTCGGCTTTGACAGAATTACGAACAACTCGCTTGACGGAGTTTCAGACAGAGATTTCTGCATTGAATTCACGTCTGTTCTCTCTATAATTATGGTACACCTCTCACGCTTTTCAGAAGAAATTATTATGTGGTGCAGTTGGGAATTTAAGTTTGTGGAGCTTGACGACGCATTTTCAACAGGCTCATCAATTATGCCTCAGAAAAAGAATCCCGATATTGCGGAGCTTGTAAGGGGAAAAAGCGGCAGAGTATTCGGCGACAATATGACGCTTCTAACCGTTATGAAAGGCATTGCGCTTGCATACAACAAGGATATGCAGGAGGACAAAGAAGCTGTTTTTGACGCGGTGGATACGGTGAAGATGTGCCTTACGGCGTTTACTCCCATGCTTGACACAATGAGAGTTATTCCAGAAAATATGCGCAGAGCGGCGGCAGGTGGATTTATCAATGCGACCGACTGTGCTGACTGGCTGACTAAAAACGGAGTGCCGTTCAGAGATGCCTACAAGGCAACAGGCGAGCTTGTTGCAAGATGTATTGAGCTTGGTACTGACCTTGAAAATCTTCCTATGGAGGAGTATAAAAAGGTATGCAATGTGTTTAATGATGATGTTTACAGTGCAATTTCACTGGAACGCTGTACAAACGAGCGCACAGCATTCGGCGGACCTGCATCTTCAAATGTAAAGGCACAGGCAAAGCGTGTGGCAGAAATTGCAGATAATCTGTAATTTAAAATAAATTGAATTCAGAGAAGTATTCCGCCTTTGCCGCGGACTAAAAGGTGATAATATGATAATAAAAGCAGGTATTGTTGGAGCAACAGGATATGCGGGAGCAGAGCTTGTACGTTTGCTTTCGTCACATCCTAAGGCAGAAATTGCGGCAGTAAGCTCGGTTTCATTTGAGGGAGATAAATTAAGCGACGTTTATCCGTCTTACACTTTTCTAAACGATATGATATGTGAAAATCAGGACGCTGTCGTTGAAAAGAGCGACGTAATCTTTGCGGCGCTTCCTCACGGACTTTCTCAAGAGCTAGCCGAAAAGTGCATAGGCGCAGGTAAGGCTTTTATAGATTTGGGTGCGGATTTCAGGCTTGAGTCAGAGGAAGAATACGCCGAATGGTACGGCGGAACTTTTCTTGACAAGGAACTGCACAAACAATCGGTTTATGGTCTGCCCGAATTTTTCAGAGATAAAATCAAGGGCAAAAAACTCGTTGCAAATCCCGGCTGCTATACAACCTGCTCTCCTCTTGCAATTGCTCCTGCAATTGCAAACGGTCTTGTCGAAACAAAGGGTATTATCTGCGACTGCAAAAGCGGAGTAACAGGAGCAGGCAGAAAGCCTACGCAGGGAAATCACTTCCCCGAACTTAACGAGGGCTTTCACGCATACAAGGTTGCAAGCCACCGCCATACTCCCGAAATAGAGCAGACGCTTTCAAAGCTTTCGGGTGAAAAGGTGGTAATCACATTTGTTCCTCACCTTTTGCCTGTGAACAGAGGTATTCTCGCAACCGTCTATGCAGATATAAAGAACGGTGTAACATTTGAGCAAATCAGAAAAGCTTATGAGGATTATTATAAAGACGAGTATTTTATAAGACTTCTTGACGACGGCAAATGTGCAGATATTCACAACGTAAAATACTCCAACTTTTGCGATGTTTCAATTCATCACGATAAGCGTGCAAATAAGCTTGTTGCCTGTGCGGCAATCGACAATATGGTCAAAGGTGCGGCAGGTCAGGCAATTCAGAATATGAACATTATTTTTGGCATTGACGAAAAAACAGGACTGATAATTGTTCCTCCCGCATTCTAAACCCAAGGATAAATAAGAAGATAAAAGGCACAAAATTCAAAGTAAAATTACGCCTGTTTAATCAGATGAGTTATGGTAAAAAATCTATAAAAGAATCTATAAAGGATTTGATTAGATGCAGAATTTTAAGTTTATTGACGGTACGGTGACATCTCCGCTCGGCTTCACCGCTCAGGGAGTTTGCGCGTCAATCAAGCCGTCTAACACCACCAAAAGGGACCTTGCGCTGATATACTGTGAAAAGCAATGCACAGCCGCAGCAGTATATACAAAAAACATTGTAAAAAGCTCTGCTATAGAGGTAACAAAAAAACACCTTGCAAACGGTGTCGCACAAGCTGTAATTGTCAATTCGGGCAATGCAAACACCTGCAATGCCGACGGAGTTGAGACAGCCGAGAAAATGTGCCTTATTGCGGCAGAAACACTCGGTGTTGATTCTGACGACGTTATTGTTGCTTCAACTGGAGTTATAGGTCAGCCTTTACCGATTGAACCCGTAATCGAGGGTGCGGCAATGATGAAGGGCAAGCTGTCAAAATCAGGGGGAACAAACGCCGCGGAAGCAATTATGACTACCGATACGATCAAAAAAGAAATGGCTATGGAAATGGTGCTTGACGGCAAAAAAGTGACTGTCGGCGGAATTGCAAAGGGCAGCGGAATGATTCACATTAATATGGGAACTATGCTTTCGTTTGTTACGACCGACGCGGCAGTATCATCAGAAATGCTTGAAGAGGCGCTAAAAGAAGCCGTTGAGGACAGCTACAATATGGTAAGCGTTGACGGCGACACTTCAACAAACGATACGCTTGCGATTATGGCGTCAGGACTTGCAGGCAATACTCCGATTACCGAAAAGAACGAGGATTATAAAGTATTTGTCAGCGGACTTACTGAAGCGTTTAAGTCATTGGCAAAAAAACTTGCAGGCGACGGAGAAGGCGCAACAAAACTTCTTGTCTGCACTGTTGACGGAGCAAAAACAAAAAAGGACGCAGTTACCGTTTCAAAAAGTATTATTTGTTCAAGTCTTTTAAAGGCGGCTATGTTCGGTGCTGACGCAAACTGGGGCAGGGTGCTTTGTGCAATAGGCTACAGCGGAGCAGACGTTAATATAAAAAAAGTTGATGTTTCGTTTAAATCTGTCAAGGGAAAAATACTAGTGTGCAAAGACGGAGCAGGTGTGGAATTTTCCGAAGAAAAGGCAAAGGAAATTCTGCTTGAAAAAGAGATCAATATTATTGTATCGCTCAATGACGGCGACGGCTGTGCAGAGGCATATGGCTGTGATTTGACCTATGATTATGTGAAAATAAACGGAGATTACAGAACCTGATGTGTTTTGTGTAATCTTCATATGTTGAAAATAAAACGACGGACTTATCAATTTGTAATCTAATGAGGATGATATTATGGATACTTCAAAGAGAGCAAAAATTTTAATACAGGCAATGCCGTATATAAAAAAATATTCGGGAGAAACAATCGTCGTTAAGTACGGCGGAAACGCTATGATTAACGAGGATTTAAAAGCGGCGGTAATGAGTGATATAGTGCTTATGCAGCTCGTTGGAATCAATGTTGTACTGGTTCACGGCGGCGGTCCCGAAATTAACGCAATGCTTAAAGCTGTAGGCAAGGAGAGCAAGTTTGAAAACGGTATGCGTGTTACCGACAAGGAAACAATTGATATTGTTCAGATGGTGCTTGCAGGAAAGGTCAACAAGAGCCTTGTACAGCTACTTGAAAGTCACGGAGGCAAAGCGCTCGGACTTTGCGGTCTTGACGGCAAGCTTCTTATGGCTGAAAAGCTTGTTACAAGCGCAGACTTGGGATATGTGGGCGAAATTAAGGAAGTTAATGCAGAGCCTCTTGAAAACGCAATGAAAAACGGGTACATTCCCATAGTCGCTACGGTTGCAGGCGGATATGACGGCAATGTTTACAATATAAATGCCGACCTTGCGGCAGCGCAGATTGCCGCAAAGATTGGTGCAAAGAAGCTTATTCTTATGACTGACATCAGAGGACTTTTGCGTGATGTAAATGATGAAAATTCGTTAATTTCCGTTGTAAATGTCAGCGAAGTGCCAATGCTCAAGCGTGACGGCATAATAAAGGGCGGTATGATTCCGAAAATAGACTGTTGTGTAGAGGCTGTCCGCAGCGGAGTAAACCGTGCTCACATTATTGACGGCAGAATTGAACATTCCATTCTGCTTGAACTGTTCAGTGATGAAGGCATAGGCACAATGTTTTATTAATTTATTTGAAAAAACAGGGTAATAAAAATGCTTATAAGAGAAATGACAATTGATGATTACGAAGAGGTATATGAAATGTGGCAGACCACATCAAAGCGTGCGCTGTCAAAAGCAGATGAAAAATCGCAGATGGAGCGTTATTTAAAGCGCAATGCAGGAATGAGTCAGGTCGCCGTTATTGACGGAAAAATCGTCGGTACGGTGCTTGCAGGTCATGACGGAAGACGCGGATTCATACATCATATGGCTGTTATGCCT
Organism: uncultured Clostridia bacterium; assembly: GCA_947624865.1. Classification (GTDB taxonomy): domain Bacteria; phylum Bacillota; class Clostridia; order Oscillospirales; family Acutalibacteraceae; genus Ruminococcoides. Next base: position 2,436 of record CANQMH010000059.1, on the reverse strand, counting down.
CAGTACAGGCGAAGACGAATAGGCCATTCTCTTGCAGAAAAGGCAATTGAGAAAATCAAGGCTGAAGGAATTGATAAAACGCACATTTTTTGTTACCAAAATAATGAAACGGGTCAAAGCTTCTGGCGCGATTTCGGATTTGAAAAGCGGGAAGATGTATTTGTTTATTCCTATAATAACGATAAAATACAGAATGAGAGGCAATGATTTTTTTGAATACAAAGGAAAAAGATTTAAAATACATAATGCATACATACGGCAGATATGATGTTGCTCTCAAAAGTGGCAAGGGAGCAACTGCATTTGATGAAAACGGCAAAAAATATATTGATGTATCGTCGGGCATAGGTGTAAACAGTCTCGGCTACTGTGATGATGGCTGGGTAAATGCCGTTTCAAAGCAGGCAGGCACAATTCAGCATATGTCAAATTATTTTTACAGCGAGCAGGCAAGCAATCTTGCCGAAAAGCTGTGCTGCTTAACAGGACTTGCAAAGGTTTGTTTCGGAAACAGCGGCGCCGAGGCAAATGAATGTGCAATTAAAATTGCACGTAAATACAGCTTTGACAAATATGGTGCAGACCGCAGCGAGATTATTACGCTCAAAAATTCTTTCCACGGCAGAACGGTAACAACACTTTCCGCTACGGGACAGGATAATTTTCACAATTACTTTTTCCCATTTACTCCTGGCTTTGTTTATGCCGAAGCGAACAATATGGACTCTTTAAAAAAGGCTGTTACCGACAAAACCTGTGCCGTTATGTTTGAACTCATTCAGGGCGAGGGCGGAGTGAACATTCTTGACAAAGACTATGTTCAGTCGCTTGTAAAATTCTGCAATGACAATGACATTCTTGTTATTATCGACGAAGTGCAGACAGGCGTAGGAAGAACGGGAAAGCTGTTTGCTCATCAGAACTACGATATTGTTCCCGATCTTATGACCGTTGCAAAGGGAATAGGCGGAGGACTTCCTATGGGCATTTGTATGTGCTCGGATAAGCTAAAAGACGTTATGACTCCGTCAACTCACGGTACAACCTTTGGTGCAAATCCTGTTGTATGCGCAGGTGCAAATTATGTTCTCGACAAAATTGCAAACGATGAGTTTTTAAATGAAGTAAACAAAAAGGGTGAATACCTTGAAGAAAAGCTTCTGAAACTTGAAGAAATCAAAGGCGTTCGCCGAATGGGACTTATGGTGGGCATCGAGCTTAAAAACGGCAACGCACACGACATTGCAGTAAAGTGCGTCGAAAACGGACTTCTGATAATTACGGCAAAGGATCTGCTGAGAATGCTTCCTCCGCTTGTGATTACTTATGAAGAAATTGATGAAGCGGTACAATTGCTTGAAAAAACATTAAAGGAGAGTATTTAATATGAAACATTTACTTAAACTTGAGGATTGGTCAACAGAGGAGATTATTAATACGCTTAATCTTGCCGACCAGCTTAAATATGAACAGAAGCACGGTATTGAGCATAAAATCCTAAAGGGAAAAACGCTCGGTATGATTTTTGAAAAATCAAGCACACGTACGCGTGTTTCGTTTGAAGTCGGTATGACGCAGCTTGGAGGCTATCCTCTTTTCCTTTCGTCAAACGATTTGCAGATAGGCAGGGGCGAACCTGTTGAGGATACAGCGCGCGTTCTCTCGCGCTTCCTTGACGGAATTATGATTCGTACCTTTGAGCAGAAAGAAGTTGAGGCGCTCGCAGAGTACGGCTCAATCCCGATTATTAACGGACTTACGGATTACTGCCATCCTTGTCAGGTACTTGCAGACCTTATGACGATCCGCGAGTTCAAGGGCAAGATTGAAGGACTTAAAATGTGCTTTATCGGCGACGGCAACAATATGATGAATTCTCTTATCGTGGGCGCACTCAGCACGGGAATGAGCTTTTCTGCGGCTTGTCCCGAGGGCTATATGCCTCCGCAAAATATAATTGAGTTTGGCGAAAAGTATGGCAAAGGCAAGTTCGAAATAGTTCGCGACCCCAAAGAAGCGGCTAAAAACGCTGACGTTGTTTATACAGATGTATGGGCTTCAATGGGTCAGGAGGAAGAGAAAAAAATCCGCGAGACAGCTTTTGAGGGCTACCAGGTTAATTCTGACCTTATGTCAGTTACTAACAAGGATTGTATGGTGCTGCATTGTCTGCCTGCACATCGCGGAGAAGAGATAACTGCCGATGTATTTGAATCTCATGCAAATGAAATTTTCGAAGAAGCTGAAAACCGTCTGCACGCTCAGAAAGCTGTACTTGTAGAATGTATGGCAGATAAAAAAGCTGAAAAATAATTTTCAGCATTCTGTTCCTTTATATTAAAGTAAAAATCCGCCGAATTTGAACTGACCCCAAAAAGTTAGACAAAGTTTTAGATATATTTTTGTAGAAATTAAATATTAAGCGGCAACTATGGC
>CANQMH010000058.1 GCA_947624865.1 uncultured Clostridia bacterium | reverse complement strand
AGACCGTTATGCACGACGGTTACATAGAGGCGTATGACCGTTATTTGGAACACGCGGGAAAAGATCCGGCGTGGGCGGAGAAAAACCCGTTTTACTATAAAGTGCATCGTGCCAGTAACGGGTTTCAAGTCATTACAAACGGCAATGAGGAAAAGGTGCAATAACAGCAAAGGGCGGTACAGCACAAAATACGTGTCGGTTAGAATCCACTTCAAAATTTCACCTCGGCATCTTTTTTGTATCACGATGCCATTTTTTATTTAAAAATACACGACTTATTCTATTGATTTTGTAATACAAATTCACTTACAAATTTAATAAGTGTTTAATATTTTAAACAAATGATTATGCCTCACAAGTTTTGAGTATTGTTATCATCAATATTCAAATTATGAGGCATATTTTTTTTTTAATTAAAAAATTTAATAAATATACAGTAAAAATTCTAAAATATTATCAAATACGTAATATATTGCTTTGTCAATCGTAAAATATGTATTAAAATTAAATTAAAAAGGGATATTATGTTCAAATATCATTATTAATTAAATAATAATGGATATGATATTTCTTTAATATATAAAAATTTAATATTTAAAATGATTTTCAAAATCAATTTTAGGTAAACTGATGTATCTGAACCGAAAAAGTATTCTATCTGTAAACAGAAAGGATGTCTATTTATTGGATGATTTACAAAAAATAGTAGCGTGCGTCTGCATAAATTTATCTTATGTATAGGATGAAAGCGAAAAGTAATGAAATTCATTTATAATTTCAGAGAGAATATTTCTTCAATAGATGAAGAAATATATACAGTTTACGGAATTGAAACATGGATGCTGAAACAAGATAAATATTATCTTGTTGATTACATTCCGGACGTATTTTTTGAATATGAGAGAGCAAAAAAATTTGTCGATTTATGTAATTCCTTGAAAATCAGTCCTATACATCTTATGGATTTAATAGAAGATGAATTTTCATAAAAAATTTTTTAAAGTCATATGATATTAGTTTAATACAGCAATAATACACTTATTTAATTGCCGATGTGCCTTATTTAAAAATGCCGCATATTATGAAGCAATAGGAGGTGTATTATGAATCCGTATTGTAATTTAAGCGAAGATGCCGAAAAATATTTAAACGTATTTAACAGAATTTTAAAAGATATGGTACTTGGTATGACACAGGCACGGCTTAATGACAGCATATCACATAATTTCATAGTTCAGATGATTCCTCATCATAAAGCGGCAATAGAAATGTCTGAGAATATTCTTAAATATACAAAAAGCTCTCAGCTAAAAAAAATAGCTGATAATATAATATGCGAACAAACAAAAAGTATAGAGCATATGAGAGCTATAGAATGCAGTTGCGATATGTATAAGAATTCAAGGTGTAATCTTTGCTCATATCAGGAAAATACAAGCAGAATTTTACAGATTATGTTTTCAAAAATGGGAAACTCAATAGCAACAAATAATATAAATTGTGACTTTATGCGGGAAATGATACCTCACCACAGAGGTGCTGTGCAAATGTGCAAAAATGTCTTAAATTATAAAATTTGTCCTGAATTAGTCCCTGTGTTAAAGGCTATAATTTCTTCTCAAACGAGAGGGATATCGCAGATGGAAAACTTAATGAAGTGTATGAACTGCGAAATGTAAAACATTATAAGATAATTATTAAGAAAGATGATTGTTTATCGCAGTCATCTTTTTTCTTTAGCAGTTTTTTGGACACTAAAATTAATATTATAATAATAAATACAAAAAAGATGGTTACTTTTAGTCAATCATCTTTTTATATTGAAAAAAATATTAAATATGATATAATTTATACAATAAATTTGGGTGGTGGAGTAATGTTAAAAAAAAACAGTATCATTTGTATTATCATTCATACTGCTGACAGCGGCTGTTTTTACAGTACCGTTTAACGCAGTAGAGAAAGAAAGTAAAATCAATACCAAGGTTTTTTATCCGATAATGACCGAGAACAATTCTCTCGAATTTGAAGATGAACAGGGTAATGAGATTGACATCAATTCACTTAATGACGAAGTAAGTTTAGAAAATAAGGTTTTGCCGCAAAGCTATGACCTGCGTGATTATAACAGAAGTACGCCAGTCCGTAATCAGGGACAGGAAGGACTGTGCTGGGACTTTGCTTCGGTAGCGTCAATAGAATCAAATATTCTTTCTCAGCCTGAGCTTTCCTCAGAATATGCAGGTGAAAAAATAAATGACCTTGATATTTCGGAAGGAGGACTTTCCTGGTATATTCATACCAATCTTGATGATCCGTCCTCACCGTTAAATAACGATTATATCAATGACCCGAAAAAAGGTGGAGACGGCGGAAATCCATATATGGTTGCAGCTTCACTTATAAGCGGCTTCGGAACATATCCAGAAAATTATTTGCCATATAGCGATTGGCGTTTGGGTTATCCGTCAACAATGCGCTTTTATTCTGATTACCGTCTTAAAGATTTTTGCAATCTTAGCAACGATACAGAGCTGATTAAAGACAGAATTATGGAAAACGGCGCTGTTGCTGTAACATATTCGTGCTATCAGTCAAATTATAAATATTCTGATGATTATGTTTCATATTACGATAACGGATTTGCTTTGACCGATAATAACGATTTAGGTCATGTAGTTGCAATAGTAGGCTGGGATGATAATTTCAGCAAAGAAAAATTTCACGAAGGATGTCAGCCTGAAACCGACGGTGCATGGCTTTGCAAAAACAGTTGGGGAGATGAATGGGGTTCGGCAAACAATGCCGGATATTTCTGGATGTCGTATGAAACAAAAAACACATTCTTTTCTCAGTTCATAATGCAGAGTGCAGAAGAGTTTGATAACATCTATCAAAATCAGTTCACTTTTAATTCAAACTACAATGCAGATATTGCAGCAAATGTTTTTACTGCAAATTCAGATGAATATCTGACGCAGATTTCCGTAACAACAGGAAGCGCTATGGATTATACAGCTGCTGTTTACAGACTTTCGGATAATTATTCTTCTCCTGTTGACGGAGAGCTTTTAACAGAGTTTAACGGTTCAATAGATTTTAACGGAGTTCATACGGCGCAGTTGCCTGACTCCGTACAGCTTAACAAGGGCGATACTTTTTCCGTAGTTATATATAACCGTGAACCAGACAATTCGTATTTTTCAGTGCAGGATAAGAGTTCAACAGAGCAGATTCACCAAAAGGGAAAATGCTATTATTATGACAGCACCGAACAGGGAGAAGGCTGGTTTGACTGCGCAGACGAAGATTTTAGTTTCGGTTACGCAGAAATAAAGGCATTTACGCAGAATTCTATGCGCAAGGCAGATACGGCAGACCTTGAAAAAGCAGTTAACACTGCTGAAAACTTGGTTATAAACCAGGATATTGATGAAAAAATTGTAAATAAATTTAATTCAAACCTTGAAAATGCAAAAGCCGTACTTAATAAAACCGACGCTTTACAATATGAAGTTAATAACGCATATTATTTGCTCATTACTTCAATTAATGAAATTAATAATTATTTTTATTACATAAATAATGAAGAAGATTTCATAAATTATTACAAACAATATAAGTCCGGTAATATTGCGGAAATTTCTCAAAATATTGTATTTAACAGCGACCTGGATTTTTCGGGATATGACATAGAATTTGAGCCTATATTTGATGATTTTGACAGTATTTCATTTAGCGGAACAGTTGAGGGCAATAACCACGTAATAAAAAATATTAAATTTAAAGAAGACAATGGGCACGCAGGATTATTCGGCAAATTAGACGGCGGAATTATTTCAGACCTTAACTTGGATGGAGCTGTGGTAAATGGAGAGAATGATTCCGGTTGCTTTGCAGGGGAACTGAAAAGCGGAAAAATTAACAACTGCACTGTAAAAAATTCCAAAATACAGTCAAAATTTAATGCGGCTGGAGGAATTGCAGGATATGTGTATAATGGTGCAATTGAAAATTGTTCAGTTGAAAATTCAGAGATATCTGCCGCATATGGTGCCGCAGGTATAGCAGGAGACGTATCAGAAACCGATAGGATTATAAACTCAACAGTATCGGGGAATACAGTCAGCGGATTAGATTCTGTGGGTTACATTGTCGGTGGTTTATTATCGGATAAGTTTGTCGTAAATTTAGCAAGTGAAAAAATATCTTTTAAACCCTATATTACAATAACAGATGACGGATGCAAGGTAACTTCTCTTTGCGGAACGATTACTTCTCTCACATCAGATGATGTTGATATTACAAGACTTGAAGATGAATATACGTTTCCTTTAAAAAATACATGTGTTATACTTAAAATTGATTATAAAGAGGATTATCCTGATGATGTAGCATTTAACGTCAATTTAAATGGTGAAATTACGGTATCAGCTTCTTTTGACGTTGACTCAAAAGAAATAGTATTGCCTGAAACTATCGGCGGACTGCCGGTTACTGAAATCAGTCCGACTTTTTACACAGCAAATGCAGATGAAATAACATCTTTTGTAATTCCTGACAGCGTTACAAAAATATACAACAGTTTATTTGATGAAATGCCAAACATTGAAAAAGTTGTTTTAGGAAACGGCATAACAGCAATACCTGAACATATGTTTGAATATTGTTATAATCTCAGACAGGTTGAATTTGGTGAAAGTGTTTCGGTTATTGAAAGCGGAGCATTTTTTGGAAGTGGAATAGAGGAGATTACTTTTCCTGAAACTTTGCTTGAGGTTAAAGAAGAGGTATTCTCGCAATGTACTAATTTAACGAAAGCAGTACTGCCTAATAGTTTAACTAAAATCGGAGATTCTATGTTTAGTAACTGTTTACGTCTTAATGAAATAGTATTTGGAAATAATTTAAAAGTTATAGGAAAATGGGCATTTAATAATTGCAGTTCTCTTATTAACATAAAAATACCCGATTCTGTAGAGGTAATCGGTGACGGAGCCTTTATAGATTCACCTTTATGTAAAATAATATTAGGCAAAAATATAAAGGAAATAGGAACTAATGCGCTTGGATTTACTAATAATACATGTGAGTATTTTAAATCAGCAAAAATTCCGGGCTATGTTATAAACGGTTATGCTTCAACAGCAGCAGAACAGTATGCATCAGAAAACGGATTTAAATTTGTAAACCTGTATGTCGACGAACCCGATATGTCAGATAACATTTTTGATTACGACGTATTCAAACTCGGAGATGTAAATCTTGACGGAGTTGTATCGGTATTAGATGCCACGTTAATTCAGAAGTATATTGTAGACATGGAAGAGCTTAATGATGTACAAAAGTCCAATGCACTGGTTTCTACTTACAGAGAAAAAATAAGTGTTGAAAATGCAACATTTATTCAAAAATATATTGCAGGACTTGAGTCATCTCTTAACGATGGCGGAAAAGGCTGACTGAAAATATATTTAAACAAAAGACGGCTGAAAAAGCCGTCTTTTGTTGTTGAAGAATATATTGTTTTATTGAATATGTTATGTTAAAATAATATAATAAACAAATATTACGGAGTACAGCATATGAAAAAATTAAGGAATCTATTAATTACTTTTATTTTAGTTATATTTTTATTGGTTGGAACAGGTGTTTTTTCTACAGTAAATGCCTCAACACCAGATGAAGTAATTATTTCACAGCAGGATGGCGGATTTGTTCCGCTCTACACAGAATCTCCTGATAGTTCTTTGAAAGAATATTCTTCAGATGAATACAGTAGCAAGGATTACAGGATTTTTTATACTCAAACTACTTTTCTTGCTTTGTTCGCTGGATATCTTATTCTTTTCAAGATTAAGGGCATAAATCACGATGAAAAAATGCACAGACACAAAAAGTAATTATTAATGTTTATAATGGAGAAATCAATCTGTTATATCAACTCAGGCACCGCAGAATTCAGCGGTGCCTTATTGTATTTTTTACGAATAATCTTCTTTTAGTGCCAAAAAGCACAATTGTTAAAATAATACCTGTTTTTTCTTTACAAAACAGGTATTTTATTGTATTATATTAATAATTACAAATTATGGTGGGGTGTAATGTATGCAACCGAAATACAAGAGGATTTTATTAAAGCTTTCAGGCGAGTCACTTGCAGGAGATATGAAGCACGGCATAGATTTTGATACAGTTCTTAAAATATGCCGCCCGATAAAAAAATGCGTTGATGCAGGCGTACAGGTCGGCATTGTTGTAGGCGGAGGCAATTTCTGGAGAGGAAGAAGCTCCGGAGAAATGGACAGAACAAGGGCCGACCATATGGGAATGCTTGCAACAACAATAAATGCCCTCGGAGTTTGCGATGCATTGGAACAGCTTGGCGTTGTAGTAAGAGTGCAGACAGCAATAGCAATGCATCAGGTAGCAGAGCCTTATATCCGCAACAAGGCAATGTGCCATCTCAATAAAGGAAGAGTTGTTGTTTTCGGATGCGGAACAGGAAATCCTTTCTTCAGCACCGACACAGCGGCAGCGCTCAGAGCGGCTGAAATTGAAGCCGACATTATTATGAAAGCCACAATGGTAGACGGCGTATATGACAGTGACCCAAAATCAAATTCTAATGCTGTTAAATACGATACTATATCCTACCACGAAGTGCTCAACAAAGACCTTGCCGTAATGGACAGCACCGCAGCTTCATTATGCAAGGATAATAACATACCGATACTTGTTTTCAGCATAGAAGATCCTGAAAATATATATAAAGCTGTTTGCGGAGATAACATCGGTACTATAGTAAACGGCGAAGATTAATATGATTAAATTACTGAATATTTACAATAATCATTTAGGAGGCATGAAATATGCAGACACAATTAAAAAAAGCTGATGAAACTATGGCAAGAAGAGTTGACCATATGTGCAAGGAGTTTTCTGAAATAAGAGCCGGCAGAGCAAACCCTGCTGTTCTTGATAAAGTAAAAGTAGATTATTACGGAGCACCCACTCCCGTAAATCAGCTTGCAGCAGTTTCTGTTACAGAGGCTCGCACTTTAACAATACAGCCATGGGACACCTCTGTATTAAGACAGATTGAAAAAGCCATTCAGACATCTGATATCGGCATAAATCCCCAGAACGACGGCAAAATCATCAGATTGATTTTCCCGCCGCTTACAGAGGACAGACGTAAGGAAATTGTTAAGGATGTCCAGAAAATTGCCGAAGATACAAAAGTTCAGGTAAGAAACGCGCGCCGCGATACAATTGAAAAGCTCAAAAGTATGAAGAAGTCAGGCGAGCTTACAGAAGATGATTTAAAGCAGGGCGAGAAAAATACACAGGACCTTACAGACAAGTATATTAAGAATATAGACAAAATTTCTGCTGACAAACAGAAAGAAATTCTGGAGCTGTAATATGGCTTTATTCGGTAAGAGCAAAAACAATTCTGCTGAGGTAAACCCTGCCGTTTTGCCTGTTCATATTGGAATAATAATGGACGGCAACGGCCGCTGGGCAAAAAAAAGAGGACTGCCCAGAAAAGCGGGACATTCTGCCGGTGCCAAGACATTTAGGAAAATAACCCGTTACTGTTCCGACATAGGTATAAAATATCTGACGGTATATGCTTTTTCAACCGAAAACTGGAAACGTCCGCAGGATGAAGTAAATTCCCTGATGAATTTGTTTAAGTCATATCTTGAGGAAGCGCTTGCCGATTTCAAGGACGACAGTATCGTTGTCAGGTTTATCGGAGATAAATCTCAGTTCAGCGAAGATTTAAGAAATCTTATGACAGAGAATGAAGAAAGCTCAAAAGACCGTGACGGAATGGTGCTTAACATCGCCATGAATTACGGAAGCCGCGACGAGATCGTCCGTGCGGTAAAGAACATAAGTGCGGATGTAAAAAACGGCAGACTTTCTGAAGATGATATAAACGAACAGCTTGTATCGGATTATCTCTATACGGCGGGTCAGCCTGATCCCGACCTTATTATCCGACCAAGCGGTGAATATAGAATTTCTAATTTTTTGTTATGGCAGTCTGCCTATACGGAATTCGTAATAATGAATAAGCTCTGGCCCGATTTTGAAAAATCCGACCTTGATGAGGCTTTAAATATATACTCAGGCAGAAACAGACGTTACGGCGGAGTATAACAGAGAGTTGATAAGGATGAAATCATTAAAACCAAGACTGCTGACGGCAGTTGTAGGTATAGCAATATTATTTTTTATACTGTTTGTGGGAGAGAGATGGCACCCGATAATCGGCATACTTGTGGGAGCGGCGTCGGTTTTTATGATTGGAGAATATCTGAACGCAAAAGGCCTGCTCAAAGTTTTTGAGCTCTCTTTGCCTTGTTTAATATTTTCGTTTGCTCTCTCGGTATTAATTTCAACATCATATGTGTTTCTGCTTTTAACTGCGTTTACGATAGTTGTTTTTGCAGTAATGATATTAAATCACGGCAAAATTTCCTATACTGACCTGGCTTATGCCGTTTGCGGTACTTTGCTTGTGTCATTTGGTATGAGTTCTCTTGCTGCAATATGCAGCACAGGCGTAGGAATAACATTCTTTTTCGTTACTGCTTTTTCATTGCCGTGGATGGCTGATGCAGGCGGATTTTTCATCGGCGCGTCAATGGGCAGACATAAGCTGTGTCCTCAGATAAGTCCAAAAAAGACGGTCGAGGGCGCGATAGGCGGAATTTTCTTTTGCATAGTGACTGCCTTGTTTATCGGTGTGATTTTTCAGTTCCTTATTATGCCCGACGTTAAAATCAATTTCTGGTCGCTTGTACTTTTGGGAGTATTGGACGCCGTCGTTTCAATACTCGGCGACCTGAGTTTTTCACTAATAAAACGAAGTTTAAAGATAAAGGACTACGGCTCTATTTTTCCCGGACACGGAGGTATGCTCGACAGATTCGACAGTATAATATTCACTGTACCCATGATTATAGTCGTTAATCAGTTTCTGCCCTTTATCACTGTGGTGTAAATAATGATAAAAAATATTTCTGTTTTAGGTTCTACAGGTTCTATCGGAACACAGACACTTGATGTTGCAGATAAGCTCGGACTAAATGTGTGTGCTCTCGCGGCGTCAGCCAATATAGATTTGCTTGAACAGCAGGTTAGAAAATACAAGCCTGAGCTTGCAGTGGTATTTGATGAAGAAAAGGCTGAAATCTTCCGCGACAATATAAAAGATACCGACACACAAATTCTTTGCGGAATGGACGGCTTAATTGCCGCCGCCGTAATCGACGGCGCAGAGCTTGTACTCAATTCAGTTGTCGGAATGGTGGGGTTGAAGCCCACAATAGCCGCCGCAAATGCTAAAAAGAACATTGCGCTTGCAAACAAGGAAACACTTGTAGCAGGCGGAAAGCTTGTTATGGACGCGGTCAAAGAGAATAATGTAAAGCTTTTGCCTGTTGACAGTGAGCATTCTGCAATTTTTCAGTGCTTGCAGGGAATGCCAGATAAAAAAATGCTTAAAAAGCTTATTTTAACGGCTTCGGGCGGACCTTTTTTCGGTAAGACCAAAGACGAGCTTAAAGATGTTACAATAAAACAGGCTCTCAGTCATCCAAATTGGAGCATGGGAGCAAAAATCACGGTCGATTCTGCATCAATGATGAACAAAGGACTTGAAATTATTGAGGCAAAATGGCTTTTTGATATGCCGTCCGAAAACATTGATGTTGTGATTCACCGTGAAAGCATAATCCATTCAATGATTGAGTACAACGATAACTCTGTAATTGCACAGCTTGGACTTCCCGATATGAGAATACCTATTCAGTATGCAATTACATATCCCGACAGATATGAATCGCCTGTTGATGAGCTTAATTTGTCACAAATAGGCAAACTGACATTTTTTGAGCCTGACTATAATACATTTAAGTGTCTGAGTGCCTGCAAAAAAGCTTTGTCAATGGGAGGCGTAGCGACAGCGGTTGCAAACGGAGCAAACGAAGAGACGAATATGCTTTTTAGAAACGGCAAAATATCATTTCTTGATATTGGCGAGCTTGTTACAGGTGCTGTTGACAGCCTTGAAAATTATGAACCTAAAACCGTAGAGGACGTACTCAATGCCGACTTTTGGGCAAGGCAGTATGTAAAAGACAGGGTAAATTAATAAAAACACATAATTATTATTTTTTGAATTGCGGTATGTTGCGGTAATTTTATTTGGAGTTGAAATTTTTTAAATGCAGATTTTAATAACAATAGCTTTGATAATAATAGGAGTATTATTTTTCGAGCTTATAATTTTTTCGCATGAGTTCGGTCATTTTATAACCGCAAAGCTTTCGGGTGTCAAGGTCAACGAGTTTGCGCTCGGAATGGGACCCAGACTTTTTGGATTTAAAAGAGGAGAAACTGAATATTCTTTCAGACTTTTCCCAATCGGCGGATACTGCGCCATGGAGGGAGAAGACGAGGACAGCGAAGAACCAAGAGCTTTTAATAATGCAAAAATATGGAAACGAATGATAATAATAATCGCCGGTGCGGTTATGAACATTCTCCTCGGTTTTATTCTTATGTTTGCCTATACCGTGCAGGCTGACAGCTATTCTTCCACTACTGTCAGTCAGTTTCCGCCCAATTCATATATTGCAAATTGCGGAGTACAGGCAGGGGATACCATAGTTGACATAAACGGATATTCAATTTGGAATTTTCGTGATTTGCAGTTTAGCATTGCAACCTTAAATTGCAAAGATGTTGACGGTAAATCTCTTCAAATTTATAAACAGGACTGTACTAATTCCGCTTGCAGAGTTTATTCGGAACTCGCGTCGAAAAATAAGCTTAGTGAAAATCAACTTAATGATTTATATAATATTCTCTCTGAAGGCTGTTCAAAAATAAATGTGTCAGCGAGCAAGACCGATGCAAAAAAACTTCTTGACAATGTTTGTACTGAAATGTACGGTTTTATGAATATCTCAAAATTTGATTTGCCCGTAATTGCTGAAGAGGATACCCGACTGCGCTATACTGCGGATGTAACAGTTATACGAGACGGTGAAGAGATTAAGATTAAAGATGTTTTATTCCCGACTTATTATGCAAGTGAAGAAGCTGAAAAGGAGGGTAAAACCTCAACTGCGTTTGATTTCTATGTTGACGGAATTGAAAGAAATGCAGGAACGGTTTTAAGCCAGACATTTTCAAACACTTGTTCAATGGCTAAAACCGTATGGACATCGCTTGTGTGGCTTGTTCAGGGAAGATTTTCATTCACCGATCTTTCAGGACCCGTCGGAATTGCGTCGGCAGTAACACAGGTAGCTTCACAGGGATTGGAGTCGAGTTTCGGCGACGCGGTAAATAATATACTTTTTGTTATGATTTTAATTACCGTAAATCTCGGAATAGTAAATATGCTTCCGTTCCCGGCGCTTGACGGCGGCAGATTTGTATTTTTATTGATTGAAGGAATTTTCAGAAAACCAATACCGCGCAGAGCAGAGCAGATAGTCAATGCTGCGGGATTGGCGCTGCTGATGATATTTATGTTAGTGATTTCTTTAAAAGATGTATGGCAGCTGATAACAAACAGTATGCCGGGGATGAGTTAATCGGAGGAAAAATGGGAAGTAAAATTCAGGTTAAAGCGGGAAACATAAAAATAGGCGGCGGTGCAAAGGTATCCGTTCAGTCAATGCTGAATATTCCGTCAACTGATATTGAGGGTTCGGTAAAACAGGCTGTAGAGCTTGAAAAAGCAGGGTGTATGATTAT
>CANQMH010000057.1 GCA_947624865.1 uncultured Clostridia bacterium | reverse complement strand
TCCGTCGGGCCCATTTTACGCCTTCAGCTTTAAGCTTATGAGTATGCTCCTCTATAATTTTGAGAATAGGCGCAACTTTATACTTCGGATTTTTAAGGAATCCTAGTAAAAGCTCAAGCGCGCAGTTCCCTGCACCCCTGCCCATACCGTCAACAGTTGCGTCAAGATAGCTTACGCCCTGAGTCATTGCTTCAATGGTGTTAGCAAAAGCAAGCTGCTGATTGTTGTGCGCATGAATACCTACAGCTTTGTTGTACTTATCGGCAGCTTCACAGTAAAGTTCTGCGAGCTTTCTTGACTGCTCGGGATAAAGCGCACCGTAGCTGTCAACAATATAAAAAGCATTTACTGGGCTTTGTCCGAGGATGGCAAGAGCTGTAATAATATCCTCAGTCTTTGCTTTTGAAACAGCCATAATATTAATTGTTGTTTCGTAACCCTTTTTAGCGCAGTCCTCAATCATTTCTACCGCCGCAGGAATTGTGTTGATGTACGTTGCTATTCTTACAAGGTCAATGGGACTGTCCTTTTTTGGGATAATGTCCTTTTCAAAATCGGTTCTGCCAACGTCAGCCATAACTGCGATTTTTAGTTTTGTCTTGTTGTCGCCTACAATCTTTCTTATATCATCGTCATTGCAGAATTTCCACTTTCCGAAATCATTTTCGTTGAAAATTTCTTTTGAAGCCTTATATCCAAACTCCATATAATCAACGCCTGCTTTTACATTTGCCTTGTACAAATCCTTGACAAACTTTTCGTCAAATCTGAAATCGTTGCAAAGTCCGCCGTCGCGTATTGTTGCGTCAACTACTCTAATATCCTGTCTTACTGACAGTAAATCACCTTTTTGTGCCATAAATAACACTCCTTCTTATTTTGAGCTTCCTTAACGGAAGGCTTAATAGCATATAATGTTTACTTATCATCAAAAACAATCCTGCCGCCTAAAATTGTTTTCTTAACTTTTCCGCAGAGCTGTCGGCCCTTAAACGGCGTATTCTTGCTCTTGCCGTGAAGCTTGTTTTCATCAACTGTCCAGACTTCATCCAAATCGACAAGCGCAATATCGGCAGGAGCGCCTGTACTCAGAGTTCCTGCTTCAATCCCGAGAATTTTAGCAGGATTAACGCTCATTTTCTCAATAAGCTTTTCAAAAGTCATCAATCCCGGTTTTACAAGACAGGTTATTCCTACAGCAAGCGAGGTTTCCATACCGATTGAGCCGTTCGGCGCTTTTACAAAATCAGACTTCTCCTGCGTCGTATGAGGCGCATGATCTGTCGCAATTGCGTCAAGCGTTCCGTCAAGAAGTCCGTTAATTATTTCATCAACATCTGAAATCGTCCTCAGCGGAGGGTTCATTCTGTAGTCCGCATCCTCCTTGAGAAGTTCTCGTTCGGTAAGCGAAAAGTAATGCGGCGCAGTTTCCGCCGTAACCTTTACTCCCCTGTTTTTGGCATCTCTTATCAGTGCAACGCTTGTCTTTGTGCTGACATGACAAATATGCACAGGCACATTAAGAGCCGCGGCAAGGGCAATTTCTCTCGCTGTTCCGCAGTCCTCGGCAGAAGCAGGGATTCCTTTTACACAAAGTTTTTCGGACACTTCGCCTTCATTGATTTTTCCTCCGTCGGCAAGATACAAATCCTCGCAGTGAGCCACCACGCGCATATTAAGCTTAGGTGCTTTTTTCATTGCATTGCTTAAAAACCTTGTATTCTCAACAGGTCTGCCGTCGTCCGTAAGAGCAATTGCACCTGCTTTTTTTAGCTCTTCAAGCTCCGTAGGTTCTTCGCTTTTTAGGCCCTTTGTAATGCTTGCCGCAACATAAACGTGTGCGTCTGCATTTTCAGATTTATTGAGAATGTACTTTACGGTTTCCGCATTATCAACTGTCGGACTTGTATTGGGCATCGCCAGCAGACTTGTCACTCCGCTGGCTGCCGCCGCTTTGCAGCCTGAAATAATATCTTCCTTTTCTGTCTGACCCGGATCTCTGAGATGTACATGCATATCAACAAGTCCCGGAACAGCATACAATCTGTCTGCATCTATTATATCTGCGTCGCCGTATGTGTTCAGACCGCTGCCGATTTCGGCAATTTTGCCATCCTTTACGAGGATATCATATTTGCCGTTGATATTGTCCGCAGGCGACACGACATTTGCATTTTTAATAAGTATATCTTTCATTTGTTTCTCCATGAATAGTTAGTTTGCTTTATCTTCTGCGCTGTGTGCTGTTTGAATGTCTGTTCCTGCTGTTCTGACCGCTCTGCGAATTGCTTCTTTGCGATGTGCTTCTTCTGTTCTGTGGCGTTCTGCGCTCGGTGCGGCTGTGAACCCGCACAAGACCTGCGTCTTGCATTTCTCGCCTTTGCTGTCTTTCTCTTGCCTCCATCATTCTGGCGCGTTCACGGCGCTCCTCTTCAGCCTTGCGACGTTTTTTTGCGGCATACTTGCGCTTTATCATTCTACTCACATTTGTACAGAAATATCCGAAATGAATTCCAAATGATTTTAGTCCGCTTCCTGCTTTTTTTAGGATATCCGCAAATGAAGCTTTTGAAGATCCGTTTTCGGCTTCAACTTCGCTTACACGCTTTTCTACCTCATTTATAACGTCATAATCATCAGCATCCTGTATTTCTTTGCTGCTTATTACACCCATAGTCTTTTTTGGCGCTTCTTCAAAGAAATCATCACTGTCATAAAACTTAGTGTGTTTAGCTTCCTGCCTTACAAGCTCTTCATCATTATTGTAATCTTTATATTCATCTTCATCAGATACTGCGGTAAATTCAACCTCCGTGTTATCTTCTTGAAAATCATTGCCAAATGACGGCAAAACTTCATTTATTTTTTCATCAGTATCTTGAGTATGTGAGGATATATCCTCCGTATTTTCATGATCCTTCATTGCTTTTTCCGGTTCAGCGGTATTTGTATATATATTTATAACCTCGTTATCTTTATCTACGAAAAACTCATCATCTTCAGAGGCATCAATATCGTTATCAGCGTATTCAATTTCCGCATCAGTAATATTGTCTTTATCACTTAAAATATAATTATTTTTGCTCTGTTCATTACTATAAGCAGAGCTTTTTTCGCGGTTAAGGCTGTATTTGTTTGCAAGCTCCTCAATTATTCTGTCATTCTGGGTTCTTTTACTGCGCTTCTTCGCGTACTTTGTAAAAATAATTATTAAAATAACTACCAAAATTGCTAAAATAACCGCACCTATTATTATGTAGGGAGTGAGATTGTTCGAATACCCCTCTTTGAGAAATGAAACTGATGACACAATTTCCGAAAAAACTGAATAGTCTTCTGAGGTTACATCTCCCTCATTACGCTGTAATGTAATATTTACGCTCATACCGTCATATACCGTATTTGCCTGATACGCCTTAATAAAATTGCCGTTGTTGTTTACTTTTGTATCGAAATTCAGCCATACAATTTTATCAGCGCTGTCCGGAGTACATGCCGTATATTCATTTTGACTTAAAAAATTATTCCTTACCTCTGCCATCTCATTCTCATTCAAAAGGTTGTAATTGCCTATTCCCTGACTTTCAGACGTTTTTGTCATAGTTACGGTAACGGTAAAAGAAGAAGAATTGTCCATTCCCTGAAGATAAATATCTCCGTTTTGAAAATTTTGCATTGTTGCATTATAATCAAGACCGAACACAGCTAAATATTTGTCTGTATTCTGACTGGAACGAGTAATTGCAGACATACCGTCAGGCAGATATATTATCATATCATCGATTTCGGGTAATGTATATCTTTGTGATGCTGCATTACATAAAATGGTACTGAAAAATATACATAAGATGCATATTGACAGAACCGATATTTTTTTCAGGTTTTTCATAATCATTTATTTTCTTCCCCCATAATTTCTGCCGGTCTTTTTGAAAATATTACATACATTGTTAATTATACATAATTTCTGTAAAAATTACAAGCTAATGTATTATTTTTTCAGTATTTCATTTTATAATGATTTTTCATCCCAAAAATTAATGCTTATATTTTTGTGTTTATCTGCAAAGATTACAAATAAAGCGTATAGTTAATAAAATTGTATGAAAGCAAAAATAAAAGCCAAAGGATAATATCCCTTGGCTGTTTACTTATGATACAAGCTATATAATTTACCAAATATATGTTTTCATAATTATTAGTAAACTATCTATTAACATAAATATATTAACTAATATTAAAACAATTTGCTATAGGTATCTAAATTTTTTTGGTACAATGTCAAAAAACTTTGTAAAACCTACAGCTATAAAATAACATATTGGAATAAGTGCAGAGAAAATATATCATCCTTGAGGCTGATAATCACTAAATAAACGACATGGTAATAACCATAATAATTGTTAAAGCAAAAATATAAAATAATAAGTATTGTATCTTAAATATTTTATATTTGCATTTTATGTATTTTCTCAACTGTTGAAATTGGGTCTAAAGCTCTATTTAGACAATACACTAATTTCATGCAGTCAGTCCATATATTGCAGGGATCATAATAATTATAATTAAATAACTTATAATATCAAGCAGAATATTGTGCTTAAAATAATCATTAAATTTATATCCAGCCGCCATTGACATGCCAAGCGTAGAGCTTGCAAGCGGAGTTGCAAGTGCACAACCTGCAGCAAGTGTTATTCCCAAAGAAAAAGTATAAATATTAAGTCCCATCTCAGGTCCTATCGCTATAATAATAGGAAGAGCAATTAATATTCCCGTAGAACCAACAGTAAGCTCACTGAGAACAAATGCCATTAAAACCAGAATACAAAATAATAAATAAGGGCTGATAGATGTCCCAACAATATTCTTAAACACCTGTGAGATCAGTGACGTTCCTCCACCGGCATCAAGAGCCTTTGCAATTCCAAGACACCCCGCCAGTCTGCCCACAATATTCCAGTTAATTGACTGAACTGCCTTTTTCTGCGTAATGCACCCGGTTATAATACAAAGCAAAGCCGCACCGGTACTTGTAATAGCAATCGGTACCCATTCAGTAATATATAATATAACTGTCGCCATGAAAATGCATGACATCAAAATGATTTTCCATTTTTTATAATTATTTAATTTTTCAGGCTCAGCAAAATGGCTTTCTTCTAAACGGTCTAAACGATTCTCATCATTCCATATTTTTCGTCCAATACTTCGGCCAATCGTCAAACAATACACAAGTCCAACAAGAACAATTATACAGCCGACCGGAGTAAAATCAAATGTTTTAAATAGTCGAAGCCCTGCATCTTCCAATAGTCCCTGCGCAGTCAATTGTTGTGTTGAACCAACCAGAGTCGAGGCACCGCCAAGTACGCATGCAATGGCGATAGGCATAATAATATTCTTTGCTTTAATTTGTTCACTGACCTTTGAAACTCCCATTACAATTGGGATAAAAATGGCTAATACAGCGGAATTTGTAAGGAATGCAGACATTGCCGCAGAGACAAGATATGTACCAATAATCAGTTTAGTTTCTGAGCCTTTTGAAACTTTAACAATCCAATTTCCTATGACAACTGCCAATCCTGTTTCAGATATTGCCGCGCCAATAACCATGACGCCCATTGTCAAAATTACAGTAGTCGACGCAAATTGTCCGAAAGCCGTTTTAAAGTCGCATACGCCGAAAACGACCATGGCAACACAACCAAGAATAGCTGTAGTCGCCATAGGTAGTTTGTCCCATACAAACAGAACTACACAAACCGCAAAAATTATAAGTGAAAGAATATCAATGGGCATAAACAAACTCCTATTCCAATACTCTCTATTATTTTCTATAGTTTATACAATAGAGAAAATTTCAAATTAAATTCGTTTCGCAATCGGTTAAGTCCATTGATTGTATATTACTTAAGATTTTTTCTGTCTAACTTACCGTTAGCCGTCTTGGGCAATTCGTCAACAAAATCAATAGCCTTAGGAACCTTAAAGAATTCAAGATGCTTTTGCAAGTATGAACGAAATAAAACCATATCGATTGGCTGATTCGGGTCACAAACAACGTTCAATTTTGGTACAAGTCCATTTATCTTATCCGGAATTCCAAAGCATGCACACTCAACAACTCCCGGATATCGCATTACGACATTTTCCACTTCTATTGGAGCTATTTTCAAGCCCCCGACGTTAATAACATCGCCCCTTCTTGCCAGCATAAAAATAAAACCATTTTCATCAATGTATCCAATATCGTTTGTGTAAACAACACCGTCTTTCAAAGTTTCCGCAGTCAATTCCGGAGCATCATAATATCCTTCCATAAGATTATCGCCTGAAATAGCAATCAGCCCGAGATTATCTTTAGACGAATTAATTTCTTTACGATCATCATCAACAATAAAAACTCGTGCATGTGGATTCTGTACTCCAACGCAGTTAACTAAACCGGGATATTTCGCATAATTGTAAGAACAGGAACATCCGGCCTCAGAGGATCCGTAAGAAAAAACCAATCTCGAATTTGGAAAAATACGAATGAGCGTTTCTTTATCTGTTTCAGGCATTGCGGCAGATCCGCTATGAATGAGTTCTATCTGATCTGCATATTTCTCAAGTTCTTTAGCAGAAACAGCCAACAAAACACGTACAGCGGAAGGTGGAAGCAGCAAAGCCGTAACACCGTATTCATTAATGGCTTGATAATACTTTTTTAAGTTCATAAAACCGTCCAAAAGAACACTCGTTCCGCCGCATAAAATACATGAATAAAATCTTCGTATACCGCTGGCATGATTAATAGGACTGGCTATCAAATATACCGTACTCTCCGTCAGCTCGTCTGCAAACAAATTGTTATCTGCACCCGCATATACCGCTCTATGCGACAAAACAACACCCTTTGATTTTCCCGTCGTACCTGTCGTAAAGAGTATATCACAAAGATCATCAGGAGTTGGCAATTCAAAGTCAATATTTTTATCGATATTTTCGGATGCAATCCTGCGAACGTCGGCATGATTAACAAACACACAGCTATCCAAAACATTTTCGTCGCTTATAAGCATTGAAGCAGACAATGTTGCCGCCACATCCTTTACGCCGCCGGGTCCCATCGCTTTTTCCACAGGGACAAAAACATAACCGGCAAGGTGGCAGGCAAATAATGAAACGGCATAACCGATGGAAGGAAACGCCTTCACAACAATTCGTGAAGTCTTGTCAAAACCAAAGGAACGAAGATATGAAGCAAATCCGCGCACTTCCTCCCAAAGATCGCCGTATGACATTTGTATGTCTTCTGCAATGACAGCAATCTTCTCCGGAGACGTTTCTGCATATTTTTTTAAATGTGCGACAATAGTATCCATAGTTTTTCCTCTTCTCATCAGAACTTTTGATAAATGAATGCGGTATAACCGTTTTTAAACGAATATGCAATTGAAATAATAAATACAATTAAAAGTGCAACAGTTTCAATTCCATAAAGTATTGTCTTGACTTTTTTACTATTATTAGAATTATTAACAAGCTTCTCTTTAATCTTTGTATAAATAGGGAAACACGCCAAAGTTCCTATAACGATGAATATCCAGTATTCTCTAAAGTAAAACAAAGTTGTATCAGATACAAGCGAGTTGCCATTTAAACCAAACATTGATCCGAAATATGAAAATGCTGAGCCCATATCAGGAGTACAAACGATAGCCTTTGTAAAGAAAGCAACGGCAATGGTATATAACCAACCCAGCGCAGAATCAAGTTTCTTGTTTTTTAATGGCTTTTTGTACAACTCCCAAATAATAAAAGCACCGTTGATAAGTCCCCACACTACATAATTCCAAGTTGCACCGTGCCAAATACCCGTTGTGAACCAAATGCAGCCGGTAACAAAGAGATTTTGAATAAATTTGGCAACATTTTTGTTTACTTTCTTTTTAGCAAGAAATTTTCGCATTCTTATTGCGGGACCAAGCGTTAGTGGATAAAACATATAGTCTCTAAACCATGCGCCGAGAGTAATATGCCATCTTTGCCAATATCCAGTAACAGAAGTAGATATATATGGATAGTTGAAATTTTCAGGGATCTCAAACCCGAACATTTTTCCCAAACCTATAGCCATATCAGAGTAGCCGGCAAAATCAAAGAAGATTTGAATCATATATGCAAAACAGCCAAGCCACGCTGAGACGACAGGTAAGGAAGCTGTGTCCGTTGCGAAAATATCTGTAACAACATAACCAATATTTGATGCTATAAGCATTTTTTTTGCAAGACCGATAGCGAATCGCCAAAAGCCGTCGCAAAACCCTGTCCAAGTCGTTTTTCTTGAAATAAGCTGGGACTCAAACTGATTGTATTGGACAATTGGTCCCTGTGTCATTTTGAAAAAGATTGACAGATACAAAGATGCATTAAGA
The DNA here is from genome assembly GCA_947624865.1 of uncultured Clostridia bacterium. Lineage (GTDB taxonomy): Bacteria > Bacillota > Clostridia > Oscillospirales > Acutalibacteraceae > Ruminococcoides. The sequence goes on along the minus strand of CANQMH010000057.1, from coordinate 3,618 downwards.
AGATTTTTTGTTGATTTCACTTTCCCGCGATAGATGTCCACAACATAAGAGATTGCCTGAAAACAGAAAAATGAGAGTCCAAGGGGCAATGTAAATCCGAGCAAAGGTAATTCCTGTCCCAAAATAAAGCCTATATTTTCAAGAGTGAAATCAAGATATTTAAAGACAAATAAAGAACCCACATTGATTAAAACTGCAATAAACACGATCCATTTGCCGAGTTTGGTCCCCTTTTTTCCGTCCACAAAACAGCCGAGCAGCCAGTTCACAACAATCAGAATACACAAATAGAAGATTCTAATTGGTTCACCCCATGCATAGAAAAATAAACTGACTAACAGAAGGAAAACATTTTGTAAAACCAGACTTTTCTTATTGGGGATTAGATAATAAAATAACAGGCAAATCGGCAAAAATAAAAATAAAAATGGTACAGAAGTAATATTCATTATTATGTATTCCTTTTAATATAGTATTATTTTTGGAGACTTTTCACGAGCGCCTCAATAGCTTCAACAGAATTGAAATTTTCGTTTACAAGTGCATCAAACGGAATTTCAATATCAAATTCCAGATCAAGCTCTGAAACAAGATTCACAACGATTAACGAATCGATATAACCATCATCAGCCAGTGTTTTTGAACTGAGGTCAACGCCTATTAACAATTCGCCGAGAATTTCCTTAATTTTTTCCTGCATAATTTATTTACCTCCAAATAATTATTTCAATTGCCAATTTGTGTCCGAATCGGAACTTGGCCCATATGAACAAATAATAACCAAATCGGGATTGGTCTGCTCAACAAACGACCTGATACTTCCTTTAAAATAACGCGGATCAATTAAATCAAGCTGTTCGACTGCACAAGCCAAATAAGGATTGACTACATTTGCTTTTGATTGCTTGATAACAAGCGCATGAATGCCATTCTTGCATTTTTCATTTGTAATGCGAATCATGGCTCTATCTTGGTAAAGAAAAGCCCCATAAGCATTGTCAATTAAATAATAAGGCAAATCCAAATATTTCAAATCAATCAGCGTTTCATCAAATGTGCCCGTTTTATCAAGAGATAATTCCGGAATCTCTATATGAAAATCTGTTTCAAAAGTGGGATAAAGGATTTCCAAATCCTCTGCATCAGTATAACCTAAAGTAACTTTTCTCCCCAGACTTCCGAGTAAAGCATCTTCGTATGTGACTGATTTATAATTTACGATATCACAAACAGATTTATCTACATTGAAACCAAAATCATTAGACATTATTTCAACAATCTTATCCGCCACCGTAATTCCGGCTTGAACATTCCAGTGATGATCTGTTTTATATACCCAATTATAAAAATCTGCATTTTTAGAAAGCAGCATCGGTTTTGCATCAAGGTATTTTATATCATGTTCTCCAAGAAATTCAAGAAGTTCTTTGCTGGTTTCTGTATATCCCGTTTTTAGTCTTGGAGGAAAATCAATAACACTGTCATCATCTATAGAAACAGGCAGCACATATAGAAATTCAGTATTCCGTTTTTCCAACCAGTCGGCGAAATCTGAAAAATAACTGTAGGCGCCTTTAGCAGATTGGCATTGTTTGGCATAAACCAATTTACCATCTTCAAGCCTATAAACATTACTCTCGCTATTTTCAATTACATTTCTATCCAAAAGACGGTTAACAACACCATACAAATAGTAATACGGATGTGCCGCTATATTTTCTTCTGAGGAAAATTCGATTATTGTATCTTTAAACTTAGTAAAATATGAGTTTATTGAGTCTTTTACAGAATCTATCACAGAAACATTGCTTTTTACCAAGGAAGGATCTGGAGACGAAAGAGCTGTCTCTTCAACTTCAGATTCAAAAGGATACTCTGTTTCAAACGAAACATCCACTGCGTGTTTTTGACCAGGCTGTTCAGCAGATTGAAAATGAGAGTCAATATATTTAAGAATAGAAAAACTGATAGTACAAACACATGTAACTGCGACAACAGCAAGCGCAATGCTTGTAAAAAAAGTTTTATGATTTATTTTTTTCGCAAGTTTTTTTAATATCTTTATCATTTTTAACCTCCAATAGTTATTGTATAATTCAGTAAATAAGCAACTATATCAGAAGAAATAGCGAAAAAAGTTCAAAGGCTTTTTTTCGCTATTGCAAATTAGTTTTATATTATCATATTTTTCGACAATATACAAGTTATTTTTTAATGATAATTATTGGGTGTATTGTAGATTTCCAATAAATGTGCTGCAAAAGTGAAATCATCAAGAATTATTGTCTGCAAAATAATATGCGTTCTCAAAAAATCTGTATTGCTTAAATTTTAATTTCTTACTATACTACTATGCTTTTGTACTGACAGAATAAATTTGAAAATTTAGTATTTATGACATCAAAAGCATATAGTCATCCAACTTTTAGTGCAAAGTTTTCGTCGTATTCTTAAATTTTATATATTATAAAAATATAAAGAATACTACAATAAATTATTCTTATGTATTTCTATTTATTTACTTCCATATACCTAGTAATAATTTATTAGATAGTTTAGTCCTGTTTATTATGAATATAACAAGTAACGAAACTGCTAAAGTAAGAATTGTTTCTAAAATTGCCACAAAGTAATTGGTACCAGTAAGTTGTATAGTTAAAGGCGGAAGCAAATAAACGCACAGGAAAAATGAAATAATATAGATTCCCATGGTATTTTTTCCTATATGTAATAATACTCTACTAACCAATCCTCTAATAAACTTAGAAAATTTCACAAATAAATAAACACAAAACTTCCGACAAGACCGATTATGATACGGTATAAATCAATATAAAGCATATTTAAAATTGATTTTTGTCCCAAAAGTGTAAAGCCTGAAACATAAATATAGTAATTATCTTGATAAAACACTAACATAATTACAAAAGTTATAAGAGAGCACAAAAAGCAAATATTTTCAAGCTTGCTTTTGATTTTTTTATCCAGATTATATTTTTTAAACATATATCCGATTACAAAAAACGGGTACATAAATTTATATAAGTAAAACAGAATAATATCCGGAGTAAAAAATAAAAATATAAAAACAATAGTGTATACTATAATATTGTCATTAAAAAATTTTTTTACAATTGTAACTATCAATGAACAAAGAAATACTGCCCACAAAAACCAAAATTGTCCAATAAATTCGTTACAATACAGCTTAAATAACCCCCATAAATCAAAAAGCCTATGAAAATCAACTCTTAAAATATCAATTATTGTTACAAGAATCGACCAAAATGCAATCGGAATTATAATGGTTTTTACCTTTTTTATTATAACCTGTTTAGTAGTGTATTTATTATTTGTATGATAAAACAAATATCCGCTAATTAGCATAAACAAAGGCATATGAAAGCTGTAAATAAACTTTACCACCGGATTTCCAAAAAATTGGTTGTTTAATCCTTCCGTTCCGCTTCCATATTGAATAGAGTGTCCCAAAACGACCAAAACAATTGCAAATGCTTTTATATAATCAAGTGTATTATTTCGTCTGTCTGTCTGTCTGTCTGTCTGTCTGTCTGTCTGTCTGTCTGTCTGTCTGTCTGTCTGTCTGTCTGTCTGTCT
>CANQMH010000056.1 GCA_947624865.1 uncultured Clostridia bacterium | reverse complement strand
GTGCAATCATCTGCGAACCAAAGGAAGCAGCAGTTACTCTTCCGTAAAAAAAGTATTCTTGCCCGCCCTTTAACATAGAGCTGATATATTTATTATTAAAAAACACTATCTGCATTGAGCCTGTGTCATCATAAACAGTACCTCTGGAAATAATTCGTCCGCCGCTTATTCTCGCGTCTGAAATCGGTGCTGAAAGCACGGCTTTAATACAGTACATACCGCCGTATTGCAGATTTTCTATTTTTTCAACCGTACTCCAGTCCTCATATGTACGCGGATAAAAGTTTATCAAATTCCCAATGCTGTAAATCCCGAGCTTATTAAACAAAGCCGCGCGCTTTGCGCCTATTCCGCTCAGCTTTGAAATAGGCATTTTGTAAAGAGAAGCCATTATCTTCCGCCTTTTGCTTATTAAAAAGGAAGGGCATGACGCAAATATCATGCCCTATGAAGTTTATATATCATTCTACGCTTAAAATAAAGTAATAAATCGGCTGGTCGCCTTTTACAAGCGAAATATCCGTACGTGCTCCGAATTTGTCACGAAGTTCTTGGTAAGCCTTGTTTGCGTCTTCCTCGGTTATGTCCTCGCCGTAAATCAGAGTGATAAACGATGTATCACGGCTAACCATATTCTTTGCAAGCTTTACAACAGCTTTAACGGGATTTTTCTCTGTAATGGTAAGTTTTCCGTTTTCAAGAGCTATTATGTCGCCCTCTTTTATTTTCTTGCCGCCGAACTCGCTGTTGCGCGCCGCAAAGGTTACAAGTCCCGTACCTACATTGTGTACGGAGTCCATCATAAGCTGTGCATTGCTTTCAGCAGATATTTCAGGGTCAAAATTGAGCATTGCCGTCATACCCTGCGGAATTGTTCTGGTAGGTACTATTACAACGTTTCTGTCCTTAACCATAGGAATTGTCTGTTCTGCGGCAAGGATTATATTTTTATTGTTTGGAAGTACAAGAACATTCTCGGCAGGAGTTGCCATTACTGCGGCATAGATATCATCTGTGCTTGGATTCATACTTTGACCGCCTGAAACAACATTTGTACATCCAAGGTCTTTAAAGAGCGCTTTAAGTCCTTCGCCGGCAGCTACTGCTACAAAACCGATTTTTTCGGTAGGCTCAGCAGGAGTAAATACTTCTTTTTCACGCTTTGAAGTCTTTTTAGCATTTTTATGCTGTTCTTTCATATTCTCAACCTTTACGGTTAGAAGCTGACCGAACTCAAGACCTTTTGAAAGCACACTTCCCGGCTGTTCAGTGTGAACGTGTACCTTTATAATCTCGTCATCGTTCACAACCACAACACAGTCGCCTATTGATTCAAGATACTCGCGCAGAAGCTGAGGGTCAGTTTCTTCTTCCTGATTTCTGCCGACAATAAACTCTGTGCAGTAAGTAAACTGTATATCATCATCAAACTCAGCAGCGGCACTTTCAAATGTATCAACAGTTACGTCTGTGCTTTCATTATACTCTATCATAACTCCGTCTTTAATTACTGAGAGCATACCTTCAAAAATAACGCAAAGTCCTTTTCCGCCTGCGTCAACTACACCAGCTTTTTTCAGTACAGGCAAAAGCTCGGGAGTAATAGAAAGAGCCTCTTTAGCCTTGTTGCAGATTGCCTGCCATACAGGCAATACTTCCGAATTTTCTTTTGCCGCTTCTACGCCTGCCTCATATGCCATTCTTGCAACTGTAAGGATCGTACCTTCAGTAGGCTTCATAACAGCCTTATATGCCGCATCAACGCCTATTCCGAGCGCAGCGGCAATATTTTTGCCGTTTACCTCTTCCATTCCTTTTAATCCCTGAGCAAATCCTCTGAAGATAAGTGAGGTAATTACGCCTGAGTTTCCTCTTGCGCCTCTGAGCATTGCAGACGCAACAATTTCCGCAGCCTCTCCTGCATTGCTTCCGCTGTAATCTTCAAGCGCGTGAGCCGCAGCCATTACGGTCATTGACATATTTGTTCCAGTGTCGCCGTCGGGTACAGGAAAAATATTCAAATCATTAATCTGGTTTTTCTGAGCGCTTATGTTATTTGCACCCGAAATAATAGATTGTTTTAAAATCTCTCCGTTAATCATCTCAGCACATCCTTTTTAATGTACATATAATTTTCCATACACATAAGTTATTATACTGTCTTTATACAAAATTTGCAAGAGTATTCAATGAATATGTTATTCAAATTTTTTCAGAATAAATTTTTATTCAATTCTCAGAGACTCCGCATTAATGCATTTTCCCGAGCTGTCATCTATGTCAAAAATAACACATTCCATTTTGCAGTCGCCGCTTGCAAGGTCAAAGCGTGCCGGAAGCTTTGTTTTCATCTTTTCAATTATAATCTCACTTTTTACACCGAGTACAGATTGACAGGTTCCCGTCATTCCGACATCGGTAATATACCCAGTACCGCTCGGAAGCACCTGAGCGTCTGATGTCTGAACGTGAGTATGAGTACCAAACACCGCTGACGCTCTGCCGTCAAGATAAAATCCCATTGCGCGCTTTTCGCTTGTAGTTTCTGCGTGAAAATCAACAATAATAATATTGCTTTCAGCCATTTGCAGCATTTTATCGGCACATTCAAAAGCGCAGTTAAGGTTGTTATCCATAAACATATTGCCCATAATATTTATAACAGTTATCATTTTTCTGCCTGTGTCAATATTTAGTATTCCCGTTCCCGGCGTAGTTTTTTCAGGAAAATTTGCAGGCCGCGCAACGAAAGGATTTTCATTAAGATATTCGTACACTTCCTTTCTTCTGAAAGTATGATTGCCAAGCGTTATTGCGTTAACTCCGCTGTCAAACAGATAATTTGCCGACGACGGGGTAATTCCGTTGCCGTCCGAGGAGTTTTCGCCGTTGCAAATTACAAAATCTATTCCTTTTATCTTTTTTAGTACGGGAAGCTTGCTTCGCAGAAAATTGCAGCCAATACTGCCAACAACATCTCCGATACAAAGAATTCTCACAAAAAACCTCCTGACATACATAAATTTTACATATCACATTTTTTTAATTTTATCATATTATATTTATTCTGTCACGCTGAAATCAACACTTTCGGCAATATTTTCATTAAAAACATAATCCGTTTCACAAATAAATTCGTCTTTAGCATCCTTTATGCTCATTTTTCTGTTTACTGTTTGACTTTTACCCTTTTCAAACGCCTCGTAAAGCAAAAGGCTGTTTTCAAAAGCTTTCTGCGCTTTATTTTTATCAAGGGTTATTTTGTTTTTAACAATTTCAAACGCAGTTTCGGTTTTCATTCCCAAAGGAAGAACAACATTATTGCAGAACAAATTTTCTTTTTTCTCAGAGTATGCGGAATATTCAAATGATTTGAAAGACAGGGAGCAGGGAAACTCTGTCCACAAAAAGAACGCTCTTGTTCTGACCGCGCTGTTGTCAGTCAATGAATAATATTCATATTCTTTAGGAATTGACAATTTCTTTTCAGAAATAACGTCTGCAAACACTTCCGCGCTTGCGTGCACATATTGTATGGTGTTCATTTTTGTTTCAGTTATTCCGCTGACGAGCAAATCACCTTTTACAACTCCGCTTCCTTTCAGCACCTTCGTAGTTCCGCTTTTTGCGTTTATCTTTGTAATTACACCGTCGCACTTTGCTTTTATGTTGCAAGGGTTTGTGTTTGTGCTGAGTTCAGGCTTTTCTGCCTTCTCTTTTATTTCAACCGAAGCGATGTTTCCTGTAATATTTACGCTCATCCACCCTATTTCACCGATTTTTAAAGTAGTGTCGCGCTCAATTTTTTCCACATCAAGATTGTTCTTATATGCCCCCGTTTTTATTCCATTTTCTGCAAGCACCTCTGCAAGACGGGCTTCGCTTATATTTTCCGTACCTGTTATGCTGACAGACCAGATAAAGTTAGAAAGCACAATCATTAATATAAGTCCTGCAGCAGCGCCTATCGGCAGACCTATTCTCGGCTTGTATCGGAACGCAATTATAGGAAATCCGTGTTTTGCTTTGATTTTGGGCTTGATTTTTGCTTTTCTTGCGATAATTCGGATTTTTCTGTAATCACTTATGTACATAGACGCTTCAAGTCCGTTTTCAATCGGATGAGCATTCCATAAATTGACTCCATATCTTGCCGTTATATTTAAAAAGCGTTCGGGAAATTTTCCTTTTGCACAAAAATCCACATAGCCTCTGAAAAATCGTATTATTTTTATAAGCATTCCATCACCTCAAGTCAGAAACTCAACCTTAGTTACAAATCCCTCTATTTCAACACAGGAACTCGATATACATCTTACGCAAAGACCTCTTCCGCAGAATGAAACTACCATCTTGTTTGTATTAACCTTAATGTTTTCGCTTTCATATAAAAGTATCCCTGTTGAGCCTTCAAGCGTTATTCTTCTGTTTCCGAGCATTTCTATCATCGGCACTCCGCCGATATTCATTCCCACTGAATTATAACCGTCTTTCTGATAGTCCCTGTTTTTATTCTTTTGCAAAAAAATCGCTCCTATTTTAATTTCTCATTTATTTTTATGCAAATTCAATCATATATATTATCGGTGATTAATTATGTTCTATAATGCGGCCGTTCAAAAAACAAGTACGGCAGTCAAAGCATTATCCGTACTGGCGCTGTGCGCGGCTTTGATGATCTTTTCGGAGAACTGCTCAAAAGAAGCTTTAGAGGGGCTTGGATTATGCCTTAGGGTACTTATTCCGTCGCTCTTTCCATTTATGGCTGTTTCCTCTTTTATTGTAAAGAGCGGATTATCATATCAGCTTGGCAGACCGTTCAGATGTATTATGAAAAAAGTTTTCGGATTAAACGAAAGCTTCGCACCCATTATAATCCTGAGTATGATTGGAGGTTACCCGGTAGGTGCAAAGGGAATTGCATCTTTGGCGGAAAGCGGTGCAGCCAATAAAAAAGAAGCCGCCAAAGCAGCTATGTTTGCTGTATGCGCAGGGCCCGGATTTATTGTAAATTTCGTCGGTATGTCAATTTATAAAAACAAATCTGTGGGATTTATAATTTTGGCTTCGCAGATAATATCTGTATTGGTTATAGGAATTGCTCTTAATCTTATGGACAGAGAAAAGAATGAAAATAATTCCAAATTCGAATTAAAAAGAAATTTTCTTCCCATAAGCAGCGCAATTGTTGAGTCTGCGGCAGAAAGCTCACGCGGTATTCTCAGCATATGTGCTTTTGTAGTTCTGTTTTCGGCATTCACGGGAATTTTTAACTCAATAATAAGCGACGGTATAATGAAAAACTCTCTGCTGTGTTTGCTTGAAGTATGCTCGGCAGTATGTGAACTTTCAAAGAGCTGTCCTGTTGAATTTGTCGCTTTTGCAATAGGATTCGGCGGACTTTGCGTTCATTTCCAGATTTTCTCGGCACTCGGAGATATTAAAATAAAAAAACTATCTTTTTTCTGCATTAGAATAGTGCAGGGAATACTGACATCACTTTTCACCCACTTGGCAATACAATTTTTGCCCGGTGATAAAACGGTTTTTTCTACAGCGGTAATCGAAAAAGCAGACACGTTTGGCGGAACTGCTTTTTCGGGAGCTGTCTTAATTATTGTGGCAATATGTTTTTTATATTCGCTTAAATCATACAAACGCAGATAACGGAGGTATTTTATGTGCGGAATAGCAGGCTGGATTGACAAGAATATTGATATGAGCCAAAAGATGACTGTACTCAACAGAATGTCCGAAACTCTTGACAGACGCGGACCTGATGAAAACGGAATTTATGTAAACAAAAATACAGCTTTAATTCACAGGCGGCTTGTGGTAATTGACCGTGAAAACGGAAAACAGCCTATGGCGGTAAATCACGGCGGAACAACATATGTAATTGTATATAACGGAGAACTGTACAACACAGAATCCCTGAGAGAAGAATTAAGAGCCGACGGCTTTCACTTCAGAGGACACAGCGACACCGAAGTTGTACTTAAAACATTTATAAAATACGGTGAGGAATGTCCGAAAAAGCTAAACGGAATTTTTGCCTTTGCAATATTCAACTCAAGCGACAAATCAGTATTTCTTTGCAGAGATAAAATAGGCGTTAAACCGCTGTTTTATTATGAATATAATGAAGGACTTATTTTCGCTTCAGAAATAAAGGCATTGCTTGCAAGCGGGGTTGTAAAGCCTCAGATTAACGAGCAGGGATTATATGAGGTTTTCTTTCTCGGACCAGCAAGGACACCCTCCTGCGGAGTTTTCAAGGATGTTTTCGAGCTTAATCCCGGAGAATGTGCTGTGTATAAAAACGGCAGTCTCAGGCGAAAAAAATACTTCTCAATTGAAGCAAAAGAGCACTCCGACAACGAAGAACAGACTATAGAAAAAACAAGATATCTTCTTACTGACGCAATAGAACGACAGCTTGTCAGCGATGTTCCTATGTGCTTCTTCTTGTCTGGAGGACTTGACAGCAGTATAATAGTTAAAACAGCTTCGCTCTATAACAAAGAGCATAAGCTTGGCAAAATCAATACCTATTCGGTTGAATACCGCGACAACGAAAAATACTTTACACGCAGTCTTTTTCAGCCTAACGCCGACTTTGAATATATTTCTCTGATGTCTAAGAATGCAGATACAAGGCACAGGGAAATTATTCTTGAAAACACCCTCCTTGCTGACGCTCTGTATGACAGTGTGAATGCGAGAGATTTACCCGGATACGTTGATGTTGACTCCTCACTTCTTTTATTTTGCAGGGAAATTAAAAAGGATTACACCGTTGCTTTGTCGGGTGAGTGTGCCGACGAACTTTTCGGCGGATATCCGTGGTATCACAACAGCGATATTTTGTTTGAGGACTGCTTTCCGTGGTCAAGGAGTCAGGACATCAGACGGTTTATTCTTAAAGATGGAATTCTTAAAAACGGAGAGGAATATGTGCGCCAGAGGTATCTTGACACCATTAATCTTGCACCCAAGCTTAAAAGCGACAATAAAACCGACAGACGAATGAGAGAAATGTTTTACCTTAATTTTTACTGGTTTATGCAGTGTCTGCTCGAGAGAAAAGACAGATGTTCAATGTACAGCGGACTTGAGGTAAGAGTTCCTTTCTGCGACTACAGGCTTGTTGAATATGCCTACAATATGCCGTGGAATTTAAAAGCGTGGGGGAACCGTGAAAAAGGCATTGTACGCAAGGCATTTGAGGATATTCTCCCGGATGAAATAAGCTGGCGAAAGAAGAGTCCGTATCCTAAAACGCATAATCCGATTTATTTTAACGAGTGCGCTAAGCGCGTTAGATTAATTCTTAAAAAGAAAAATATTCTTGTTGAAATGCTGAATAAAGAAGCAATTGAAAGCATTATTGAAAATCCCGATAAAATAACATCTCCCTGGTATGGTCAGCTTATGAAAGCACCTCAAATACTTGCATATATAATCGAACTTGACTATTGGTTTGAAAAATACAATATTGAAATAGTTTGAGCCGTGTGATAGAATTAACTTGGCATAACAGTTTTTCATAAAAACAAATGCTTAGTTCAAAATATAAATTTATGACGATATTAATTTATCCGCTCAGGAGATGTTTTAAATAAACAGGAAAAACTATGAAAAAACAATTCGTTTTTTCGGTGAGAACAAAAAATTAAAGCTTATTCTGAAAATTCTTTACACCTATCTTCCCCTTGTGCTTTTTATTGCATATCCTGCTTTGGTTATATATGTATTTATCGCATTGAAAAGCCAAATTTTTAAAGTTATTTTCATCCCATTCGGAGTATTTTTATTAGTGACTGTGCTCAGAAAGCTGATTAATGAGCCGCGTCCTTATGAAAAGTATAATCTGCCCTCGCTTTTTAACAAAACAACTCACGGTCAGAGTATGCCCAGCCGACATACGGCAAGCGCTTTTATTATTGCAATGTCTTTTTTGTACATTGACTTTAATCTTGGTGTGACTGCACTGTTTATTGCCGCTCTTATTGCACTTTCACGAATATTTGCAGGCGCCCATTTTATAAGAGATGTGCTTGCAGGAATTGCAATCAGCATTATTTCGGGGATTATATTCTTTTTTCTGATTTAGAATTATATAAAATACCAAAGGCTATGTTCGTCAATGAACATAGCCTTTATAACTTCATATTTAATTTTCACATTTACCGCATTGCGAACAGCCGTGCCACGGATTCCATATGTCATTCATTATTTTTCCGAATTTTCTTCAGAAACATCACTTGTACAATGAGGGCATTTTGTAGCATTGATGTCGATTTCGCTTAAACAATACGGACATTTCTTTGTTGTGGGAGCTTCCTCCTTTGGCTTTTTGCCAAACGACATAACCTTGTTTACAAGCTTTACAAGCAGGAAGATTACAAATGCCATGATGAGGAAGTTTATAATTGCCGTAATAAACTTTCCGTAACTGATTACAGCACCGTTAACCTCAAATGAAAGCTGGTCAAAATTCATACCGCCGAAAATACCGAGTATCGGGGAAATAATGTCGCTTGTCAGCGATGTTACAATAGCCTGAAAAGCAGCACCAATAATTACGCCGACAGCAAGGTCAAGCACATTTCCGCGCATTATGAATTCTTTGAATTCTGAGAAAAACTTTTTCATTAGTAAAGACCCCTTTTTTATTTATTTTTGAACGACCGACAGTCGTTTTGCAGTACAAAAATTTTATTTTCGCATTATAAAACAGCCTTGTGGAATACTTTTTTGCCCTTTTTAACAATTACATATCCCTTTTCAAATGCAGATATGGGAATTGACGCGTAAACGTCCGTTATCTTTTCATCATCAACAGAAACTCCGCCCTGCTGAATAAGACGTCTGCCCTCTCCGTTTGACGGAATAAGCGAGCATTTTTTAAGCAAATCAAGTATTGAAATTGCATCATCAGTAAAATCAGCCTGCGAAAGCTGAGTTGACGGCATATTGCTCGTGTCGGTTTTACTTCCGAAAAGAGCCCTTGCGGCTTCTTGAGCCTTATCGGCTTCTTCTTTTCCGTGAACAAGCTCTGTAAGCTCATAAGCGAGGATTTCCTTTGCCTTATTGATTTCACTGCCCTCAAGCTTTGCAAGCTCCTCAATCTGTTCAAGCGGCAGGAATGTAAGCATTTTAAGACATTTTACAACATCGCCGTCGTCAACATTTCTCCAATACTGATAAAAATCGTACGGACTTGTTTTCTCTGCCGACAGCCACACCGCACCTGACTGTGTTTTGCCCATCTTCTTCCCCTCTGAATTAAGGAGAAGATTGATTGTCATTGCATATGCGTCCTTGCCGAGTTTTTTTCTTATAAGTTCTGTGCCGCCGAGCATATTGCTCCACTGGTCGTCACCGCCGAACTGCATATTGCATCCATATTTTTTATATAATGCGTAGAAGTCGTATGACTGCATTATCATATAATTAAATTCAAGAAAGCTGAGTCCCTTTTCCATTCTCTGTTTGTAGCACTCGGCAGTCAACATTCTGTTTACGCTGAAATGCGCGCCGACTTCTCTTAAAACATCAACATAATTCAAATCAAGAAGCCAGTCTGCGTTATTTACAAGCAGAGCCTTGTCGTCTGAAAAGTCTATAAAACGGCTCATCTGCTTTTTAAAGCAATCAACATTGTGCTGAATTGTTTCCTTTGTCATCATCTGGCGCATATCGGTTCTGCCTGACGGGTCGCCAATCATAGCAGTACCTCCGCCGATAAGTGCAATCGGCTTGTTGCCCGCCATCTGCAAGCGCTTCATAAGGCATAACGCCATAAAGTGACCAACGTGCAGGCTGTCTGCCGTCGGGTCAAATCCTATGTAAAAAACAGCCTTTCCACTGTTGACAAGTTCTTTTATTTCTTCTTCGTCTGTAACCTGAGCAATAAGTCCTCTTGCTACAAGTTCTTCATATACTCCCATTTTTACAAATCCTTTCAATGTTAAAAAAGTACCATTATTTATAGTTTAACATTTATTGTTAATGAGGTCAAGCATTACGCATGAGTTTGCACATTTAAGTTCTTCCCGTCAGACGTAATTACAACGGTTCTGTCTTTGTCGGTACGGTATAAACTTTTTGAATAGTTATTTATGCGCGCCATAGTATTGTAATCGGGCAGGCTGTCGTCTGACGGTCCTACACTTACAACCGAAATTTTTGGACTGACCGCTTTAAGAAAATCTTCGGTTGACGAGGTTTTGCTACCATGATGAGCCACCTTTAAAACATCTGAATTTAGTTCCTCTGCGGAATTAAGCAAGTCATTTTCAACGTCTTTTGATATATCGCCGGTAAACAGAAATGAATTTTCTTTGTATGTGAGCCTTATCACGAGTGAATTGTCGTTTCTGTTGTCATAAACCTTTGACGGCGAAATAAAATCAAGCTCCATATCACCTATTCGGATTTTACTTGATATTTTCGGATTAATCGCTTTTACTTTATTTTCCTTAATAGAATTATTTAAACGTTTATAATCCTCGCCCTGAGGCACAAGATTTTCAGGCATAGCACTCATATAAATTGTATCTGCACCAAAATCTTCTATAATATCTGCCATTCCTCCGATGTGGTCGCTGTCGGGATGCGAAACTATAACCGAGTCAAATTTTTCAAATCCGTTCCTGTGCAAATACGCTGATAATTTATCATAGCTGTTGCTTGTACCCGAATCAATCAAAACGGTTTTTTCGCCGCATTTTATGCAGCAGGCGTCGGCAGTACCAACATTTATAAAGCTGACCGATAAATCCGCATCTAAATTTGCATATATTCCGAAAAAAGCAAAAATGTCGTTCCAATCAGGAATTCCCAATCCCCTGCCAAAGGATATAAGCAGCACGCAAACAGATAAAACTACAGCTGCCACAATCAAAACAATTCTTTTTGCTTTATTTTTTATTTTTGCGCCTGTACTTTGCATATTTATCTTTACCGTTTCGTTTATTTGTGTTTCGGTTGTTGTTTGTATTTTTACTGTATCCGCCTTTTGTCTGACCAGACATAGGCGTTACAAGGCATTTTTTATCATTGCCTATTAAGTCACGTCTGCCTGCCTTAATGAGTGCTTTTATCACAAGCGGTTTATTTTCTGGAATAAAATACTGCAATAAAGCTCTCTGCATTGATTTTTCACTCTCGGTTTTAGGAACATAAACTTCTTTCAGAGTATATGGGTCAAGCCCCGTATAAAACATACTTGTTGAAATTGTGCCTGGAGTAGGATAAAAATCCTGCACCTGTTTAGGATGAATATTCTCACGCTTGCAAAAAAGTGCAAGTTCAACCGCGTCTTTAAGCTCTGAACCCGGATGAGAACTCATAAGATAAGGCACTACATACTGTTCCTTTTTGGCTCTGCCTGTAAGCTCATAAAATTTATCGCAAAATGTTTTGTATGCCTTAATGTGCGGTTTTCCCATTTTATCAAGAACCGCGGCAGAACAATGCTCGGGGGCAACGCGAAGCTGTCCGCTTATATGATATTTTACAAGCTCACTAAAAAACTCGTCATTTTCATCTTCAATCAAATAATCAAAGCGTATTCCGCTGCGTATAAACACTTTTTTTATTCCGTCAAGATTCCTCAGATTTCGCAGAATTTTTAAATACTCTGTATGCGATACCTGCATATTCGGGCAAGGCGTCGGTGCAAGACACCGCCTGTTTTTGCAGAGTCCGAGCTTCTTCTGCTTTTCGCACGATGGAAGCCTGAAATTAGCCGTAGGTCCTCCTACATCGCTTATATAACCCTTAAATCTCGGATTATCAAGAAAACTCTTTGCTTCTTGCGTTATACTTTCTTCACTTCTTACTGTAACTGCTCTGCCCTGATGAAATGCAAGTGAACAAAAATTGCACGCGCCAAAGCACCCTCTGTTGTGAGTAATTGAAAATAACACTTCCTCAATGCCTGGAACGCCGCCGAGTTTTTCATAACACTCAGGATACCAGCGTTCATAAGGAAGAGAGTAAATATAATCAAGCTGTTTTGTATTAAGCGGCTGCATAGGAGGGTTTTGTACAAGAATATAATTTCCGTGCCTTTGAATAAGCGTTTTTCCCCTGACCGCGTCAGCCTCTTCAAGCTCCCTGCGTGAGGCTATAGCATAGTCACGTTTATTTTCCTTTACACGCCCATAACTCGGAAGTTTAACGACCGATTTAGGAACGTAATCCTCGGTTCTGACCTTGTAGCATATCCCTCTTATATCATAAAGCGACTCAACGGAATACCCCTCGCTGAGCCGTTTTGCAATTTCTATTGTCTGAAGCTCTCCCATCCCGTAAGAAATTATATCTGCCTTGCTGTCAAAAAGCACTGACGGCATTACTTCATTCTTCCAGTAATCATAATGGGCAAATCTTCTGAGAGAAGCCTCAAGGCCGCCGATAATTATAGGGCTGTCCGGATAAATACGGCGGATGATATTTGAATAAACGGTAACTGCCCTGTCGGGACGCCTGCCGGTTTTTC
>CANQMH010000055.1 GCA_947624865.1 uncultured Clostridia bacterium | reverse complement strand
CCTACGACCTTCGGGTTATGAGCCCGACGAGCTACCGAGCTGCTCCATCCCGCGATATTTATTATACAACTGCCCAACAGATAGTATTATACCACAAAACGCATCTCTTGTCAATACTTTTTTCAAAAAAAATTGACTTATTCATAAAAACGTCCCTTTTGTCAGATTTTATGTCGAATTAACTGACAAAAGGGAGAATTTTTAATTTTTATTTGACAATCCCGTAAGAATATCGTCAACCTCGTAACGGTTTTTATCACGCTTGTCATCTTCGTCTTTCATAAGGTCCTCAACACGCTTATTTGCAATAATTTGCGTACTTCGCTTTGAAGATGTCCTTGCAGGATAGGTTTTTTGCTCTGAAGAACGGCTTTCCTCGCTGTTTGACTGATTTTTCTGAGGAATAAGTCCTCTTATCTGAGGCACTTTTGACTGAGTGAAAAATGCATCTGTTTTCTGCGTCAAATCAAGCTCTTCGGTCTTTTCATCGGTCTTATCCGATATATTTTTTTCAATCGACTGCTGAATATACTTTGCGGCAGCTGCTGAAGATACCGGTTGCGGTTCAATTTTGAAACCGATTTCAGATTGACTTGAAGATTTTACCGTTTCTTTAGGATTTTGCCTGACAACAGGCTGCTCGATTTTATTTCTGTCCGTAAGCGGAATAATCGGGCGCTCGTTTCTTTCGACTTTTTTCTGTCGGGCAGCATACGAGAAAAGCACATCGTCTGCGGCTGCTCCCGATTTTACGATATTCCTTGAATATGTGCCCTTGCCGTCCTGAGAAACGGAAATTCCCGTTTGTCTTACCGGGTCGTCTTCGGGCATATTCTTGACCTGAGGAATTACCTCGGGCGGCGGCAGTTTTGCTGCAAATGCCCTCAAAACATCATAAAGAATAAGTGCGATACACGGCAAAACAGCCGCACAGAATATTCCGAACGGAGATTTAAGAAATCCTATTATTGCGCCCAATGCGACGCTGCAATAATCTGCTCTTCCGATAAGGTCGCTTTCGGGAAGAGTATATTCCTTGCCGTTTTCAAGAACATTTACATAATACACGCCGTTATCGGCAAAATAGTCCACCGCATATCCCAGAGCGGGAGTTTCATCTTCGCTCTTTGTATAAAGGAGCAGCTTTCCGCTTATCACATCGTTAAGCTCGCATTTCTGTACAATGACTGCGCTGTCTTTCGGAGCTGTCGGCACATCATCTGTACGGACGATAAAGATATTATATCCGAATACTCC
Organism: uncultured Clostridia bacterium; assembly: GCA_947624865.1. Lineage (GTDB taxonomy): Bacteria > Bacillota > Clostridia > Oscillospirales > Acutalibacteraceae > Ruminococcoides. The sequence goes on along the minus strand of CANQMH010000055.1, from coordinate 11,656 downwards.
GACTACGTCAGACGAGCCGAACGCAGCCGAAACCACTATCATCAGAATACATAACGCCAACATAAGTCCGCATAAGACATATCCTATCACTCGCACAACTTTTTTTCCCAACTATTTTCACCTCTTATGTAAAGCGTTTCCCTTTAAGGAAAACAGTTTGATCTTCGATGTCTATTATAGCACATTATAACATAAATTGTCAAGTATGATGAAAAATTATCCCTCGAACTTTCGCCCGAGGGATCGTTTCAAGCATTTTCTTGGAATTTACTTTGCGCTCTGCTCGTAAGATTCAATCATCTTTTTAGAAATGTTCCCAAAAGTCTGCCTTCTTCTAGTTCCTTTGCTATCTATGATGTCATAGGATTTTTCAACTCCCATTTTCAACGATATAGTTACGTTCATTTTTATAGGACTTACCGACGATACGGTTATCTGTTCAACGAGAGTTTTACATAAACTGTTAATAGCCTCTTTGGTAAAAGGCTTATCGGAGTCAAACGTTGTATGAAAATATTTTCTTATATCGTTTATTCTTCGGATAGTTTCATCTTTGTTACTGTTTTTGCTTACTAAAGAACATAATTCTTTATTTAATTCCTCGATTTGTTCCACAATCTTACTGTTTTCAGAAACAAAATCGTTTTTTGTAATCAAATCGTCTGTATACAAATCGAGTATTTTTTGTTTGCGTTTTTGCAGTCTTTCAATGCTTTTATTTATGTCCTCGATTTGTTTAGATAAGTTTTCCTTACGAGATGATTTGTTGAAGATACTGATATATTTGTCAATATACGTATCTGCATCTTCGACAAATGCTTTAAAAAAATTATTCAGAATATCATATAATTCTTCGTCACGAATAGAAAATGTAGGGCAATTAGACGCTTTCCCTTTTTTATTTTTACAAGTCCAATTATATCTGACGCCTAAATCTGTGCCGTGTCCATAACTGTTATGATAAAATGCTACGCCGCAATGAGAACATATAACCAAACCCGACAATGCTGATGTTGACCTAACTCCCTTTTTGTTTCCCGTGTAATCTTTTATCTTACCTTTTAAAATATCATTGCATTTATCCCATAATTCTTCACTTACAATCTGCGGTATTATCTCTCCGGTTTCGTCCTTATACATTATCCACTCTTCAGGGGGAAGGAATTTCTGTTTTTTTGTTCTATAATCGACTATCTTTACTTTGTTACCACAATAATAGCCTTTATATTTAGGGTTCATAATAATTGATTTTATGGTGTTGTGACTCATTTTGCTATTTGATATAGAACGATATCCTTTATTGTACAATTCCCTTTCAAGTTGTCTGAGAGAATATTCGCCTGTTGCAAACATCTCAAATATCAATTTTACCATTTGTGATTCTTTTTCATCTATAACAAGCCTCTTATTCTCCTTCTTATAACCGATAATTCTGCTGTTACCCATAACAACGCCATTAGCGATTGCCTTTTGCTGTCCAAACTTAATACGCTCCGAAAGTCTGGCTACTTCTTGCTGGGCAATACTAGCCATAATGCCAAGCCGCAACTCGGCATCTTTATCAATAGTGCAAAGATTATCAGACGAAAAAAATACGCCCACATCATAACGCAGCAGTTCTCTTGTGTATTTGATGCTGTCAAGCATATCACGGCTAAATCTTGAAATTTCTTTACAGATGATAAGGTCAAACTCTCCGCATTTAGCATCATCTATCATACGAAGAAAATTATCCCTATTAGCGGCGGATTCACCTCGTATAGTATCAACATAGCCGTCTACTAACGTCCAATTTGGATTATTATTTATCATTTCTGTAAATGTTTGTATTTGGTTTTCCTGTGAATTTAATTGTACGTCTTTTTTAGTAGATACTCTTGCATAAAAGGTTACTCTTAACGGCATTTCAAAGATACTTTTGTGAGAGAGCGTCATTTCTTCAATCAGGTCGTATATTTTCATTTTTAATACCCCTTCCTCATACTACTATAATGATACCATACCTTTTGTAATTTGTCAAGTAAAATTATGGCTTATCAAAAAAATACCGCCATAAAAATATGACGGCATATACTATTATAATATATATTATCTTTTGTCTAATTCTCGAATCATATCAGTATATTCTTTGAGCGTGATTATATTATCCTTATAGCTTGCAATTATCATTGCACGAAGAAATTCTTTCCCAAATCGTTCTTGATTGATTTTGTTCATATTTACTCCTATTGCATTTCCTTTTTTATTATTATTTGAATAATTAGCAGATATATCCATAAATATCTTAATATTTTACTTTCCGCTGCTCCCCAAAGAGCCGTTTCCTCTTTCTGACGGGATTGCTTGAAGTTCTTCATAGGTATATTCTTCCACATCTACCATAGGAACAGGTGTCACTATAAGTTGGGCTATTGCCTTTTCGTATGGATATTTATTAGCGACATTATCATCACTCCAGTAATCGAACGTGCCTTTTTCTTTATTTTTCTTTTGTATTACCAATTTTTTAGAGCTAATATTAGTTACGACTACGAAAATCTCTCCGCGATAACCGCTGTCGACAACTCCGCTGCGTATTGAAAGCCCCAACATACCGGTGCTGCCTCGTTCCCGAATACTCAGGTAGTAATCACTATCACAAGCAGCGGCTATTCCTGTGGGTATCATAACTGTTGCGTGTGGTTGAATAATTATATAATCTTCTTCAAAACAAGGGTAAATGTCAAATCCTGCGTCCTCATTTCTTTTAGTCGGGATTATAGCGTCCGGTCTTACTTTTGCAAATTTTACAGTTGTTACCATATTATATCTCTCTCCTTTAATATTCTTCATCATACTTATCACACAGCGGCTCGTTTGTTCTCGGATCATAGCTTTCGCAATCTTCGTTTTTAGTCCACGAAATTCCTATATTACCGCATTTTTTACAACGTGAAATTATTACCTGACAATTTGTGTGTATTTCAATATCCTCGTATATGCAAGGGTCAAGTTCATTTTTTCCGTCCGGCTTTACAACTAAACCATTGGGAAACTTACATTTACAGTTTGGCAATTTATACTCCTTTACATTAACCGTTTCCTATTTTTGCTCTTATTTTTTTTACTTATATCAAGACTTAGTCACCTTAATATTTTAACAGCTTTGATAATCTCATCAGCGGCGAAGTCTAATTCTTCTGCCGTGTTAAACTCGCTTAGACTTACTCTGATTGTTCCATTTATGTAATCTTCGGGAACGCCCATTGCTTTAAGTACGTGTGAGGGCTCAATACTGCTGCTGTTACAAGCACTGCCGCTTGAAACGCATATTCCCTTTGCGTCAAGCATAAGCATAATAGCTTCACCCTCGATACCCTTAAAAGAAAGACTGGAAATATTTGCTGTTCTTGGCTTTTCTTTTGCATTTACAATCACATCAGATATATTATCAAGGATTTTATCCTCGAAATTATCCCTTAAAGCACGGATTTGATTTTCGACATTTTCTCGGTAGTTATACATTTCAGCAGCGCACCCCATTGCTACGATTGACGCTACGTTTTCTGTTCCCGAACGAAGTCCTTTTTCTTGACCACCTCCATTAAATATTGGGGCTAAGCTATTGGGGTTCTTGACATAAAGTATGCCTACTCCTTTTGGTGCGTGGAATTTATGACCAGAAAGCGAGAGATAATCAACATCTAAATCCTTAACATCAATAGGAATATGCCCAAAAGCCTGCGTAGCATCTGTGTGAAATAGGTGATTATATTTGTGGGCGGCTGTGCATATTTCTTTAATTTTAAATTGTTCTCCGGTTTCGTTGTTTGCAGCCATATTTGATATAATACGGATGTAGTACATTCTTGCCCCATAAGCCAAATCGAATATTCCGTAATCCGCAGAACGATTTTTTAATACAGACTTGTGTTCATAAGGAGAACATAATTGCGGGCTATATTGAGATAATACCCAGTTGTTACTTTCTGTTGCTCCGCCGGTAAAAATAATCTGTTCCGGTTCTGCATTGATTGATTTAGCTATCTGATTTCTGGCGTTTTCAACTGCATCTTTCGCTGCCATTCCAAACCTATAAAGAGATGACGGATTGCCGTATTGTTCTGTAAGATAGGGTTTCATAACATCAAATACTTCGGGAGTTATTTGTGTTGTAGCGGCGTTGTCAAGATAAATCATTGTGTTGTTCAACCTTATTCTCCTTTCTGACCTCCTTATATTTCTTGTAAATCTCTTTCATAGAGATATAACCCTTGCCACTTATATATTTAGGTATAGCAATATCAAGGTCATTGTGCCATTCTGTAACTCTTTCTTCATTGGGGATATTATGTTCTTCTTCGTAATTATACAGCAGGTCAATAATTTTAAAGTTATAGTCGTATTTGGATTTTGACATTTTATTACCTTTCTCAAGGGTGTACTCAAACGGTACACCCTTATTTTTTATGATTTTTAGGTTAGCCACAATAAAGGATCGGAATATCGGGAGTACTGCTATTAAGAGTTGCATTAACATCAATTACTCGCTGATTACTGCTTCCTCGCCACGGGAGAGTAATATCTCTCAATTCATCTATATAAGTCCCGTCTACAAGCACATCAATATACGGTAAAATCGTTTTAAGTTTTTCATCCTGAACAATATATTCCCAAGTGTACCCCGAATACAGCCATATGTCTTTGTCGGGAAATCTTCCGTCTATTACACGGGATATATTTAGTATAGTATCAAAGTTTTCCGGTTCTATCGGGTGACCTCCCGACAATGTAACTCCCGATATATAAGGCTTATCCAATGCGTCAATGATTTCCTGCATTGTTTCTTCATCAAAAGGTATACCGCTTTTAAAATCGTGCGTTTGCGGATTTTGGCATTTATAACAATTTAAACGGCAGCCACTGCACCAGAGAACAACACGCAGACCATCTCCGTTAAGCATATCGTCTGTTGTTATATTGTGGTAATTCACTTACATACTCACCCTGTCCTTAATCTCTGCTACTTTGGCTTTATTATATCTGCTCTTGCCGTGTACTCTTGTATAGCCTAAATACCCGTTCATTCTGTCGATCTGAATAATTTGCTCCGAACCGCATTTAGGGCACTTGTCCATTTCGAGTTGTTCATATCCGCACTCTTCACAATAAGACAACTCCATATTTATACCTTCGTAAAAACCCATATCCATAGCTCGTCTTACTAATGTTTTAATGGCTGTTTTATTGTACGACACGGGGTATCTGCAATACTGTATCTTACCGCCGTTGAATAAATTCCAAAATCTTCCTTCGATGTTTTGTTTCTGTATAGGGGTTATATTTTCCCAAACTCCACAATGGAAAGAATTGGAAACATATGGTCTGTCTGAAACGCCCTCTATAATGCCGTATTTTTTACGGAACTGCTCAACTTGCAAACCGCAAAGAGACTCGGCAGGTGTTCCGTAAATCGCATACAATATTCCGTCCTCTTTTTTAAACTCTGCAACTTTTTTATTTATATATACCATAACCTCATATGCAAAATCACTATCCTCGACTAATGACTTGCCGTTATAAAGATGTTGGAGTTCATTTAAGGCTGTAATGCCAAAACTCATTGTCATTGGTTTAAGCAAAGGCTTGATTTTCTCATTGGGTTTTAATGTGCCGCCAAGAAAACCTCCCTGAGTAAAGGCAAGCGGATTAGTTGCCGCTTTCTTTTCTCCCAAAAAGTCAAATGTTCTCCTGTGTAAGTTTCTAATAAGTTCAAGGTAATAGTCAAGAACCTCGTAGAAATCTTTATTTTCCTGTCGGGATTTAGCTAGAATCATAGGAAGATGTAAAGAAATTGCGCCGAGATTACACCTGCCGATAAATATGGGGCTGTCACTCTCATCTATGGGTTCTGCACCGCCTCTTTCAAACCACGGGGATAATGACGCACGGCAGCCCATAAGACTTATTGCCTTGCCATATTTCTTATAAATAGAGGGTATATAGCCTTCTCCCGTTAATGACAAAAAGTCGGGGTACATACACTTACTGCTGCAATCAATAGCCGTATCAAAAAGGTATTCAAACGGCTTTCCCTCTCCGTGTAAATTTTCATCATACAAAAATGTCAACTTAGGAAATAGAACAGGGCGTTTGAAATTCTTTTTGCCCTGACCTCCTGCTCTGACTTTAAGGGCTACTTCAGTTGCCATTCTTTCCCACTTACCTATTCCTATTCCGAAACTTATTGCAATAAAAGGATAGTCGCCGCGAGAACTGCCGACTGAGTTAAACGCCATTTCCCAAGACTGGAAACCTTGTTCAAAATCTCTGTAAACCTTTGACTCTGCATATTGTTCGGCACTTTTTTCCGAAGTAATCTTAACATTATTTTCTGCTCCAACCATATCGCAAATATCCGTATATTCCTTGATATATTTCAAGTAACTCTTTTCGGCATATCGAGCTAAAATTTTGTCTACTTCGGGTATTGTAAAACCGCCGTACTGCTGACTTGCAGCAGACATTGTAATATCGCTTATAACATCAAAAGCTACATCAAGCGTTTTCGGCTCGTTATACCAGAGATTTCCCATTTCAAAGCCGTTTCTGAGAACATTGTCCATATCAAATAAGCAGCAATTTACCGAATCAAGTCTGTCCTTTTTATCGTGAATATATATGTATCCGTCTCTTGCGGCTTGTTTTTCCTCAACTGTTAAGAAAAACTTATCATACAGATTTTTATTAAGCTCACCATAAATCAGACTTCTCTGCGTGCTTGTCATAGTTGAGTCTGTATTTGCATTTGATACATCTCCGATATATCGGATACTCTGGCTCTTACTATACACATCGTCCATCATATGAACAAAGTCTTTCTTATAATTTCTGTATTGCTGATAACTTTGTCCCGATTTAGGATACAAGTCAAGCAGAGTTCTTTCTACTATACTATGTATCTGCTCAACTGTAATTACATCTCCTTCAATATCCTCCTCAATATAATCAGCAACTTGTTCACAAATTCTGATATAATCATCGTTTGTAAGATTGTCTAACGCTCTGTTTGAGGCTTTATGACAAGCGTTTATAATCTTTTGTTCATTATAGTCTTCAAGGGTTCCGTCTTTCTTTTTTACCTTAATCATATTCTTCTCCTCTTATTCGTCGTTTTCATTTACTTTTTCCAAAGACTCCCACGTTTCTTCGGAATGTGACAAATAACAATCCTTGCAGATATATCCGTCTTTATAATATCTCAACTCGGAATGGTCAAAAATATTATCACACCAATCACAAAGAAAATGCTTGACATTTATATAAGGGCAACTGCTGCCTAAACAGCCTAATTCGAGTGAACAGCCCACACATTCATCTTCATAGGTAATCATCTTATCACCTGCTTTCTTTAAGTAATATCAAGTAATATCCGACATTTTATTATACTCTTCTTCGGCGTTAAATCCGTCACTATATCCATCATATTCCCATTTAGCGCAATCGTTTTTTAGCCATTCTTTTTCTTTGACCTTTAATATGTTCACCTGCCTTTATTCCACAGTAATATTTCTCGCCCGAATATAGACAATTACAACAGCCTTGTATTTCTCTTTTACTTTTTGCCATTTAGTACACCTACTAAAATATCTTTGATTATAATACAGAGTATTCTTTTTAACCTTGATGATCTATCACACAATTCATTCAATTTGATGCCTGTCCTTTTTTATCCATTCGGCAATCTTGTATGCAATAGACTTATAGTCAACGCTGCCATCAAAGTCCACTATGAAATCCCAACGATTTAAGTTTCTAAACTCCATTACTTCATCAACAAACAAGCAAGTCAAGTCAATATTATAAGGGTCGGTCACTATGTAATCCCAAGCTGCTTTGAATGGTATACATATATAAATAACCTTTATTTTTTCACTCGCCTTATTTATTGCGCCGGGGAGCATAAAATCAACATCAAGATTTTCTGTGTCTTTTATGTAACTTGTAATTAACTCTGCAAATGAACCTCTCTTTCCTGTAATAGCATATTTCAACCGTTAGCACCTTCTCTTTTATTCTTTCTGCATCTTTTTACATTACTTGCATCTATAATTTCATCAGCGAACACTTCCGCTTGATGTTTAAGGAAGTCTAAATCTCTTGTGTTGGATATTATACGGTCATATTTGTAGTTAAACACGCCTTCATCTTCTTTTGTTACGGTGTTTGTAGTTCCATTGTCAACAAGAACCGTTAAAACGTCATCGTAAACTGTCTTAAATCGTTCAATAACATCCGGCTCTCTAACATCAAGTAAAATTATATCTACGGATTCGGGGTTATATTCATATGGATCGTCCATATCTTTAAAGAAACCATCGTTAATAAGTTGGCAGCAGTCCTTAAAAGGAATGTCGTCATATTCTTCAAGGAGTTTATTAAGCCCTGCAAGAAGTACTCTGTCTTTATTTGTCTTTTTGCTTGTATCAATGCCCTTATCTGATAGTATAAATCTTGCAAAATCCACATAAGAATATCTCCAAATAACATAATCTTTTTGGTTGAGGCACTTTATGACGTAATTACAAAAAGTATCTTTGCCTGCACCGCCCGTGCCGTTTATAATTATAAGTCGTTTCATTTTCAACCTCACTTTTCTAATGTAATTAGTTCTTTTGCATAAGGCAAACTCTCAATCCAAGAGCAAAAAGTATCTACCCACTCTTCTTTTAGTCTGTGATTTCTGCGCTGAAAGTACTCGTTACGCAATTCGGCATAATTTGTGTCAAGAGTTCTCATTTGTAGAAATCCTTCAGGAAGCAGCCTCTTTGCTCTAATCAATAGCTGTGTTTGTTCTTCGCTGCTGGTGGTTGAATTGTAATCTCGCCTTAGTGTTTCAAGCCGCCTGACAATAAAATCCATTATATCCTCATCTTCTTTACAAGTAACAAACATATCTTTGGTAATAGGGTTACTATTGTTGAGCAGTTTGTGCATAGTGGAACAGGAATTTTTAGTATTGAAATGGTATGTATCTTCTTCGCTCCACCAATATCTCGGCATATCAATATCTGCCGAAACGTGTATCATTCTCATAAATTTAGAGTGTTCGCTGCCCGATTTGATAAGATTTTGGGCAAGATTTAAGTCATTTTTTCCGATTTCAAAATTTCCGTTATTAGAAACGCTGTCGCTCTTACGCCAACTGTTTAATGGGTTTCTCATTCCCCTAAAAGCGTGCTCGAAACCCCAGACGTCTGTATTTTTAATTTCCATTTAATTACCTCTTATATAATAATCGCAAGTTCTTCGCATAAATCATATATATTCCGGAAATTTTCGTTGCCACAGATAATGGTAACAGGTCAGGTTCTTGCAACAGCTTCGATTTTTTTCAGGATCTCCCCACTGTTCACATCTGCGGCAATTTGCACATAAGGTTTAATTGTTTTCATTCTGACCACCCATCCTTTCAAGCGTTCTTTTGATTTTTTGGTTTTCCGCTTCAGCAACCGCTTTTTCGCACCCAAGCAAATAAATCAGCTGTTCCAACACCAGCCTCACATCAGCGATTTCTTCAATCAGGTTGTTTTTCGCGGCTTCCTTGTCAATATTTTTGGGATATTCGGAACACAATTCAGAATATCTAAAACGCTTGCATTTATAAATTGCCTGTGTCAGCTCTGCCATTTCTTCAATCAGGAAATTTTCCCGAATATCAAGACCGGAATTCCTTGCAATTTCAAACCGTTCGTCTGTTGCTATAAGTTCAGCCCGTTTTGCATCATACCATTCAGCTTTATCGAGATCTTCCTGACCGTTTTTCAGCTGGTGTCTGTATCTGTACTTGTAAGCATTCAGTTCACAAAACGCCTGAACTTTTTCTGAACCGAAGATTTCAAGCATTTCAATAATACATTCTTTCCTGCCGGGTATGTTGTAATGTGCGGGGTGATTGGCATTCGACATTTCACTATTTCCTTTCATCTGTGATATTTGATTATTTTTCCATTGTTCATTTCAACATCAATGGTTTGTGGATAGCCTGTTTGGTCTGACCTGAATGGAAGAAACCTGTAAGACAGAATCTTTCTGATTCCAACATGGTTTTCTTCACATTTCTTTGCATCTTCTTTGGAAGCATAGGAAGTATTGCACACTTCACAAACATAAAGTTTCTTTTCTTTCAAGATACATCACAACCTTTCTGTATTGTTTCAAGATACTTTTCAAACAAAAAAATTTCCATCTTCATCAAATAAGTTGCACAACAGTTCTTCTGCAACATCAACAACAATGCTATTTCCTGCCATTTTATAAATTTGAAAGGTCTAAGGCGAAAAGCCCCATAAGACTCCTGCCATCAATTTTAAAATTATTCTCTGTTTCTATAACCACATTCCCGGTAATTTTTTCCGCTCGTGACACAAATGTTTTTACCTGCTCTACTGTTACAAATTTAACAGTAAGCGTATATGTGCCTACTTCATCAATACCTGTCATTATCCTTCTCCTTTAAGCTCAAAAAATCTTGTTGTATATTCAATACCCCAGCTTTCTTCTGTGTATGAAAACACATAGTCAATAGTAGACGCACTCTCAAACCATATTGTCGATTTGTAATCTGAAAGTTTGGGATTGTAATAGAAAGTACAGTTGTGTGACGGGTTTTCTTCGCTGAACACTTTCTTTACTATTTGTTTTGTTTCATTATCGGCGGAAATTCCCGATTTACTCCACGAGACAATCCCTTGAAACTGCCCTTCTTGAAAAAGAACATCGTGAATTGTGTCGGGGAAATAATCTGAAACAAGGCGATTGTAAATGATTTCTGCGACATAGGTCTTATATCTCTTTGAAAAATTGCCTGCCTCGTGTTGTACTGTTACTTCCAGCAGATTGATTTCTTCGGGGGTAAATTGTCGTATAAAGTTTTCGCTAATTCAGGAGTTTCTATGACGGGGGTTAAATCAATTGTGGTTTCGGGTTTAATGGCTGTTTCGTTGCGCTTAGTTGAAATTTCTTCTGAAGTTGAAACACTTATATAATCATCTGATGAATTTCGATCTTGCGTTATATTACAGGACGTGAAACATAATATTATCACTAGCGACAAAATCAGCGCAGATAATATGTTAATCGTAATTGTTTTCATTTTCATTTTTACTCCTTTAATTATTAAGTTTCTTGAATTGTGGCATTAGATATTCGGGTGTTCTTACCGAAACAATTGCTCTTTAATTTATTGTTTCCAATGTTGCTTGAATTAAATGAGCAATCACGTCAACCGTCCAACCGTTTCCTAACATCTTATAAGCCTGCGTATCACTTACGGGAAATTCATACCATTCGGGGACTGTCTGTAACCTCTTACATTCCGAAACCGTAAGCTTACGAATTATATAATACCCGTCGACAAGTTTAATAGGGTACTGCTTTTCTTTTATAGTAATCTGGCTGTCTTTAACTTTATAAACAACATATGTCTTACCGTCTGCGCAGCTTACAGCTTTAATAGGCTTGTTATCTTTAAACTCAATGGGAATTGCATACAGCCCTGTTTTCGCACCACCGCCGCAACCGTTTGCCGACAATGCAACGGATTTTCCGTGAACAGAATAAATTCGTTCTCCCTGACCGCCATTTCCATACTGTCCTATGCGGACGGGTTCGGCAA
>CANQMH010000054.1 GCA_947624865.1 uncultured Clostridia bacterium | reverse complement strand
ACGTTTGCAACAAGAGCAATAGAAAGCGGATTTGATGTAAAAACACTGAGCGAGCTTATGGGACACACAAGCATACAAATATTACTTGAAAGATATGTTCACAGTAGTATGGAACAGAAACGTAAACAGATGGAAAAATTAGATTTATATTAATACTAAAATGGTAATATACAAAGTCATAGGAATACTAAATAACCGCAAAAGTCCGATTAAATGCGGATTTTCGCGGTGTAAAAACAGAATTAGTTTAATTAAGGAAAAATCATAGCAATTTATAAGTTTATTTATTACATATACTTTTATTATGTGAAATATTGTAATATAATGTATATTAAAAGTCAATTGTTTTTCTCTCATTTTTATTATTTAGCTATTTAAAAAGTTTACATAATGCGACAAGTGTATATTGATTTTGCAGAGCATAAGTGTTAAAATTTATCAAAGATTTTAATTTTGCAAAAAGGAATTAAAAACACACTTAATAATACTATAATTAAATAGTATGTATTATTATGCTTATCAACGGATGTTCGGAGGACGGCATTTTGAAATTAGGACTTGATATTGGCTCAACTACAATAAAATGCGTTGTGCTTGACAATGAAAACAATTTGATATACAGCACATATGAACGCCACTATTCTCAGATTACCGAAAAAATTGCAGAAATACTCAATACAGTCCGTTCAAAAATTGACGGAGTAGAAAATGCAGATGTTGCAATGTCGGGTTCTGCCGGTATGGGCGTAGCTCAGGCATGCGGTATTGATTTTGTTCAGGAGGTCTATGCCACAAGAATTGCCGCCAACACCTTTTTGCCCGGTACGGATGTCGTGATAGAGCTTGGAGGAGAGGACGCAAAAATTCTTTTCCTTTCCAACGGACTTGAGGTTAGAATGAACGGCACCTGTGCAGGCGGTACAGGTGCATTTATAGACCAGATGGCAACTCTGCTAAATGTAAAGCTTGAGGATCTTGACGAGCTTGCAAAGCAGTATGAAAAAACATATACAATCGCTTCACGCTGCGGCGTGTTTGCGAAAACAGATATTCAGCCTCTGCTCAATCAGGGCGCAAGAAAGAGCGATATTGCAGAAAGCATATTCAATGCTGTTGTAAGCCAGACGGTTGCAGGACTTGCGCAGGGACGTGAAATTGAAGGTCAGGTGGTTTATCTCGGCGGCCCGCTTACATTTATGAGCGAGCTGAGAAATTGTTTTGACCGTACTCTCGGCACAAAGGGAATATGCCCAGAAAATTCGCTTTACTATGTAGCCTGCGGCGCTGCGCTCTGTGCCGACAAAACAATTGATTTTGACAAGGTTATAGACGAAGTAAAAAATTACAGAGGTTCGGGCAACTTTGCGTTTAATCCTCCGCTTTTTGAAAGCAAGGAGGATTACGAAAAATTTATACAGCGCCATTCAAAAGCTGATGTAAAACAAAAAGAGCTCAAAGGCTACAAGGGTAAGGCATACATCGGTATGGACGCAGGTTCTACCACCGTTAAGGGCGTTGTCCTTAACGAGGACGGCGAACTGCTTTACTCAAAATATCTGCCCTCAAAGGGAAATCCCGTTGAAATTATAAAGGAATTTCTTGAAGAGATTTATTCTATAAATCCCGAAATAAATGTGGCTTCTTCCGCCGTTACCGGATACGGAGAAGATATAATCAAAAATGCGTTCGACGTTGACTACGGCATAGTTGAAACAATTGCACATTTTACAGCGGCAAAATACTTTATGCCCGATGTTGAGTTCATTATCGACATCGGCGGACAGGATATCAAATGCTTCAAAATACATAACGGAGCAATTGACAACATATTCCTTAATGAGGCTTGTTCGTCGGGCTGCGGAAGCTTTTTGCAGACATTTGCAAATGCGCTCGGATATGAAATTGCCGATTTTGCAAAGCTCGGTCTTTTTGCAAAGCGCCCTGTCGACTTGGGTTCGCGCTGTACGGTATTTATGAATTCAAGTGTTAAGCAGGCTCAAAAGGACGGTGCAACTATTGAGGATATTTCGGCAGGTCTTTCGCTCAGCGTTGTAAAAAATGCGCTTTATAAGGTTATCCGCGCGTCAAGTCCCGAAGAACTCGGCAAAAAAGTTGTGGTGCAGGGCGGAACATTTTTGAATGACGCTGTACTGCGTGCCTTTGAACAGGAGATGGGCGTTGAGGTTGTGCGCCCGAATATAGCAGGACTTATGGGCGCATACGGCGCAGCCCTTTATGCAAAGAAAAAGTCAAAGGGCAAATCTTACAGCAGTCTTGCTGACGCAGAAGCGCTTAAAAACTTTGTTCACGAAATAAAGGTCGCAAACTGCGGACTTTGCAACAACAACTGCCGTCTTACAATTAATTCTTTCGGCGGCGGAAGAAAATTTATTGCAGGTAACAGATGCGAACGGCCTATCACAAAGCGCGTGCCGTCGTCAGAGCTTAATATGTATGATTATAAGCTGAAGCTCATTGACTCGTATAAACCCGTTGAGGGGCTCAGAGGAAAGCTCGGACTGCCGATGGGACTTAATATGTTTGAGATGTTTCCGTTCTGGTACAGATTTTTTACAGAGCTTAAATTTGAAGTGGTTAAGTCGCCTTATTCAAGCAGAAGTCTGTATCAGCGCGGTCAGCAGACTATTCCGAGCGATACGGTATGTTTCCCGGCAAAGCTTATGCACGGTCACATTCAGACCCTTATTGACGAGGGCGCAGAAACCATATTTTATCCTTGTCTGTCATATAATTTTGACGAACATCTCGGAGATAATCATTACAATTGTCCCGTAGTTGCGTATTATCCCGAAGTAATAAAGAATAATATGAAAGATGTACGCAAGGTGCATTTTATAAAAGAGTATTTCGGAGTTCACCGTCCAAAGGATTTTCCGAAGAAAGCATATGAAAGATTGTCACAGCATTTCCCTGACCTAACGCTTAATGAGGTGAGAATTGCGGCACGTAAGGCATATGAGGAGCAGGAAGCCTATAAACAGAAGGTGCTGGCTAAAGGAAACGAAATAATCAAAACTGCCGAGAAAGAGGGAAAAAAGATTTTTGTTCTTGCCGGCAGACCGTATCATATAGACCCGGAAATTAACCACGGAATCGACAAGCTTATTGCAGGGTTTGGGGTTGCAATAGTCAGTGAAGACGTAATTTCTGCCCGTGTTGAAAAGTTCAATACCCATGTTCTTAACCAATGGACATATCACTCGCGCCTTTATGCGGCGGCAAAGTATGTTACTACACGAAAAGATATGGAACTTATTCAGCTTGTGTCTTTCGGATGCGGTGTTGACGCGATTACTACAGATGAGGTAAGAGAAATTCTTGAGAAAAACAACAAAATTTATACTCAGATAAAAATTGACGAAATAACCAATTTGGGAGCGGTAAAAATCCGTATTCGCAGTCTGCTTGCAGCTATTGATAACGATTAAGCAACATTACGCAATTTGCAAAAAATATTTCTTAATTGAAATAATGAAAGGAATTGTATTATGTCTGAATTGAAATACGATAAAAAAACAGGTCGTCTGCTTTTTACAAAGAAAATGAAAAAAGATTATACAATTCTTATGCCGAATATGGCTCCCATACATTTTAAAATTTTGCAGAACGTTTTTACCCACTACGGATACAAGTCGGATTTGCTTGATACAACAGGACCGGAAATTGCTCAAACAGGGTTAAAGTATGTTCATAACGATACCTGCTATCCTGCGCTTCTTGTAATAGGTCAGTTTATCAACGCACTGCAAAGCGGAAAATATGACGTTCACAAAACTGCGCTTATGATTACCCAGACGGGCGGAGGCTGCCGTGCATCGAACTATATTTTCCTGCTTAGAAAGGCTCTTATTAAGGCAGGCTTTGAGTTTGTTCCAGTAATCTCGCTTTCGTTCGGTATGGAAAAGAACAGCGGATTTTCTTTGACGCTTCCGCTTATCCGACGTTTCGTAGGAGGACTTGTATATGGAGACCAGCTTATGCTGCTCTCAAACCAGACAAAGCCTTACGAAGTAAACAAGGGCGAGAGTATGGCGCTTGTCAACGAATGGGTTGAAAAAATTTCTCAAATGCTCATTGAAGGCAAGGGATACACTCTTGAAGAGGTTGATGAGAATCTTGACAAAATTACAAAATCATTTTCAAAAATTGAGCTTAACATAGTGCCCAAGGTAAAGGTAGGCATTGTCGGCGAAATTTATGTAAAGTACTCCAAAATGGCTAATAATGGACTTGAGGATTTTCTCGCAGAGCAGGATTGCGAGGTATGTGTTCCGGGACTTATGGGATTTGCTTCGTTTAAGGTTGACAACCGCATTGAGGATATTAAGATGTTCGGCGGAAATTCAATCAAATATAAAGTATGTAAAATGCTTTTGAACTATCTTACTAAACTTGAGGGGCTTATGATTGAAGCCGCTAAAAAGTACGGCTTTGTTCCTCCTCATGAGTATGCCCACACAAAAGAGCTTGTTAAAGGAATAATAGGATACGGCAGTAAAATGGGCGAGGGCTGGCTGCTTACGGCAGAGATGCTTGAGCTTGCAGAAACAGGCTACGAAAACATTGTATGTACTCAGCCGTTTGGCTGTCTGCCTAATCATATCAACGGCAAGGGCGCAATAAGAAAAATCAAGGAAGTTAGGCCTAACGCCAATATTGTTACAATTGATTATGACCCCGGCGCTCCAAAGGTAAATCAGGAAAACAGAATTAAGCTTATGCTTGCCGTGGGCAAGGAAGAGCTTAACAAAAGACTTGAGAAAGAATGCATTTCAGAATGATAAAAATCTCCTTCTTGAAAAAGGAGGTTTTTTTATATTATATTTAATTATATAAGGGTAAGATTAAATACATTATATAAGAAAGAAATGATGTAAAGTGGCAAATAAAAAACTAAAACAAGATAAAAAACGTTTTCAGAAAATTAACCGTGTGCTTAATTTGCAGGAAATGAAAGAGCATAAAGTAAAAGCGGCAGTATATATTGTTTTGCGCGGCGTGATCGCGGCAATTCTTATTTACAGCGTTTTAAATGGATTCTGGGAGAACGCAATGACCTGTTTGCTGTCACTCGTGCTTCTGATGATTCCGTCATTTATTGAAAATAAACTGAAAATTGACCTCCCAAATGTCTTGGAGGTCATAATGATAATATTTGTTTTCTCTGCCAACGTAATGGGAGAGATTGCGTCATTTTATGAAAAAATACCGTTATGGGACACCGTGCTTCATACGCTCAACGGATTTATTTGTGCCGGAGTGGGATTCGGGCTTATAGACATTCTCAACGAAAATGAAAAAATAAAAATAAATCTTTCGCCGATATTCGTGTGTTTGTTTTCATTCTGCTTTTCAATGACCGCAGGTACGGTGTGGGAGTTTTTTGAATTTGGCGTAGATATGTTTCTCGGCAGGGATATGCAGAAAGATACGGTAATCAATATTATTCGTTCGGGTGTTCTTTCGGAAAATTCAGGCAGCATTGTTACCATAAGCGGAATAAAAGATACTGTAGTGAACGGAGAAAATCTTGGAATAAACGGCTACCTTGACATAGGTCTTTTTGATACTATGAAAGATATGCTCGTCAATTTTGTGGGAGCAGTTATATTTAACTTTGCAGGCTATTTTTACATTAAAGGAAGAGGAAAGCACATTGGATTTATTAGGAATTTTATTCCGCGGAGAAAGTAAATAAATGCGTCAAAAAAAGTTGCTTTACAGAAAAATAAAAAAGACCGGTTTTAAAACCGGTCTTTTGATTTGCCAATAAATTATCAGCAGAAGAAAACGTCCATTTCTTTTTCTTCGCCGTCAGCTACGAAGTAAGCCTTGCTTTCTTCGGGCTTAAGATAAACTGCAATTTCTTTAGCGTCTTTGCCGTAAGTGGCTTTTACATTTGAAACAACTTCATCAATTGAAACCTGTACACCGCCAAATTCAACAAAGAAATTTACCTTTGTTTCAACAGCTTTAGCCGCAGCGGGCTTCTTGGGAGCTACTTTCTTAGGAGCAGCTTTCTTTGCGGGAGCTTTCTTTGCAGGTGCTTTTTTAGCAGCAGCCTTAGGAGCTTCAGCTTTTTCTGTTTTAGCAGCTGCCTTAACAGCGGTTTCTTTTTCAGGAGCAGCTTCTTTTGTTGCAGCAGCTTTTGCGGTAGTTTTCTTTGTAGTTGCCATAAAAAAATCCTTCTTTCAAATTTTTATGATATTTTGCATTATTGTATAGTTTTTGCCGATATTGTAATTATACAATTTGAAAAAATAATTGTCAACAAATAGCAATAATTTTCGGCGGATAATACATATTTCAAAAAAAAACAATCTTTTGTTGGTTAATATGCACTAATATTTTAGCGCTATTTTGTATATAATGTCGCCCTGCTTCGCCAAAAACTATCTTTTATAATATTATTTGAAAAATACCTGTAATTATGATACAATTATATCCGATTTAAAAAATGCCGAATAATTGTAATTTTACATAGAATGGAAGTCCTGATTTTGACTGAAAATTTTGTGATGATAGCACAGCAGGTGCTGGTTCTGTTTGTACTTATAGCAGTTGGTTTTTTGTGCGGAAAGAAAGGTATTCTTACCGATTCATCATCGCATCATATAACCGATATAGTTCTGTATGTTGTTACGCCGTGCGTGATGATTTCTGCATTTCAGAGAGAGTTTACACTTGACCTGCTCGGCAAGATTTTGATTGCGGCAATTTGTGCGTCGTTGATTATTGCAGGCTCAATTGCCTTGGCTAAGATTATTTTTCGCAATAAAAACGAGGCGAGAAGTAAAGTTCTTCAATTTGCGGTCGTTTTTTCAAACTGCGGATTTATGTCGCTTCCGCTTCAAAAAGCTGTTCTCGGAGACGACGGATGGTTCTACGGTTCAATTTTTGTAGCCGTTTTTAATATATTCGTCTGGACTTACGGGCTTGTATCCATGAGCGGAGACAAAAAACAGCTTTCAATCAAAAAACTTGCGTTTAATCCGGGTTTGGTCGGCGTTTTAATTGCAATAATTCTGTTTGTATGCAGAATCCATTTACCGTATATTATAAGCCAGCCTGTAGAGTATCTGGCAGATTTAAACACTCCTCTGCCTATGCTTGTAATTGGATTTTATCTTTCAAAAGCCGACTTGAAAAAAGCATTTACAGACGTAAGCACATATATAGCAATGACAGTAAGACTTATTGTTATTCCTGTTGCGGCAACATTAATAATGGCTTTGTTTAAAGTTGATACAGTTATAATTATTGCTTTTGTAATTGCAAGCGCTGCTCCTACGGCTGCAACTACGACAATGTTTGCGGCTAAGTTTAACCGCGACGCAGAGCTTTCGGTCAGCGTGGTGGCGTCAACAACGCTTGTATCAATCATCACTATGCCGCTTGTGGTGGCACTGGCGCAGACTATTTCAGTATAAGGAGGAGATTTGCTGTGGCACGCAATCCTATGCAAAAGCAAAAGCTGCTTTACTTGCATAAAATTATGCTTGAAAAAACTGATGAAAACCATGCGCTTACAATAAATGAAATAAAAAAAGAACTTGAGGCATACGGAATAAGTGCCGAAAGAAAAAGTCTTTATGACGACTTAAAAATTCTTGAAGTATTCGGACTTGATATTTGCCGCACCAAGTCGTCCACCGTAAAGTATTATGTCGGAAACCGCGAGTTTGAAATTGCGGAGCTTAAACTTCTTGTTGACGCAATTCAAAGCTCAAAGTTTATTACTCACAAAAAAAGCCTTTCGCTTATAAAAAAGCTTGAAGGACTTGTGAGCGAGAACGAGGGAAAGCAGCTTCAGCGCCAGGTCTATGTTTCTAATCGCGTAAAAACGGTAAATGAAAAGATATACTATAATGTAGATACAATTCACAATGCAATTTCCGAGGACAGACAAATTTCTTTCAAATATTGTATGTGGCAAGTGAGATTCGGTTCGGACAGGAAAATAATTAAGACCGAACGCAGGAACGGCGCGTCCTACAAGGTTTCGCCGTGGGCGCTTTGCTGGGATGACGAAAATTACTATTTGATTGCATATGACAAAGATGCGGAAATGATTAAGCATTACCGCGTTGACAAAATGGAGTCGATTGAGATTGAAGCCTATAAACGTGACGGCAAAGAAAAATTTGAAAAGTTTGATATTGCCCGTTATTCAAAGGGTGTGTTTTCAATGTTCGGCGGAGAAGAGGCTTTGGTTAAGCTGTCGGTTGACAACAGCCTTATAGGAGTAATTGTTGACAGGTTCGGTTCTGATATTTACATAACGAAAGAAACCGACAACACATTTAATGTGTCTGTTAAGGTTATGCTGAGCCCGCAGTTTTATGCATGGGTATTCGGATTGGGTGACAAGATAAAAATAATTTCACCTGTCAAAGCGGTCGAGGAATTTTCTTCAAGAATTCAAAGCGCGGCGATGTTATACTTGAAATAAGAGCAAGATATTATAATAGCAGGCGAATATTGTTAATATATTAACAATATATACGATTATTTTAAAATTTAATCAAATATATTTGTGCATTATACAGTTGAAATAAAATGCATATGCAGAAAAACTTAAATAAACACGTAATTTGCCCTATTCTCTCAATATCAGTAAAAATATTATTTTTTTTGCTTTTTTATGAAGCATATATTTTTTTTATTATAAAGCAAAAATTTCATTGACATAAAGCATAAAATCATTTATGATTTAGTTGAAAATATACAGCATAATTTCATTATGATTTTGCTTGTGACTTAATAAGAGGGTGAGATTATGAGTTTTGAATTTTTGAATTCCGCATCAACTTCTAACTCTTCGTTCAGAGTGGTTTGCGGAGAAATGGTACTTGACGACAAGTGGAATGTTCACAGTGAAGTTATTCTTGCTGTAATGCGTGAAGGCTCAATGGAAATTGAAACAGCAACGAATATGTACAATCTGAATAAGGGCGATATTTATTTTATCGCACCTAACCAAAAGTATAAGCTTGATAATTATAAGGGTGCGCGCGTAGATGTGGTTTTGCTCAATTTGTCAAATCCGATTTCAGTTACTCAAGAGTATATTCCTCAGGGTATCATCAGAGGCTTGACAACGGGCAATTGTACACAATTTGCAAGAATAACACCCGATAACAGCTTTTATCAACAGGCCTTGAACTGCTTAAACACAGTTATGGAGGCCGAAACCGATAAACGCAATTTCTTCCAGCTGCTTGTACATGGAAAGATGTATGAAATATTTTATGTATTATTCGCAGAGGAGCTTATCAAAATTTATGATGTGGAAACTCAGGGCAAAAAGTATCGTGCGCTTCGCAAAATTACCGAGTATATCAATGAGAACTTCTGCGAGAGCATATCGCTTGATACAATTGCACAGATAACGGGTTTAAGCCGTTACTATGTGTCGCATTTGTTTAAAGAGCTTATGAATACTACGTTTGTAAATTATGTTAATGAGCTTCGGCTTACACGTGCGGCTATGCTTCTTACTACAACGGACAATCCTATTATAGAGATAGCAGGTCAGTCGGGATTTAACAATATTTCAAACTTTAACAGAGCCTTTAAAATGTACTATGATATGACTCCGTCAAAATACAGAAGAACCGAGCACCAATCGTTTTGAGGCTGAACATCAATATTGGGAATAAATTAAAAATTAATTTTTGTAAAAAATTCAAGGTTTAATTAAACTTCCGCTTGTTTTTATCAAATAAAGTACAATAAATATTAAGACACCGCGAAAATCCGTTAGTAATGGGACTTTCGCAGTGTTGCTTTTATTATTTTCTAACTGTTTAAGTTGTTAACAAATGAATAGAAACTAAAACTCAATGCCTATTCTGCCTGTAATTCCTCTGTCGTAAGGATGCTTGATTTTTTTGAATTCGGTAACATAGTCGGCAATATCAATAAACCTCTGAGGAGGATTATGTCCTGTCATTATTATCTCCATACTGCTTGGAGCGTTTGTAATGAATTCATATACGCTTGCTTCACTGAGCATTTCGTTATTTATAACATCAAAAATCTCATCAAATACAACAACGTCATATCTTTCGGTGAGCGCTGTTGTAGCGGCAGAATCAAAAATTCCCTTAAAAATCTTTGAAGCCTGCTGTTTTTCGGAATCATTCATTTCAAAGGTGAATTTAAGCTCAAGCGGACAAAAAGTAAGAGTTACATTTTCGGTATGGCTCAGAACATGGCGTTCTCCCGAAAACTCGGTTTTAAGAAATTGTATAAACAGCACTTTCATATTGCTTCCTGCCGCTCTTACAGCCAGCCCGACTGCGGCAGTTGTTTTGCCTTTTCCGTCGCCGTAGTAAACGTGTTTCATAAAACAAACAGCCCTCCTTTGAAGTTTATCTATCTTTTATTATAAGTATAATTATGCTTATACTTTAATTATACTTTATCCGCTCAGGTTTGGCAATATGTGCATAATTTACAAAAATATTAAGAAATGGTCTTAAAAATTCTATAGCAATATTTTTGTTAATATGGTTGAATTAACAGTATTTTCATAGTATAATAATGCTTGCGTGACTGCACAGATATGCGATGAAGCGGGAGGTTGCGGCGATTTCGCCGGTTTTTCCGTGGAGTATGTCCGATTTTAAACCGGGCGATTACAATGAAACAAAGAGTAAACTGCGGCAATAGGGTTGCTTTGCCACAGCTATGCTCAAATGCTTTCAGGACGTTCCCGGTTAACTGAATAGTTAAACGGGTTTTTTAATGCCGGATCAAGAAACACCCGGCAGAGTTTCAAAAAAGTTTTGAAAGCAAACGCCCGCCAACTAAATTTTTAAGGAGGCGACGATAATGGCAGTCAAGGAAAAGATTAGGATAAGATTAAAGGGTTATGATCATCAGCTGGTTGACCAGTCGGCTGAGAGAATCGTTGCAACAGCTAAGCGCACAGGCGCAAGAGTATCGGGACCGGTTCCGCTCCCTACCGAGAAGCAGGTTGTAACTATTCTTCGTGCTGTTCATAAGTATAAGGACAGCCGTGAGCAGTTTGAAATGAGAACTCACAAACGTCTTATCGACATCTTAAGACCGTCAAATAAGACAGTCGAGGCTCTTATGAGCTTAGAGCTCCCTGCCGGCGTTGATATCGAGATTAAGTTATAATCCGTACCAACCTACAAGCAGACAGGGTCATGTTGGCCGAGCGCCAACCAATAACCTATAAGGAGGATATATAATGCAGAAAGCAATCATCGGCAAGAAAATCGGTATGACACAGATTTTCGATGAAAAGGGAGTAGTAATTCCCGTAACTGTTGTAGAGGCAGGCCCTTGCGTGGTTACAGCCAAGAAAACAGTTGAAAACGACGGCTACGCATCCGTTCAGCTCGGATACGGCGACTTAAAGCCCCATAAGGTTACAAAGCCTATGAAGGGATTTTTTGACAAAGCAGGCGTAGCTCCCAAGAAAACTCTTAAAGAGTTCCGCTTTAACGACACAGACGCTTACAACATAGGCGACCTCGTTAAAGCAGACGTATTCACCCCCGGCGACAAGATTGATGTAACCGGAAAGAGCAAAGGTAAAGGTACCGCAGGCGTTATCAAGCGCTGGAACTTCCACCGTCTTAAAGAGAGTCACGGTACAGGCCCCTGCGTTCGTCACGGCGGTTCAATCGGTGCCTGCTCATCGCCTTCACGCGTATGGAAGGGCAAGAGAATGGCAGGCCATCTCGGCGCAGAACAGGTAACGGTTCAGAATCTTACGGTAGTTAAGGTCGATGTTGAAAACAACCTCATTGCTGTAAAGGGTGCCGTTCCCGGACCAAACAAGGGAATCGTTGTACTCAAAGATTCCGTTAAGGCTTAAGGAAGGGGGATTATAAATGCCAAATTTAGCAGTAGTAGATATGGAAGGCAAAAAGGTTGGTACAATCGACCTTGCTGATTCCGTATTCGGTATTGAGCCCAATGCGGCTGTTATGCATCAGATGGTAGTAAACTATCTTGCAGCACAGCGTCAGGGCACACAGTCCGCTCTTACAAGAGCAGAAGTTTCCGGCGGCGGCAAAAAGCCGTGGAGACAAAAAGACACAGGCCGTGCAAGACAGGGTTCAACCCGTGCTCCGCAGTGGACACACGGCGGTGTTGTATTTGCTCCGAAGCCAAGAGATTACAGATTTTCCGTAAATAAAAAGGTAAGAAGACTTGCTATGAAGTCAGCTTTCTCTTCCAAGGCTAAGGAGAATGAAATTATCGTTGTTGATTCAATCACAATGAATGAATACAAAACAAAGACAATCGTTGCTATGCTCAAGGCAATTGAGGCTGAGAAAAAGGCTCTCATTGTTCTTCCAGAGGTTGACAGCAAGATTATTAAATCGGCTAACAATATTCCCGGAGTTAAGACAGCTCAGGTAAATACACTTAATGTATATGATATTCTGAATGCTGACAAGCTCGTAATTGTTAAGGACGCCGTAAGCAAGATCGAGGAGGTATATGCATGATAGCTCATGATATAGTAATTCGCCCCATAATCACAGAAAAGAGTATGCTCGGCGCAGTTAACAAGGTATATACTTTCGAGGTTGCAAAATCAGCAAATAAAATTGAAATCGCAAAAGCTTGTGAAGAAGTCTTCAAGGTTAAGGTTGCTAAGGTTAACACAGTAAGCGTTCGCGGCAAATTCCGCCGTCAGGGCAGAAACAACGGAGGCTACACAAAGAGCTGGAAAAAAGCAATCATCACATTAACAGAAGACAGCAAGCCTATCGAATTTTTTGAAGGCATGATGTAAGTCTGAAAAAATTATTCAGGCAGAATGTATGGGAAATGCCATATTCCCGCAAAGCCATCATGAGGAGAGTGAAACCAAATGGCCATTAAAGTTTATAAGCCGACCATTAACTCAAGAAGAAATATGTCGGTTACAGATTATTCAGGTCTTTCAAAGGTTGAGCCGGAAAAAAGCTTGCTTGCTCCTTTAAACAAAAAGGCAGGCCGCAACAGCTACGGCAGAATCACCGTTCGCCACAGAGGCGGCGGAAACCGCAGAAAGTACCGTATTATTGACTTCAAGCGTCAGAAGTTTGACGTAGAAGGCACAGTAAAAACATTAGAGTACGATCCAAACCGTTCGGCATTCATCGCTCTTGTTGAATACACCGACGGCGACAAAGCGTACATTATTGCTCCCGAGGGACTTAAAGTAGGCGATAAGGTAATCGCAGGCGCTGACGCAGACATCAAGCCCGGCAACGCTCTTCCGCTTACAGCAATCCCTGTAGGTACATTCATTCACAATGT
>CANQMH010000053.1 GCA_947624865.1 uncultured Clostridia bacterium | reverse complement strand
CCGCCTTATTGAGGATAAGCAGCATCAGAAAGATACAACAAGAATAATTATGTACTCCGATGTTATCCGTGAGCGTGAGGAGCTTTCAGAGCAAATCCGGGCTTTGGAGATGTTAAAAGAGCTTGCCGAGATTTACGGTTGTGACATTTCTAAGCCTGCATCTAACTTTAAGGAGGCCGTTCAGGCAGTTTATTTTGCTTACCTTGCAGCGGTTAAGGAGCAGAACGGTGCCGCAATGAGTCTTGGAAGGACTTCTACTTTCCTTGATATTTACGCATATCGTGACCTTGCAGAGGGTACAATTACCGAAAAGGAAGTACAGGAAATTGTTGACCATTTCATTATGAAGCTGAGAATGGTATGCTTTGCACGTACTCCCGAGTATAATGCAATCTTTGCAGGCGATCCAACATGGGTAACAGAATCAATCGGAGGCGTCGGTACAGACGGACGTCCGCTTGTAACAAAGATGTCATTCCGTTATCTTAACACACTCAACAACATAGGCGCGGCACCTGAGCCAAACCTTACAATATTGTGGTCGGCACAGCTTCCTGAAAATTTCAAGAGCTACTGTGCAGAAATTTCGATAAAGCATCATGCAGTTCAGTATGAAAACGACGACCTAATGCGTCCGCTCCACGGTGATGATTACGGCATTGCTTGTTGTGTATCTTCTATGAAAATAGGTAAGGAAATGCAGTTTTTCGGAGCACGTGCGAACTTGGCAAAATGTCTGCTCTATGCTATCAACGGTGGAGTTGATGAGATTACAGGTGTTCAGGTAGGACCTAAATACCGCCCGATTGAAAGTGAATACCTTGACTATGACGAGGTTATGAGCAAATACAAGGATATGATGAAGTGGCTTGCACAGGTTTATGTAAATGCACTTAACATTATTCACTATATGCACGACAAGTACAGCTATGAGCGTTTGCAGATGGCGCTCCACGATAAACACGTTACACGCTGGTTTGCAACAGGTATTGCAGGTTTCTCTGTTGTTGCCGATTCGCTTTCTGCAATCAAGTATGCAAAGGTTAAGACCGTAAGAAATGAAAAGGGAATAGTTACCGATTACATTACGGAGGGTGACTTTCCGAAATACGGCAATGATGATGACAGAGTTGATGAAATAGCAAAAGAGGTGCTCCATACCTTTATCAGTTACCTGCGCCAGAATCATACCTATCGCGGCGGAATTCCAACAACTTCAATCCTTACCATCACTTCAAATGTAACCTACGGAAAGAACACAGGTTCTACTCCCGACGGAAGAAAATTCGGCGAGCCGTTTGCTCCGGGTGCAAATCCTATGCACGGCAGAGACAGTAACGGAGCAGTTGCTTCTCTTGCTTCCGTTGCAAAAATTCCTTTTATGGATTCTCAGGACGGTATTTCAAATACGTTTACCATTGTTCCGTCTGCTCTCGGAAAAACCGAGGAACAGCGCAATCATAATCTTGTTGCTCTGCTTGACGGTTATACAATACAGGGAGGTTATCACCTCAACGTAAATGTGTTTGATAAAGAGCTTCTTCTTGACGCTCAGAAACATCCCGAGCTTTATCCACAGCTTACAATCAGAGTTTCAGGCTATGCCGTAAACTTTATTAAGCTTACAAAGGAACAGCAGGACGAGGTAATTTCAAGGACATTCCATTCAGCACTTTAAAATTGCAGGGACATACATTGTATGTCCCTTATTGTATAATATAAAACTATGGAGTAAGCTTATGTTTGGATATATTCATTCTTTTGAATCTTTCGGTACGGTTGACGGTCCCGGTGTGCGTTTTGTGGTGTTTTTCCAGGGCTGTCCCATGCGCTGCCTTTATTGCCATAATCCCGATACTTGGACTGTAAATAAAGGTATGCAGTACACCGCAGAAGAAATAATTAAAAAATTTAAACGCAATGCGGCATTTTATACGACGGGCGGAATCACCGCAACAGGCGGCGAGCCTATGCTCCAGCTCGATTTTCTGATTGAGCTGTTTACTCTTGCAAAGCAAAACGGTATTAATACCTGTCTTGATACGTCGGGAATAGTATTTGATCCAGATAATAAAGAGCTGATTAGCAAAATTGACGTGCTTTTAAGTGTGTGCGACCTTGTAATGCTTGATATAAAGCATATTGATGATAGTGAACACAAAAGGCTGACTTCACGCTCAAATAAAAATATTCTCAGATTTGCCGAATATATGGACAATAAAAATGTAAAAATGAGAATAAGGCACGTTATTGTACCTGAAATTACCTACAAGCGAGAAGAGCTTTTAGATCTCGGCAGATTTTTAAAGAAAATTAAAAATATTGAAAAAATAGAAGTTTTGCCGTATCACACGCTCGGCAAGGCAAAATATGAAAATCTCGGAATTGAGTATCCGCTCGCAGATACTCCCCAGCTTACTGAAGCTGACGCGGAAAATGCTCTGAAAATTATAAAAGAGGGAATGAAAAATGGCTGAACCTCAGAGTTTTGTACACCCTGTTCCTCCGCTGTACGATGAAAATTCAAAGACGCTTATTCTCGGCAGTTTTCCGTCTGCCAAATCTCGGGAAGCACGATTTTTTTACGGACACCCTCAGAACAGATTTTGGAAGCTTCTTGCAAGGTTATTTAATGAGGAAGTTCCGCAGAGCATAGAGCAGAAAAAGCAGATTATTCTGAATCATAATTTAGCGCTGTGGGATGTTATTCATTCCTGCACGGTTACAGGCTCAAGCGACAGTTCAATCAGAGATGTTGTGCCGAATGATATTTCTGTAATTTTACAAAACAGCAAGGTCGACAGAATTTTTGTTAACGGCACAACGCCGTTTAATCTTTATAAAAAGTATATTTTCCCCAAAACAGGCATAGAGGCGGTTAAACTGCCGTCTACCAGCCCTGCAAATGCGGCATTTTCGCTTGACAGACTTGTCGAATGCTGGCAGGAGTTAATCAGATAAAGCATAGTGAGTTTTAAATAGAATAATATTAATAGAGTCACACCGCACGTTTTATAGTGCGGTGTTAAATTATTTATGGATTATATAATACTGTATAATCGTTGTTTTCATTGATTTTTACAAATTCCGAAAGTGTTAGCTTATTAGATTTTAACTGTGATTTGGAAACAAAAAGTAATGAATTATCATCGGTGCAGAACTTTTCAATACCTCCGTCATAGCATTTTAAATTTCCGTACAGTTCAGCAACTAAAATATCTGCCTGTTCCCACTGATTATTACTTCTATAACTGTTATTATCTTTTAATATGTATGTGTCCAGTCCGCTGTACCTTGAGTTGCGGTCAATAAGGGTTTGCAAAGCAGTTTGTTCCGTATTCACGGTTAAATTACTTATATAAATTATATTGTTTGAGTATGCTCTGATAATAAACACAGCAAAAACCAAAATACATAATCCGTAAGAAATAATCATTGCATATTTTACACTGCCCTTTTTGCGGTTAAATATCGTTACAATTGATTTTTTTACAAGGATACTGCAAATAACCATAAGCGAAATAAATGTCGGATAAAAATACCATGACATAATTGATGAAGTTACATTAAGAATCAAAAAGGGAATAATAAACCATAAAATGTATAGAATACTGTTATTGCTTAGAAATGATTTAAATGAAATTTGCTTGCAGACAATCAGGATAATCAGTGACGCGGCTATAAGCAGAATTAAAATCAGACATGGTTTGTAGGAGAATATGTATTTAAGCAGGAACATAAAATTATTTCCGTCTGAAGACGATTCGGAAATTCTGTCCGTTACATCAACACCGAACATAATTCCAATAAAGCTGAACCCGTCATAAATAAATCTTATAATTCCCCAAATTATTATTGGCAGAAAAGAAAATGTAAGGAAAACAAAATAATTTTTTAGTTTAAGTCTCTTGAAAATTTTGCTGAATATTATATAGCATACAATAATTAAAAATATCGTTGCTGCGTGAAAAGATTTGCTTAAAAAAGCAAGTGAAAACATTAGTCCGCTAAAATATAAGCAAATGTTATTTTTTATTTTATTTTCGTAATATAAAAGGATTACTGACAAAACAAAGAAAAGATTAAACAGTGCGTCTGCATCACCGCTTCTTCCAAAGTGAACATAAATTAAATCCCCGAAAGACTGAAATAATATCATAAAAACGACGGCAGAAATAAATCCATAATTCTTGTGAAGAAATACAGCGATGATTGCAAATATAAGGCAAAAGGAAATTGCGGAAGAAATTCGAAAAGCAAATAAATTATATCCCATTGTAAGAAAAGACAATGCCTCTGTCCAAAAGCTTAAAGGCGGCTTCAGATTCCAAAAATCTGAACTATAGTTAAAAGTATTAACGATATAGTTATTATTTTCAATCATTTCATAAGCACTTATGCCATGTCGTGCTTCGTCCCAGTTTTCAACAGACGTATTGCCTAAATTAAAGAAAGTTAAATATATGAAGCTTAATGAAAGAATAAGATATGTAAAGGTTTTAATAAGTCTGATTACAGAACCTTGTTTGTTGTGTTGAATTTGCATTTTCACATCACCTCAATATATGTAAGAAAGGTTCGGATAAATCCTGTCAATTCGGTTTATGATGTCAAATATGATGAAGAGATAAATTTGAATATATTAATACCGAATCCCCAAAAATTATTATTTTGAATTATAAAAAACAGAAAAATATACCAAAATGGGATATTCGCATTATACCATTTGGGTATACTAATGTCAAGGGTGATTAACGTATTGACAGTAAAAACAAGAATTAAAGAGCTTCGTGAGTTAAAGGGAATTACACAGCTTAAAATGGCATTGGACCTGAATATGAATCAAAATTCGATCAGCCGTTATGAAAACGGTGCAAGGCAGGCTGATTATGAAACATTAATAAATGTTGCTGATTATTTCAATGTTTCAATAGATTATATTTTAATGAGAACAGACAATCCTGTTTTAAATAAATAAAGCGGTAATATACGGTGTTGAATTGACCGTTTATTACAGCTTTTCTATATGTTTTATTTATAAATCTATATTGAGGAATCGAAAATTTCCTTTGCAGTTTTGCTGTTGTCTATAATAGCGTTTTTCAATTCGTCAATGCCTGAAAACTTCTTTTCGGGTCTTATAAAGTCAAGAAGCCTGACATCGGCATATTGACCATAAATTTCATCGCCTCTGTATTCCGGCATCCACGTTTCACAAAGCGGAACAGAACTTCCTACTGTCGGTTTTACACCAATATTTGTTACGCCGCAGTATTTAATCCCGTTTTCAAGCGTAACAGCAGATGCATATACGCCGAATTTCGGCACAACAAGTTCTTGACAAAGCGGCTGATTGATTGTAGGAGTTCCAAGTTCTCTGCCGAGTTTTCTTCCGTGTTCAATTACCGAGCAAAACCCGAATTTACTGCAAAGCATTTCGTTGGCTTTCTTAATATTCCCTGCTTTTATGAGATTTCTTATAAGGGTAGATGAAATAATTTGATTTCCGCATTCTTCGGCAGGAACAACACTAACATCAATACTATACTCACTGCAAAGACTTTTAAGTGTTTCAACATTGCCATCGCCGTCTTTTCCGAAGTGGTAATTAAATCCGCAAAACAGTTTTTGTGCATTGAGTGTTTCAATCAGAATATCTTTTACAAATTCTCTTGCAGACATATTCATAATTTTTCTGAAATCCGCCTGGTATGTGTGGTCAATTCCAAGCATATCAAGCGTTTTTATTTTATCATCTTTTGTCATTAAACCGCAGCTCGGCTTATCTGTCAGCACACTTCTTGGACTTTGCAAAAAGGTAAAGCATACCGTGGTCAATCCGTTCTGTTTTTCATTTACTGCAAGTGAAATTACATTTCGATGACCTTTGTGAAGTCCGTCAAAGTAGCCCAGAGCAATGGCGGTATTCTGTTTTTCAGGTAATATTTCAAAGAAAGTTTGCATAAAAATTATCCGTACCTCATATTTTAGATAGTTTAGTTTTTAAACTAATAAACTATTTTTACTAAACAGTATTGCCGTTTTAAGCACGGCTATTTGTGTTTTTGCATCGGGAATCCGATTGTTGAGAACCATTTCAACGGCTGTATCAAGCGGAATTTTCTCTATGTTAAGAAACTCTCCGTCATCAAGTTGGTTTTCACTCATAGTTTTTATTTTGCAGGCATAAAGATAAATTACTTCTGAGGTGTAACCCGGCGACGGGTAAACCTGCCCCAGTGAAACATATGAATATCCCTCAGCACCGGTTTCCTCAAAAAGCTCGCGTTTACCGTTTTCAAGCGGAGTTGAACCTTTTTCAAGTTTTCCGGCGGGAAGTTCGAGCACAACTTCCTTGTAAGGATAACGAAACTGTTTTACAAAAATAAGATTATTCTCCTCGTCAAGCGCAGCAACAGCCACTCCTCCGGGATGATTGACAACCTCTCGCTTTGATTTTTTTCCGTCAGGAAGCTCAACGTCATCAAGTGTAATATCAAGAATTTTGCCTTTAAATATATTTTGGCTTGACAGAGTTTTTTCCGTAAGTTTCATAAAATTGCCTCCTTAAAACAAATGAAAAGGAAAGGATAAGGGTTGATATGATAAATTACAATGTTTTTCCCGACTGCAAAACGAGAAAAGATATTATAAACAGCATATGTGAAAAATACAGTTTCATAAAACATTCCTTTGCAGGGAAAAGTGTTTGCGGCAGATATATTGATGTTCTGCATATCGGCAATACTAAAAACCGCGTGCTGTACTGCGGAGGCTTTCACGGCTCGGAATATCTTACAATTCTTGCCCTGCTTAAATTTTTTGAGGAATGTGCTTTTTCTATGAAAAATGATACCCCACTAGGAGGATATAACATAGGGAATTTTCTGAAAATACGGGGATTGACAATTATTCCGTGTGTAAATCCCGACGGTGCTGAAATTGCTCTGCACGGCAGCGGCTCTGCAATGAAATACAAATCGCTTGTTGAAAAAGTATCGGACAACACCCGCAAATGGCAGGCAAATGCAAGGGGAGTCGATATTAATCACAATTTTAACGCAGGCTGGAGCGAGCTTAAAAAGCGTGAATTAAGCCTGAATATAAACGGACCGTCACCAACGCGTTTCGGCGGAAATTTTCCTGAAAGCGAACCCGAAACAAAAATGCTTACAAGGCTTTGCAGAAATATAAATTTTGAAAGAGCGGTTGCTTTTCACAGTCAGGGCAGGGAAATTTACTGCTCATTTGGGAATAATACTCCTTCGCTGAGTTTCAGGCTTGCGTCCGCTTTTTCTCAGGTGAGCGGCTATAATATATCTAACCCCGAAGAAATTGCAACGGGCGGCGGATTTAAGGATTGGTTTATAGAAGAATTTAAAAGACCTGCTCTCACCGTAGAAATGGGCCTTGGAGAAAATCCTCTGCCGCTTTCGGATTTTGAGGACGAATACAAAATATTGCAAAATATTCTGTGCCTTGGCGTGGTTTTTTAATTACGGCTGTATCAATGACAATTTGACGATATGATATTTAAGGGTAACCAAAGGTTACCCTTAAATTATAAGTTAAAAATCAATCTTCTGTTTTGTCGGTTTCATCATCGTATAAATGAATTGAGCTTAAAATATTATCAACAGCTTCATCAGAAATTACATTAGGCTCATCCAGGTATTTTGAACGTTTTTCAATACTATCTATAGCCATTTGAACCTGTTCCTGCGGAGTCTGAGGCTTGCGCGGAGCGTCATATATCTCGTTATCTTCAGGATTTGAGATATTTACATACTCCTCCTGCTTTTGCTCGGCTTGCTGTACAGGCTCCTCCTCAGTTTCTACTATGGCAGGCTCGCTTCCGTCATCCTGATATGTTTCTTCGGTTTGCGCAGTGTTGTTAGTGTTGTCTGTATTTTGACTCGTGTCAGCACTAAAATCGGGAGCGTCGTAATTTTCATCAACTGCTTCTGCCGCAGCCATTATAACCTCGCCCGGAGCGTCAATCTGCTTGTCGCGTCTTGCCTCTGCAATAGCTTTAAGTTCGTCAAGATGATTTATGGGCTTTTCAACTTTATTTGAATCATCGTCAAAATAAATATCGTACCATACAAGGAACACATAAACAGTCCAGACTCTGCGGCTGTTGTCCTCCTTGCCGCTGAAATGCTCGTCAAGCCACGCAACAAGAGTGTCGGTATTAAAGAACTTTTCGGCGGTTTTACCCTTAAATTTCTTTTTAACCACGTTATAATATTTTTCATCTCTGAGCCATACTCTGGTGGGAACAGGGAAACCGAGTTTTTCTTTTTCTGCTGTGGCCTCAGGCATATGACGGACTGCTGCCTTGCGCATAGCATATTTTGTGTTTGATTTATTGCAGCGCAGACGGGTAGGCAGAGAAGAAGCCACTTTAAACACTTCTTTGTCAAGGAACGGAACTCTCAGCTCAAGCGAGTTTGCCATACTCATTCTGTCGGCTTTAAGAAGAATGTCGCCGACCATCCACATATTAATGTCAAGATACTGCATTTTTGTAACATCGTCATATTTTCTGCAGCGGTAATAATATTTTCTTGCATAGTCCTGAGGACGTGTTGCAATTGAAGGGTCTTTAAGCAGAGCCTTTTTCTGCTTTAAATCATACATAAACGCATTGCCAATATAACGTTCCTCAAGAGGGTCGCAGGCACGAATAAAGTAGTCTCTGCCCTTGATGTCGGGAAGCTTTCTGCATAAGGCTCTAACAGCCTTGCGTATGCAATGAGGAACAATTGTTTGATATATTTTAAATACTCTCGGGTCGTTGTAGCAAGTGTAGCCTCCGAACAGCTCGTCGGCACCCTCTCCCGAAAGTACAACCTTTACATACTGGCTTGCAAGACGTGATACAAAGTAAAGTGCAATACAGGACGGGTCGGCAAGGGGTTGATCCATATGATACTGAACAGTCGGGACTGCGTCCCAAAATTCTTCGCTTGAAATCAGATGTGTGTGGTGTTCAACGCCGATTTTTTCGCTCAGATCTTTTGCCCAGCTTATTTCATTATACTTTTCTCCGAAATCAAAACCTACCGTAAATGTTTTCTGGTCTGCAAAATACGTTGAAACATAGCTTGAGTCAACACCGCTTGAAAGAAAACATCCAACCTCAACATCGGCAATTTTATGAGCGTTTACGGAATTTTCAAATACCTTTTCAATTTCATTTACAGCCTGTTCTTCGCTTATTTCTTCGTTAGGAGTAAATTTAGGTTCCCAGTAACGTGTGGTTTCAATTTCTCCGTCGTGATACCACAGGTAATGTCCGGGCATAAGGCAATATACACCATCAAAGAACGTTTCGGGAGGTACTGCGTACTGGAAAGAGAGATAAGTGTCAAGCGCCCTTGTGTTGAATTTCTTGACAAAATTGGGGTGTTCAAGAATACTTTTTATTTCGCTTGCATAAACAAAATCGTCACCGATTTTAGTATAGTGCATAGGCTTAATTCCAAAAAAGTCGCGCGCTATGAAAATTGAGTTATCCTTTGTGTTGTAGATTGCAAATCCAAACATACCTCTGAGTTTCGTCAGCAGATCCTCCTGCCATTCCTCAAAGCCATGAACGAGTACTTCGCTGTCGGTATCGGTATAGAATTTGTGTCCTTTCTGAATAAGAACCTTTCTTAATTCCTTGTAGTTATATATTTCACCGTTAAAGGTGAGAACCAATGATTTGTCCTCGTTGTAAATAGGCTGGTGTCCTGCGTCAAGGTCAATAATAGAGAGACGTCGGAACCCCATTGAAATATATTCATTTGTATAAAATCCATCGGAATCGGGACCTCTGTGAGTGATGACCTCAGTCATATTTCTGATGACATCATCTCTGTCTGCAATTTGTCCCGTAAATCCGCAAATACCACACATATACGATAACCCCTTTCAAAGGCTTATTATAATCTGCTTGTAAAAAATTTCATTATATACATTAATATTCTATCATATCAAATTTATAAATTCAACTGCATAAAACTTATTTTGCAAATAGGTTGAATGTTTTTCTAAAATAATGTATAATTTTTTCAGAAAATTTTTTATTATAATGTAGTAGGAAGGCTAATATGTTTGGGTTAATCGGAACTTTTGTAAATACTGCAACGGTGCTTGCAGGAGGAGCAATAGGACTTGCCTGTAAAAAAGGGATTCCAGAAAGAATGAGTGACTCGGTATTCAAGGCGCTCGGACTTATTACGGCATTTATAGGTGTTTCGGGAAGTCTTTGCGATGAAAATACACTTATAGCAGTCATAGCAATGATTTTGGGCACAATAATCGGAGAGCTTTTTGACCTTGACAATAAAATTAACAATGTCGGAAAATTTATTGAGCGCAAGGTGAGCAAGGGTGAGGAAAATTCAACAGTGGCACAGGGGTTTGTATCATCATCGCTTTTGTTCTGCGTGGGAGCAATGACTATTGTCGGTTCTTTGCAGGCAGGTCTTGACGGCGACTGCTCGGTACTGTTTACAAAGTCGGCAATGGATTTTTGTTCAAGCATAATTTTTGCCAGCACCCTTGGTATAGGAGTTTTGTTTTCAGCGGCTTTTGTTCTTGCTTATCAGGGACTTATCACAATTCTTGCAACGTGGGTTGCGCCTGTTCTGACTGACGCGGTTGTAAATGAAATGAACTGTGTCGGATACATAATCATTATCGGGCTTGCACTTAATATACTCGGAATAACAAAACTAAAGGTTATGAATATGGTTCCCGCAATCTTTCTGCCCATAGCTATTGTTCCGCTGTATGACCTTATTGTGTCTTTAATATAATTATATATCTAAGGCGTTGCTGACTAAGATGTGTCGGCAGCGCCTTTTGGATATTTTATCAAGTTGTATTTATAAGCAACAAATGATAACGGTAAGAAAAAATTTATATTTTATTCTGTGTTAATAATCTATATAATATAATTAATTTGAAAAAGGAGCGAAAATATGATTAATAAATTTACCTGCGGCACACCCATATGCACAGAAGCAGTTATAGAAAAATACGACTCTGTTGATATAAATAAGTTCCCGTTTAAAAGTCAAGTTATAAACGGCAAATTCATATTTGAATTTGATATGGAAGATACTGACATAGTTTACGGATTGGGAGAAGCTCCCAGAGGCATTAATAAAAGAGGCTGGGTGTATGAGAGCTTTTGCAGCGACGACCCGTTTCATACCGAAACAAAATCATCTCTTTATGCGGCGCATAATTTTATTATGCTGTCAGGCTCAAGAACATTTGGGATTTTTATAGATTTTCCGGCAAGAATACGCTGGGATATAGGATATACGTTAAAGAACAAAACAGTTATTGCAATCGACGGCACTGATTTTGATATTTATGTTATAGATAACTCAAAGCCGATTGAAATTGTAAAGGAATTTCGGCGTGCAATAGGGAAAAGCTATATACCGCCTTTCTGGGCATTCGGATATCAGCAGAGCCGCTGGAGCTATCCCGACGCAAAAACCGTTGACAGTGTAATAGACGGCTATGACAATGCAAATATTCCGCTTGACTGCGTATATCTGGACATAGACTATATGGAGCGTTACAAGGACTTTACTGTTGACGAAAATAAATTTCCCGACTTTGCGGATTATGTGAGTAAAAAAAGGAAGCAGGGAATACACCTTATTCCTATTATTGACGCAGGCATTAAGAAAGAGGATGGTTACAGCGTTTATGAGGAGGGCAGAGATAAGGGCTATTTCTGCAAGAACAGTGACGGAAGCGATTTTGAGGGCGGAGTGTGGCCCGGAATCGTAGGATTTCCCGACTTTCTGCGCAAGGATGTGAGGGATTGGTTCGGCTCAAAATATAAGGTGCTGACCGACGCGGGAATTGACGGTTTTTGGAATGATATGAATGAGCCTGCAATTTTCTACTCAGTAAAAGGTCTTGAAAAGGCAATAAAAAAAGCGAACGCTTTACAGGATGAAAACCTTGATCTTTCAAAATTTTTTGAACTGAAAGACACTTTTATGATGCTCTCAAACAACGCTGAGGATTATTCCAGTATTTATCATACGGTTGACGGAAAACAGATTTGCCATGACCGTGTACATAATATTTACGGTGCAAATATGACAAAAGCGGCAGGAGAATACTTTTCAAAAGAGTTCGGCGAAGGCAAAATACTTATGTTTTCGCGCGCGTCATATATCGGCGCTCACCGCTCAAGCGGTATCTGGTTTGGCGACAATCATTCGTGGTGGTCGCATATTCTTCTCAATTTGAAAATGCTTCCGTCTGCAAATATGTGCGGATTTTTGTACTGCGGAGCTGATTTAGGCGGCTTTAATGAAAATGCTACACGTGACCTTGTGCTCAGATTCCTTGCACTTGGAGTATTTACACCGCTTATGCGCAATCACGCGGCTCTCGGAACAAGAAATCAGGAGTGCTATAATTTTGAGGACAGCGGTGATTTTAGGGATATTATTGAGGTTCGCTACAGGCTTATTCCTTATCTTTACAGAACATTCTGCAAAGCAAGCGAGGAGAATGACCTTATTTTTCGTCCTCTTTCGTTTGATTATCCCGATGATAAAATTGCCCGTGAATGTGAAACTCAGCTAATGCTTGGTGACGAATGTATGATTTGTCCTGTTTACGAGCAGAATGTGAGCGGAAGATATGTTTATTTGCCCGAAGATATGACGTTTGTAAAGCTCAGCGGAACGAGTGTGATAACTGAAAAAATGAACAAGGGTGTTAATTATATTGAGGTAGCGTTGAATGAAGTTCCTCTCTTTATCAAGTCGGGCAAAAAAGTTCCGCTTTGCAAGCCTGCAATGAGAACATCACAGCTTGATACGGATAATCTTGAATATATCGGATAACTAAATTGGACTATTGCCAATAAAAAACAACAAAGCGGTAAGGGTTATATACTCTTACCGCTTTATTAAAAATTGATAATAAACTAATTTATAGAAGTTATAGTTTTTAAGATGATGTAATTAAATCTCAAGACCTCTTGTAGTTTTCAAAAACTCATACAACTTTTGGTAGATTAATTCAACTCCGCCTTTGCTGTCGCTTTCAATGTTAAGAGGCATAATCGGGTCGTGAACTGAAAGTCTGAGCAGGAACCATCCGTTGCCGTTGTTTTCATTAAACGATACCCTTATGCCTTCTCGGTTATCATCGGCAACCTGCCATCCGCTCTGCTTTTGGGCATATTCAGTAAGGTCTGCTATAATTTTCTCGCCGCAGGCTCTGAAATCTTTTTCTGTAATATTAAAGCGGATTTCTCTGCTTTCAACAGGCTCTTTAAGCGCGAGGGTAATTTCGTCAAGCTCTTTGCCCTCTTTGCGAAGCTGTGCCGCCTTAATTATAATCTTTGTGCAGAGATATGCTCCGTCGTCAAGAAAATAATTTTCACGCATTGCGGCGTGTCCCGATGTTTCAATGGCAAGCGGACAGTTAATTTCCTTTGCGTTAAGCTCCAAAGCCTTGTCTATTACATTTTTATATCCTCTGCGATAACGGTAGTGTTTTCCGCCGAGTGTGTTTTCAATAAAATCTTTAAGTCCGCTCGATGTGATTGAGTCGGTAACAATAGTTCCGCCTTCGTTTCCCTCAAGAGCAATTGCAGCGGCAACGGCTACAAGACGGTTGCGGTTTATTTCGT
>CANQMH010000052.1 GCA_947624865.1 uncultured Clostridia bacterium | reverse complement strand
TCGGTTCGACTAAGAGGAGAATACGGCGGCAAAAAGGATGTCTTTATAGGAAATCCCTGCGTTGTCAACAGCGGCGGCGTCGGCTGTGCAATTGCACTTCCTGTTGCTCAGAAGCTTCACGAAATCGGATGTGAAGTTCATTCAATTGTCGGCTTTAGAAATAAGGACCTTGTAATTCTTGAAGATGAGTTCAAGGCTTGTTCCGATAAATATATTATGATGACCGATGACGGTTCTTACGGCAGAAAAGGTGTTGTAACTGCTCCTCTTGAGGAGCTCATTAATGCAGGCGAAAATTATGATATGGTAATTACAATCGGCCCGCTTATTATGATGAAATTTGTTGTTAAAACAACAAAACCTCATAACATTCCCACAACCGTTTCAATGAATCCGATTATGATCGATGGTACTGGTATGTGCGGAGGCTGTCGACTGACCGTTGACGGACAGACAAAGTTTGCGTGTGTTGACGGCCCTGATTTCGACGGATTTAAGGTTGACTTTGACGAGGCTATGAAGCGCGGCGCAATGTATAAGCCGTTTGAGCGTCATGCCTATGAGGAAACCTGCAATCTTTTTAAAAAGGAGGCTGAGTAATTATGCCTAATATGTCACCTAAAAAAGCGCCTATGCCTGCTCAGGAACCTAATGTCAGGAATAAAAATTTTCTTGAGGTTGCAACAGGCTACACTCAGGAGGTTGCCATAGAAGAAGCTCAGCGCTGCCTTAACTGCAAAACAAGGCCCTGTGTATCGGGCTGTCCTGTACATATTGCAATTCCCGATTTTATTAAAGAGGTTGCAAACGGTAATTTTGCGGCGGCTTATGACGTGATTTCCCAGTCAAGCTCACTGCCGGCAGTTTGCGGACGTGTTTGTCCTCAGGAAACTCAGTGCGAGGCAGAATGCGTCAGAGGCATAAAGACTGAGCCTGTTGGTATAGGCAGACTTGAGCGTTTTGTTGCCGACTGGCACAATGCTCAGAAAGACACTAAAATAAATAAGCCCGAATCAAACGGACATAAGGTTGCAATTATAGGTTCAGGCCCGGCAGGACTTACCTGCGCAGGCGACCTTGCCAAAAAAGGCTATGATGTCACAGTATTTGAGGCACTGCACCTTGCAGGCGGCGTGCTTGTTTACGGTATTCCCGAGTTCAGACTGCCTAAGTCGATTGTACAAAAAGAGGTCGACACTCTTAAAGAACTCGGAGTTAAGATTGAAACAAATATGGTTGTCGGCAGAGTTATCTCAATTGACGAGCTTATGGATGAGTACGGCTTTGAGTCCGTATTTATCGGCTCAGGAGCAGGACTTCCGCGCTTTATGAATATTCCGGGAGAAAACCTCTGCGGCGTTTACTCGGCAAATGAGTTTCTTACCAGAACAAACCTTATGAAAGCCTACAAAGACGATTCTTCAACACCTATTATGCACGCTAAAAAGGTTGCTGTTGTCGGAGGCGGTAACGTGGCGATGGACGCTGCGCGCTGTGCAAAGCGTCTTGGTGCAGACGAGGTTTATATAGTTTACAGAAGAAGCGAAGAGGAGCTTCCTGCGCGTAAAGAAGAAGTTGAGCACGCAAAGGAAGAGGGAATTATCTTCAAACTTCTCAACAATCCTGTTGAAATTATCGGCAATGAAGATGAATTTGTTACAGGTATGAAGTGCATAAAAATGGAGCTTGGCGAACCTGACGCAAGCGGCAGACGCAGACCTGTTGCGATTGAGGGCAGCGAGTTTGTACTTGATGTTGACGCTGTTATCATTTCAATCGGTACTTCACCCAATCCGCTTATCAAGTCAACGACAAAGGGACTTGAAACACAGAAGTGGGGCGGAATTATCGCAGACGAAAACGGACTTACGTCACGCGAAGGCGTTTATGCAGGCGGTGACGCTGTTACGGGCGCGGCAACTGTTATTTTGGCAATGGGTGCAGGCAAAACTGCTGCTTCTGCCATAGATGAGTACATTCAGAACAAAAATAAATAATTTAGCTTCGGGCAGACAGGTTTGTTATTTTACAGGTCTTGTCTGCCCGACAATTATTTTGATAAATAAATTACGGTATAATTTTATATACTTGATTTTATTATAATTATCGGTTATACTTTAATATAAATCAACAGAAAGCGGTTTATCGCATTCGGAAAGGATACGCTATGGCTAATAATGCGGATTATATGGAAGAAATGGAAAACGAAGGCGCCCTTATTACTTTGACAGATGATGAGGGCAACGAAATTGAGTTTGAATTTCTTGACGTTGTTGAATATGACGGCGATGAATACATTGTTCTTATTGAAAACGATGAGGACGCTGACGAGGTTGTAATACTCAGAATCAACGCTCTTGATGAGGAAACAGAAGAATACATCAGCATTGACGACGAAGAAGTTTTGCAGACAGTGTTTGAGATGTTCAAAAAGCAATATAAGGGCGACATAAATTTTGAATAATCATTCTGACAGGGACGCTTGAAAAGCGTCCCTGTTTTTGTCAGAGGATATTGAAAAGATGCTATAAAAAATCGGGGACAGCCTGAGCTGTCCCCGAAAATTTGTGGATATAAGGTGATAATTACTGAAAAATATGTCTTACATAATTGAACATACAAGGTCGGTATATTCGGACGGATTTTTAAGAGTAAGTCCTGCAATAAGCATAGCCTGACAATACAGAATCTCTGCATATTTCTTGGCTTTTTCAACATCTGTCTGAATGGCGCTTTCCATTGCCTTTACGGCAGGATGTGAGAGATTAAGCTCAAGAACTCTTTGCGCTTTCATTCCCGAATCAGGCTGAACCGAGTTGAAGTATTTTTCCATTTCAAACGAAATGCCGCCCTTTGCGGTAAGGCAAACAGGATGTGAAACAAGTTTTTTGGAGGCTGTAACCTCGCTTACCTTGTCGCCGAGAGTTTCCTTGACAAATGTCAGCAGAGCACTGTTGTCCTGTTCATCTTCCTTATTGTCTTCATTCTCAATTCCGAGGTCGTCATTAGTTGCAGAACAGAATTTCTTTTCTTTATACACCATAAGCGTTTGCAGAGTAAATTCATCAACATCATCTGTGCAGTAAAGAATTTCATATCCCTTAGAGCGGATAAGCTCTGTCTGCGGAAGCGTATCGATTGCGGCGGCATTCTCGCCTGTTGCAAAGTAAATGAACTTCTGATCATCCTTCATTCTGTCAACATATTCCGACAGTGTTACGAGCTTTTTCTCGGTTGAAGAATAGAACATAAGTAAATCCTGAAGTTCTTCTTTGTGCATACCATAGTCTGAAACAACGCCGTATTTAAGCTGTCTGCCGAATGCGGCAAAGAATTTTTCGTAGTTTTCGCGCTCGTTTGTAAGCATTGCGGTGAGTTCGTTTTTAATTTTCTTCTCAATGTTCTGGGCAATAGTAAGAAGATGACGGTCGTGCTGAAGCATTTCTCTTGAAATATTAAGCGATAAATCTGCGCTGTCAACTATACCTTTGACAAAGCGGAAGTGTTCTGGAAGAAGCTCCTCGCAGGCTTCCATAATAAGTACGCCGCTTGAATAAAGCTG
Organism: uncultured Clostridia bacterium; assembly: GCA_947624865.1. Lineage (GTDB taxonomy): Bacteria > Bacillota > Clostridia > Oscillospirales > Acutalibacteraceae > Ruminococcoides. The sequence goes on along the minus strand of CANQMH010000052.1, from coordinate 10,629 downwards.
AAGTCCTTTTTTGTATTCCTTTGTATAGTAATCATAAGGAGCGGATGACGGAATAAACAGAAGTGCCTTGTATGTTACAACACCCTCGACCGAAGTAACAATCGTTCTGAGCGGCTTATCCATTGTCATAAACTTTTCGCTGTAGAACTTGTCGTATTCCTCCTGCTCAACATCCTTTTTGCGGCGCTGCCAAATCGGTACCATACTGTTGAGAGTTTCGGTTTCAGTGTAATCCTCATACTCGGGCTTATCGTTGTCTTTGGTTTCCTCCTTAACTCTGCTGTGAGTCATATCCATCATAATCGGGTAGCGGATGTAGTCGGAATATTTCTTGATAAGTCCCTGTATTCTGTACTGCTCAAGAAATTCATCATAATTTTCATCATCGGTATTATCTTTCATTTCAAGAATAATTTCAGTACCCGGAGCTTCCTTTTCAAGCTCTTTTATTGTGTATCCGTCCGCACCGCTTGACTGCCAGCTATAGCCTGTTTCGCATCCGTATTTTTTGGTGTTTACCGTAATTTTTTTTGCAACCATAAACGCAGAATAAAATCCTACGCCGAACTGACCGATTATGTCAATGTCGTCCTGTTTTTCATCCATATCCTGCTTGAATTTATAAGAACCTGAGGACGCTATTGTGCCGAGATTGTTTTCAAGGTCATCCTTATCCATTCCGATACCGTTGTCGGTTATGGTAAGGGTGCGGTTTTCCTTATCGGGTTTAATTGTGATTTTAAAATCGCTTCTGTCCAGACCTACTTTGTCGTCAGTAAGTGAAATAAAGCATAGCTTGTCAATAGCGTCGCTTGCATTTGAAATGATTTCACGCAGGAAAATTTCTTTGTGCGTGTAAATTGAGTTGATCATCAAGTCAAGAAGCCTTTTTGACTCTGATTTGAATTGTTTCTTAGCCATAAAACTACTTCCTTTTTAATTAAATTTTGAATTAACTGAGCGAAAATCAGTTCTCCTAAACTGTTATTATATTATATTTTTTGTCACCTTTCAATACATAAATTGCTATAAATGTATAGAAAAGTAAAAAAGAAATATCAAAACAAAGAGCTTTCTCACTTTTTGGCGGGAAAGCTCTTTATATTTCAGATTTTCTTGTCAAATTCGCTTCCGCAGCGCGGACAGCGGACAGTATGCATACCTTTTTTGTTTTTTACTCGGAGCTGTGCCTTGCATATGGGACATTTCAGATACCTGAAATCCTTTCTGTCCCTGAATTTGTTCCATGTCAGCTTAAACCAGCTTTTAACGGAGTTGTATATCGGCAGAAATTTTCTGTTTTCTGCACTTCTCTTTGTAATGTTTCGTGAAAGCGAGCGGAATAATATAAGTGCAAGAAGTGCAAGCTGGAATAAATCTATAACAAGACTTGCGGTTGTGTTGAAAACAAAAATATTTACAATCCAGAGCACAAAGAATAAGACGCACAGAAAGTTATTGAGTGTATCTGTTCCGTATCTTCCCTGCATAAATATCGCAAGTCTTTTCATAAGTTGTCGCATATGGATCATCCTTTCATTAAGACAACAAAGAACAGCAAATATGAAATATAAGGGTACTGTATTGTCACAATTTATTTTATCATATGATTTCTATGCAAGCAATACGCAAATTATATTTTTTATAAATAACAGACAAATTAAGTTTTTGCGTAGTTCTTCATTTCAAGCGGAGTACGTCCATACTCTGATTTGCAGGTTAAAATGAAAGAGTTTACATTAGGAAACCCATTTTTTTCAGCGGCAGTCTTTACTGAAATATTATTGTGGCACAAATCAATTATTGCATGTTCAAGGCGGATTCTGCGGAGATATCTTGAAAAGGTCATTCTCGTTTTATCCTTAAAATACCGTGAAAAATGTGCAGGGGTCATTCCAACATAGGTTGATATTTCATCCAAAGGAATATTCCTGCTGAAGTTTTGAATCATATATAGTATAGCACTTTTTGCACAGTCAAAATCTTCTGAGTCAGAGCCTTTAATATATGATACGCCGGGAGCAAGACAATCTTTTATAAGGTAATAACAGATATTATTAAGAATAGCCTTTATTTTAAGAATTTCGACCTTCCCTTCAAGGTCGGAACATTGGCTGAGAGCCTTGAGTGAACGGGCAATATTATTACGCGCTTTATCGGTTTTGATTTTAAATGTTATAATTCCATTTAGGTCGGAAATATAAGGCAAAATTGCCTTTGGAGGAATGTTTACAACCGTAAACAAGAGGTCCTCCGTAATATCGGAGTATGAATGAACTTCTTCGGTATTCAAGAAATAAACTTGTCCGTCATTCAAAATGATTTCACGGTCAATTTTCTGAAGTTTTACCGGTCCTTTTTCAACGTATATAAACTCGTACTCTTTGTGCCAATGCAAAGTGAAATCCAAGTCGCTGCTTTGCTCCGGACATTTATATATTTTAGCATGGTAATTCTTACTGCATTCAATTTGATACCTCTTGTACCTCATAATTCACCTCATAAATATACAAACACCGCAATTATTATTAAATATAACATATCATATACTTTTGATATGGTTTAATTTCTTAAATAGTCCGCACAGAAATATACATATTTTAAATCGCCGATAACAGCAGAATGCTCTGTCTTGACAACAACAGTTTTGCGCAGTTTATTGCTCAGTTCTGAAACACATTCGGCAATTCTGCATTCGGACGGAGTATAATTATATTTTTTGAAAAACTGTTCGGTTGTCATAACTTCTGAATTATATCCCTCAAAAAGATGAAGCAAAGAGTAATCCACAAGCTTGTATTCATCTTCAATAAGATGAATCCCTATATCTGCATTGACCATTGAGTCAATGTAATACGGAGCGTCATTTAAAAACATTCCTGTTTTAAATGCACCGATAGATACAGTAAGGTCAGAGTTTACCGCAATATCGGCAACACCTGTGTCACCGTTAATTCCGCTGTTTATGTCAGCGCTTATTATATATGCGTTTGAAGCGTTTATCTGCTCAATTGCATTAAGAAGCTCTCCTTTTACTTCGCCTGAGAAACCTGTTCCGAGCAGACAGTCAACTACAATGTCATATCCCGTAAAGTTTGAGGCAGTTTCAAGAGATTCTTCATTTGTACCTAATGACAAAGCTGTTTTGTAATAATAAAGTCCGTCTTTTGAAAAACCGTCGCAGGCTCTGAAAATTGTAGGAATAATTCCGTTTTGACACAAAATACAGGCAAGGGCATATCCGTCACCGCCGTTGTTGCCCTTTCCGCAGACTATGGCTACTTTGCCTGTAAATTTAACGGCGTTAAAAATGCCTTGAGCCGCTCTGTACATAAGTTCTGCCGAGGTTGTATGTTCTGCAATTGTGTGTGCGTCGCTTTCACGCATGTTTTTAACTGATACTACTTGCTGTAAATTCATAAATTAATAACTTCCCTTTATATTCCGATGGTTTGCCGCTTTATAGGCTGCGGTTACGGCCTCTATGTCTGTATTGCAGGTGAGAAGATAAAGCGGAACAGAGGAGAAAAATTCGTTCAGCAAGGAAAGAAGCCGCGACATATTTTCTTTGTCCGCAGGAACGACAGTTGCCTGCAAAATTTGCTTAAAAACATCTCCGGGATTTACTTTTACCGCCTTGTTTTCAACGCCTCTTTGCAAAATATATACGACCTTTGCCGGAGCCTTTATATTGTTTCCGATATTAGATTTGCCCATCCAGGGAGTTCCGCAAACATAGAATTTATCATTAATTTTGCGGATAATCGGTTTGTCATCATTTATCATAGTAACTTTGTCGCCGAAATATTTGCGCCAAAGTGCGGTATGAGTAGATTTTCCTGTGCCACTTGGAGCACTGAAAACATATGCTTCTCCGCCGAGCATAAGACTTGATGAATGAAAGAAAAAGCCTTCAAACCTCTCAAGAACCGTGTTGCAAATACGTGTAAGAATTACAGTGCTTTCGGCATTTTCGGGGGTACAGGGAGCGTAAGACTGCCGAATGTACTCGTCAATTTCATTCTTTTGTATGCAGATATCAAAATCAGAAGCAGTTTTATCTGACAGATACGGCTCCAAACGTTTTTTCGTAATTCTATAGATGGGAGCGATATGTATATTAAGATCAGCTATATTATATATGGGCATATTTTTCTCCAATATATTTTCGCATAAAATAATAAAATATTAGCAATATATTAATAAAGTTTTATTTATATTACATAATCATTATAACATATAAAATAAAACTTGGCTATAGAAATTTTAAATTTTTTCATTTTTTTAATAAATTTTTGCTGTGTTTTATATTAAATGCTGCACTGATTACTGATCAGAAAAATAATAAGCAGTTTTCCTGCGTCAAATAACAATAAATAATTTAGATAAAGTGACAGCAATACTAAAACTTAAAATCATAAACGTCGCCGGGCGTTTCACTATGCTTAAAAAACAAGCTCCAAAAGAAAAATAGTTCTTTTGGAGCATTAAAAATAAAAAATAATTTAAAAAAATCAAATAATCAAAAATATAGCCGTTTTCCTTAAAAAATCCCCTTGACAACTTGCTTTTGGTGATGTAAAATAGTAAAATGTACCATAATGGGGATATGTACCGACGAGGACGAAAATTTTTAAAAAATAACTTCTGACAAGGGGATATTATCATAAATAATGTTTTGTGTCAAGATGTTTTTTACGTAACATTTTCCTGCCTTGCGAAAATCCCGTTTCATAGAATATTTAAGGAGTGATACGCCTATGGTTAATGTCAAACCCGTAAAGCTTGGCAACACCGAAAGAATGAGCTTTGGCAAAATCGATGAAGTTATCGATATGCCTAATCTTATTGAGGTACAGAAAGAATCCTACAGATGGTTTCTTGAAGAGGGTCTTAAGGAAGTATTCAAAGACGTATCGGGTATTACTGATTACCAGAATAATCTTGTACTCGATTTCATTGATTACACCCTTGATGTGGACCACCCTAACTACAGCGTAATTGAATGTAAGGTGCGTGACGCAACATATTCCGCTGCTCTGCGTGTTACAGCCCGTTTGCTGAACAAGTCAACAGGCGAGATCAAGGAAAGCAACGTGTTTATGGGTGACTTCCCGCTGATGACTCCAAGCGGAACTTTTGTAATTAACGGCGCTGAGCGTGTAATTGTATCTCAGCTCGTGAGAAGCCCCGGCGTTTACTACAAAATGGAACATGACAAAACGGGTAAGGAGCTTTACTCTACTACGGTAATTCCTAACCGAGGCGCATGGCTTGAATATGAAACTGATATAAATGATGTTTTTTATGTTCGTATAGACAAGAACAGAAAGCTGCCCGTAACTTCGTTTATCAGGGCTCTCGGACTTGGAACGGACGCTGAAATTCTTGATTATTTCGGCGACGACGAAAGAATGAAGGCTACAATTGAAAAGGATCAGGCTTCAAATATAGAAGAAGGTCTTATCGAGGTTTATAAAAAGCTTCGTCCTTCCGAGCCTCCGACTGTTGAAAGTGCTCAGACCCACATCAATAATCTGTTCTTTGACCCGAATCGCTACGATATGTCTCGCGTAGGCAGATACAAATATAACAAAAAGCTCGGTATCGCCAACCGTTTGGAAGGACAGGTTCTTGCAGAACCCGTTGCAAATCCTCGCACAGGCGAGGTTATGGCTCTCAGAGATGAAAAAATCTCTAAGGAAAAGGCTCTTGAAATTGAAAATGCAGGTGTGAATGTTGCTTTTGTAAAGGCAGCAGACGAAACGATAGTAAAAATCATTTCCAACGGAATGGTTGACATTAACTGCTATGTTGACTTTGACGCTGAAGCTGAATGTGAAATACGCGAGAATGTACGCTTTGATGTGCTCTGCGAAATTCTTGATTCTGCTTCAAACGATGATGAACTCAAGGAAATGCTCAGAGAACGTGCAGAAGAGCTTGTTCCGAATCATATTACGGTCGAGGATATTTTTGCCACGATCAATTATCTTAACTGTGTTGCTCACGGCGTAGGCAATACAGATGATATTGACCATCTCGGCAACAGAAGAATCCGCAGCGTCGGAGAACTGCTTCAGAATCAGTTCAGAATCGGCTTTTCGCGTCTTGAAAGAGTTGTAAGAGAAAGAATGACAACTCAGTCACAGGATATGGATTCTCTTTCTCCGAATTCACTCATCAATATACGTCCCGTAACAGCGGCAATTAAGGAATTTTTCGGTTCATCTCCGCTGTCACAGTTTATGGATCAGACAAACCCGCTTGCAGAGCTTACTCATAAGCGCCGTTTGTCAGCTCTCGGCCCCGGCGGTCTTTCTCGTGACCGTGCAGGATTTGAGGTTCGTGACGTTCACTATACACACTACGGTCGTATGTGTCCTATTGAAACACCTGAAGGTCCGAACATCGGTCTTATCTCATATCTTGCTTCGTTTGCAAGAATTAACAAATATGGTTTTGTTGAGGCTCCGTTTAGAAAAATAGACAAGGAAACGGGAGTTGTAACAAATGAAGTTGTATATATGACTGCCGATATGGAGGATAATTATGTTGTCGCACAGGCTAACGAACCTCTTGATGAAAATGGCAGATTTGTTAATTCAAGAGTCGTAGGACGTTACCGCGACGAATTCGTTGAGTATTCTCCCGACAGATTTGACTATATGGACGTATCTCCTAAAATGGTTGTATCTGTTGCTACGGCTATGATTCCTTTCCTTGAAAACGATGACGCAAACCGTGCGCTTATGGGCGCAAATATGCAGCGCCAGGCAGTTCCGCTTCTGCGCTCTCAGGCACCTATAGTAGGTACGGGTATGGAATATAAGGCAGGTACAGACTCAGGCGTTTGTATTCTTGCCGAAGAGGACGGTATTGTTATGAGCGTTGACGCCCGCAATATCCGTGTTCAGTATGACTCGGGCAGAGTTCAGGACTTTGAGGTAATCAAATTCCTGCGTTCAAACCAGGGTACATGTTTTAATCAGCGTCCGATTGTTGAAAGGGGTCAGCGCGTCAAAAAGGGTGAAGTCCTTGCAGACGGCCCTGCAACCGAAAACGGTGAAATCGCGCTTGGTAAAAACGCTCTCATAGGCTTTATGACATGGGAGGGTTATAACTACGAGGATGCTGTACTCATAAATGAAAAAATCGTTCGCGACGACGTATATACTTCTATTCACATTGAGGAATATGATACCGAGGCAAGAGATACAAAGCTCGGTCCTGAAGAAATAACAAGAGATATTCCTAACGTCGGCGAAGATGTACTTAAATATCTTGACGAAGACGGTATCATTCAGATTGGCTCAGAGGTAAAGGCAGGCGACATACTTGTCGGCAAGGTTACTCCTAAGGGAGAAACCGAGCTTACCGCAGAAGAAAGACTTTTGCGTGCAATTTTCGGCGAAAAGGCAAGAGAAGTAAGAGATACTTCGCTCAGAGTTCCTCACGGAGAATGCGGTACTGTTGTTGACGTTAAGGTATTTACCCGTGCCGACAGCAGAAACGAGCTTCAGCCCGGAGTAAATAAAGTTGTAAGAGTTTATCTTGCTCTTAAACGTAAAATCAGCGTTGGCGACAAAATGGCAGGCCGTCACGGAAACAAGGGCGTAGTTTCAAGGATTCTCCCTGTTGAGGATATGCCGTTCCTTCCTGACGGTACTCCTCTTGACATTGTGCTTAACCCGTTGGGCGTACCTTCACGTATGAACATCGGTCAGGTGCTTGAGGTTCATCTGGGATATGCGGCTAAGGCACTCGGATGGAAGATTATGACGCCTGTATTTGACGGCGCCCACGAACAGGATATTTTTGAAGCGCTTAAAGACGCAGGTTACAATCAGGACGGCAAAACATGGCTTATTGACGGACGTACCGGAGAACGCTTTGACAACCCTGTTACAGTAGGATATATGTATTATCTCAAGCTGCATCACCTTGTAGATGAAAAAATTCACGCAAGAAGCACAGGCCCTTATTCTCTGGTTACTCAGCAGCCTTTGGGCGGTAAAGCTCAGTTCGGCGGTCAGCGTTTTGGTGAAATGGAAGTTTGGGCGCTTGAGGCTTACGGCGCAGCATACACTCTTCAGGAAATTCTTACTGTTAAGTCAGACGACGTTGTAGGACGTGTAAAGACTTACGAGGCTATTGTTAAGGGTCAGAATATTCCTGCACCGGGTATCCCCGAATCATTCAGAGTTCTTATCAAAGAACTTCAGTCGCTTTCACTTGACGTCAGGGTACTTGACAATGACGGCAATGAAATCGACATCAAGCAAAAGTTTGACGAGGACGAGGATATTGCTGAGGTTACAGCTACAACAGAATTTGAAGAAGACAGCGTTATGACCTCTATGGACGGATACACACTCGACGAGGGCGGCGAAGAAGGCAATATGTTTGATGAAAGCTCGCTTGTCGAAGAAGAGGATGATGACAACCTTTTTGATTTTGATGATTACAGCAGTGACGAAATATAAGGAGGCAGTACAATGATAGACAATAATGTTTTTGATTCAATTAAAATCGGACTTGCTTCCCCTGATCAAATCAGAGCATGGTCTTACGGCGAAGTAAAAAAGCCTGAAACAATTAACTATCGTACTTTAAAGCCCGAACGCGACGGATTGTTCTGTGAACGTATATTCGGACCCACAAAGGACTGGGAATGTCATTGCGGTAAGTATAAAAGAATTCGTTTCAAGGGCAAAATATGCGACCGCTGCGGTGTTGAGGTAACACGCGCAAAAGTAAGACGTGAGCGTATGGGTCATATTGAACTTGCAGCTCCTGTTTCACACATCTGGTACTTCAAGGGAATTCCGTCAAGAATCGCATTAATGCTTGATATTTCCCCTAAGGTTCTTGAAAACGTACTTTATTTTTCACAGTATATAGTTATAGATCCCGGCGATTGCCGTGACCTTGCAAAATATCAGTGCCTTTCCGAAACCGAATACAATGATATGCGCGAAAAGTATGAGAATGACTTTGATGCGGGTATGGGTGCTGAGTCTATTAAAAAACTTCTCGCTGAAATAGACCTTGATGTGTTGTCCGCTCAGCTAAGAGAAGAGCTTGAATCTGCAACAGGTCAGAAAAGAGTACGTCTGTTAAAACGTCTTGATGTTGTTGAGAGTTTCAGAATGTCAGGAAACCGTCCCGAGTGGATGATTTTGGACGTAGTTCCGGTAATTCCGCCGGATATAAGACCTATGGTTCAGCTTGACGGCGGTCGTTTTGCCACTTCAGACCTGAATGACCTTTACCGCCGTGTTATCAACAGAAACAACAGACTTCAAAAACTTCTTGAACTTAAAGCGCCTGAAATTATTATCCGCAATGAGAAGAGAATGCTTCAGGAGTCGGTTGACGCTCTTATTGATAACGGCAGACGCGGCAGACCTGTTACGGGACCTAATAACCGCGCGCTCAAATCACTTTCTGATATGCTTAAAGGTAAGCAGGGACGTTTCCGTCAGAATCTGCTTGGTAAGCGTGTTGACTATTCGGGACGTTCGGTTATTGTTGTAGGCCCTGAGCTTAAAATGTATCAGTGCGGTCTTCCTAAGGAAATGGCACTTGAGCTTTTTAAACCGTTTGTTATGAAACGCCTTGTTGAAACTAAGGCTGAACAGAATATAAAATCTGCAAGAAAAGCAGTTGAACGTGCAAAGGAAAATGTTTGGGACGCTCTTGAGGTTGTAATCAAGGGTCACCCTGTTCTCCTTAACCGTGCGCCGACGCTTCACCGCCTTGGTATTCAGGCATTTGAACCCGTACTCGTTGAAGGACGCGCACTTAAACTCCATCCGCTCGTATGTACGGCATATAACGCTGATTTCGACGGCGACCAGATGGCTGTTCACGTTCCGCTTTCGGCAGAAGCTCAGGCAGAAGCAAGATTCCTTATGCTTGCTGCAGGCAACCTGCTTAAACCGTCAGACGGTCAGCCTGTTGCCGTTCCTACACAGGATATGATTCTCGGCTCTTACTATCTTACTCTTGATAAAGACGGAGAGCGCGGCGACGGCAAGGTGTTCCGCGATATTGATGAGGTTATGATGGCTTATCAGACAGGAGTTATCCAGCTTCACTCAAAAATCAAGGTGCGCCGTGAAATTGAAATTGACGGAAAAATTGAGTCTGCTCTTGTAGATACGACTATCGGTAAAATTATTTTCAATAATCCTATTCCTCAGGATCTCGGATTTGTTGACAGAAGCATTCCCGAAAACAGATTTAAGTTTGAGGTTGATTTCCTTGTAGGCAAGTCTGGACTTAAAAAGATTATTGACAGATGTATAAAAATTCATGGTACTGCCAAAACCAGCAAAGTGCTTGACGATATTAAGGCTCAGGGTTATAAATACTCTACAAAGGGCGCTATAACCGTAGCTGTTTGTGATGCTGTTATTCCTCCTGCCAAGAAAGAAATTATTAAGAAGGCAGAGGCAGAGGTCGATGAGATCCGCGACGAATATATGATGGGTCTTCGTTCAAATGAAGAACGTTATGATGAGGTTCTCAGAATCTGGGAAAGAGCAACAAATGATGTTACCGAAGCACTTCAGAAAAACCTTGACCGATATAATCCTATATTTATGATGGCTGATTCGGGTG
>CANQMH010000051.1 GCA_947624865.1 uncultured Clostridia bacterium | reverse complement strand
GCGACGGAAAATACCGTTATGTTTCCGCCTCAAAAAATTCAACGGACATACGTACAAATTTTTCTTCTCTATTCAGTTCGTCGGTAAACTCTATTGATTTTGCCCAGAATATTGTGGTAATAAAAACGCTCAGCGGTATGGCGCAGGCAGTTTGCGCCGCGCTCGATTCAATAGATTATCAGGCGGTTGTAGGCACAATTGCAGGTGACGACACAATTTTTATTGCCTGTCGTTCATCTGAGCTTGCAGTAAGCCTTGCCGAGGATCTCAAAAAGCTTGTTTGACAGGGATGATTATTTCATATGATACAGACATTATATATTGAAAATATAGCGGTAATTGAAAAAACATCAATTGATTTTAACAGCGGACTGAATGTGCTAACGGGTGAAACGGGCGCAGGAAAAAGTATCATAATTGATGCAATCAACGCAATTATGGGACAGCGAACGTCAAAAGATATTATCCGAACAGGCGAACAGTCTGCTTTTGTAAGCGCGCAGTTTGAAAATATCAATGACGAAGTAATAAACAAGCTTACAGAGCTTGGCTTCTCTGACGATGACGGTACTCTTATATTGCAGAGAACATTGAACATAAACGGAAAAAGCACCTGTAAAATTAACGGCAGACCTGCAACCGTTTCAATGTTAAAAGAGCTTTCGGGCAATCTAATAAATATTCACGGTCAGCACGAAAGCTATGAACTTTTTTCACCCGAAACTCATATTGATTACATAGACAGGTTCGGGGGATGTGAAGAACTTCTTGAAGATTACCGCAAAAAATACAGGGAATATAAAATTCTGAAAAAGAAATTAAATGAAGCAAATGCAGATGAAAGCGAGCGTTTAAGAGAAATAGATTTGCTTTCCTTTCAGTCAAATGAGCTTTTTCAGGCTGATATTCAGATTGGCGAAGAAGAAACTCTTGAAACCGAAAGAACCTCGCTTATGAGCTTTGAAAAAATTTTTTCGCTTCTTAATCAGGCAAAAATGCTTTTATGTGATGACAATTCCGAGGGAGGAGTTGAAGCCGTTGGCTCTGCGGCTTCCGCCGTGCAGAAGGCGGCGTCTTATAATCCTGAATATGAGCAAATAAGCGATACCCTTACAGATGTGTATTACAATCTCAAAGATTGCAGCGACAGTATATCAGACGCTATTGAAAATCTTGATAGCGACCCTCAGCGCCTTGAAGAAATAGAAGAGAGGCTCGATTTGCTCAACAGGCTTTCACGTAAATATAACTGCCCGTGTGACGAGCTTCCGGCTCTTGCCGAGTCTGTTCAGTCAAGACTTGACGAGCTTATTAATTTTGACAAAAACCGAGACGAGCTTATAGAGGCTTGTGAAAAAGCAGAAAAAATAACTATGCTTGCCGCTGAAAAGCTGAGTGAACACCGCAGAAAAACTGCGGAAGAATTTGCCTCAAAGGTAAAAAATGAAATGAGTTTTCTGAATATGCCCAACGTTGAGCTTGTACCTTATTTTGAGACAACAGATTTCAGTTCAAAGGGTATCGATAAGGTTGAACTTTTAATTTCTGCCAATCCCGGCGAAACTCCCCGCCCTGTTGCAAAAATTGCGTCAGGAGGCGAGCTTTCACGTATGATGCTCGCGATTAAAACGGTATTGTCGGGAACAGACACAGTTGACACGCTTATTTTTGATGAAGTTGATACGGGAATTTCAGGTTCCGCGGCTGAAAAGGTAGGATTAAAGCTAAAAGAGGTTTCAGAGAATTCTCAGGTTCTCTGCGTAACTCATCAGGCGCAGATTGCCGCGCTTGCGGACTATCATTATCTTATACGCAAGCAGGTTGATGACGGCAGAACCTATACGGATGTGTCGCGGCTCGACCATGACGGAAGAAAGAATGAGCTTGCACGCATTATAGGCGGCGTAAATATAACCGAAGCTGCGTTTACTCATGCTGAGTCAATGCTTAACGAATATAACAACTAATGAAAGGAAGCGGCATTATTGAAGCTGTGGACAGTTGCTCCGCTTGATAAAAATGAAGCGTCTGAAATTCAAAATAAATATGAGCTGCCTGCAATAATAGCAATGCTGCTCCAGATAAGAAATATAAAAACAAAAGAAGAAATAGAAGATTTTCTGTTTAATGATTCAGAGATTGATTCTCCGTTCGAAATTAAAGATATGGATAAGGCTGTAAGCCGCATAAAAAGCTCGCTTGACAATTGCGAGCTGATTTGCGTTTACGGAGATTATGATGCTGACGGCGTTACCTCAACAGCGCTGCTGTATTCTTATCTTGAAACCGTCGGGGCAAATGCAATGTATTATATTCCGTCCCGTGAAACCGAGGGATACGGAATGAACAAATCGGCGGTTGACCGCCTGAAAGAAAAAGGCGTAAAGCTGATTGTTACTGTTGACAACGGTATTGCAGCCAATGAAGAAATTGCCTATGCAAAATCTCTCGGTATTGATACTGTCGTTACCGACCACCATATGCCGCAGGATATTTTGCCCGACGCGTGTGCGGTTGTTGATTTGCACAGAGAGGATTGCAACAGTAAGTTTAAAAATCTTTCGGGAGTAGGCGTAGCCTTTAAGCTGATTATGGCTTTGGAGGGCGAATACTGCGACGTAAATTCTCTGCTTGACAATTATGCCGATTTGCTATGTATAGGAACAATAGGAGATGTTGTTGAGCTTAAAGGTGAAAACCGAGTGTTTGTAAAGCGCGGACTGCAAAGCATTATGAACAGTGACAGAATCGGCATTAATGCCTTGGTAAAGGATTCCGGACTTTTCGGAAGAAATATTTACGCAGATAACGTATCCTTTACGCTTGTACCGCGTATAAATGCAGTAGGCAGACTTGGACTTTCGCAAAAATCTGTTACGCTGTTTCTTACTGAAAGCCCCGAAGAAGCTGAAGAAATTTCATCTCTGCTTTGCGAAAATAATTCGGAACGGCAGAATATTGAAAAACAAATAATTATAAAAATAGATGAACAAGTTAAGCGTAATCCTGCTGTTGTTTTAGATAAAATAATCGTAATTGACGGCGAGAACTGGCATCAGGGAGTAATAGGAATTGTTGCCTCTCGAATTAAAGAGATATACGGAAAACCTGTAATTATAATTTCTCGCAGCGGAGAGAGCGCACAAGCTTCAGGCAGAAGCGTGCAGGGGTTTCCGCTTAGCGAGGCTGTTTTTGCCTGCTCGGATTTGCTTACGAAATGCGGCGGACATCCAATGGCAGTTGGGCTTGGTCTTGAGAGCAAAAATATTGAATTATTCCGAAAAAGAATTAACGAGTTTGCAGACAGCTTCACCGATATGCCTTTTGACAGGCTTAATATTGAGTGCAAGCTCAATCCTGCAAGCCTGAGTGTTGATTTGGTAAATTCACTATCATATTTACAGCCTTACGGAGCAGGTAATCTTACGCCTGTTTTTGGCCTGTATAATATGACTCTTGCAAAAATTATTCCATTATCAAATAATAAACATCTTAAACTTATTTTCACAAGGGGTAACGCAACAGTAAATGCAATGAAGTTTTTTACATCAAGCGAGGAATTTCCCTATGTCAAGGGTGATATTCTTGACCTTGCAGTAACTCTTGATACAAACGAGTATAACGGCAGCGTCAGCGTATCGGTAATAATTCAGGAGATAAAAGCGTCGTCAGACAATTCGGAAGCGATTCTTTTAAGCTTGCGTTCATTTGAGGATTTCTGCTGCGGAAATAAGCTTACAAAACAGCAGATTTTCGACTTATTGCCCGACCGAAATGATTTTGCGGTATTGTACAGATATTTAAAACAAAACGGAGGATATAATTTTCCTGTGGAAACTCTCGTACATAAACTTGACAATAAGCTGTCATTTGGTAAAATTAGAGTTATACTTGAAGCAATGAACGAACTTGGACTTATCGAGATTTGCGAAGGGCTAAAATCAAATCATATAAAATTATTGGAGGTTGCGGGTAAAGTAGACCTTGAATCTGCCCGCATAATCAAGAAATTGAGAGAGGTTTCACAGTGAGTAAATATTCAAATGTTGCACATTATCAAGATTTTACCGAACTTGAAAATATTCTTGCATTGTCAAACAACACATATGATATAGAAAAAATAAAAAAAGCGTATAAATATGCAGAAAAAGCTCACGGTGACCAGCGCAGAGTTTCGGGGATCCCCTATATACTCCATCCCACATCTGTTGCGTGTATTATTGCAGAGCTCGGAATGGATACAGATACAATCTGCGGCGCACTTCTCCATGACGTTGTAGAAGATACCCCCATAACGCTTGATGATGTCAGAAAAACATTCGGTGCAGACGTAGCAAAGCTTATAGACGGAGTGACTAAAATCTCAAAAATCCCGTATTCTACCCGTGAACAGCAGCAGGCTGAGAATATCAGAAAAATGCTTATTGCAATGGCTGAAGACATCAGGGTAATAATTATCAAGCTCGGCGACAGACTTCACAATATGCGCACAATGGACTGTATGCCGGAACAGAAGCGCAGAGATAAATCGCTTGAAAATATGCAGGTTTTTGCGCCTATTGCACACAGGCTCGGTATCAAAACCATAAAAGACGAGCTTGAGGACCGTTCTCTGCAATATTTAGATCCTATCGGATATAAAGAAATAGAGGACGCTCTTTTGCTTTCCGAAGACGGACGAGATAAGTTTATTGAATCAATTAAAAAACAGATTCTTGATAAAACAGAAGACTCAATTGAGAATGTATATATCAGCGGCAGAGTTAAGAGCATAAACAGCATATACCGAAAAACCTTTATGCAGGGCAGAACGATTGACCAAATTTTTGATGTTTTTGCCGTTCGCGTAATAGTGGATACTGTTCCGGACTGCTACAATGTACTCGGTGTAGTTCACGATATTTTTAAGCCTATTCCAAATCGTTTCAAGGACTATATTTCAATGCCCAAGCCTAATATGTATCAGTCGCTTCACACAACGGTGCTTGATAATAATGCAATTCCGTTTGAAGTTCAGATACGCACATGGAATATGCACTATACAGCCGAATACGGAATCGCCGCACATTGGAAGTATAAGCTCGGTATGGGAGCAGATAAAAGCGGAGACGACAGGCTCAGCGAGAATATTCAGCGCGTCAAGAAAATGATTTTAGACCAGCTTGAAACCGAAGATGTAACCGATATTGCAAAGAATATCAAAAATGATTTTGCAGAAAATGCCGTGTATATCTTCACTCCAAAGGGAGATGTTTTCAGCCTTCCTCAGGGTTCTACGCCAATTGATATGGCTTATCTCATTCACACACAGGTAGGTCACAGAATGGTGGGCGCAAAGGTCAACGGAAAAATAGTTTCCATTGATTACAAGCTGAGAACCGGTGATATATGTGAAATCATAACCCAAAAGGAAGAACATCCGAATAAAGCGTGGATTGACATATGTAAAACTGCTTCGGCAAAATCAAAAATCCGCCAATGGTACAAGCACGAAAAGCGTGACGAAAACATTGCTGAAGGCAAGCAAATGCTTGAGCGGGAGTTCAAGCGTCATGGAATAAATCTTACAGAGGAAGAGTATGAAGAATTTTTCCGTAAAATGCTGTTAAAAAAGCAGTATAATACTATGGATGACTTCTATGCGTCTGTGGGATACGGAGGTATCCAGCTTTGGAAGATTATGCCCAGACTAAAAGAGGAATATCAGAAAGCATTTGCCTCAAATATTGAGGATATCAATGTTCCTCAGGCACCTGTAAAACGCAGCAAGGCAACGTCGGGCGTAGTTATTGAAGGT
This sequence comes from uncultured Clostridia bacterium, assembly GCA_947624865.1. GTDB lineage: Bacteria > Bacillota > Clostridia > Oscillospirales > Acutalibacteraceae > Ruminococcoides. Next base: position 8,503 of record CANQMH010000051.1, on the reverse strand, counting down.
GCGGACGATGTGCTTGTCAAGTTTTCCAACTGCTGCAATCCTCTCCCCGGTGATGATATAATCGGCTATATCACAAGGGGCTACGGAGTATCAATACACAAGCGGGAATGTTCAAATGTACCTAAGGATATTTCATTATGCGAAGAACCCGAACGTTGGATCACCTGCTATTGGGAGGATGAAATCGGAGAAGCGTTCAGAAGCACGCTTCAGATTACGGCAACCGACCGCACAGGACTTCTTGCCGATGTTACAATAAAACTTTCGAATATGCATATTTTTATTCATTCCTTAAATTCCAGAGAGCTTGGAAACGGCAAGGCTGTTGTAACAGCAACCATAGATGTTATGGGCAAAAACCACCTTAGAGGAGTTATTTCAAAATTATCTGATATTAACGGAATAGAAGAAATAAAAAGAGTTTAGTATTTTCGAATACAAAAGCCGTTTTAGCTTCCTATTCTAATATTTTATAATATTGTATCGTATGGAGTTTTGTTATGAAAGCAATTTTACAAAGGGTATCATCTGCTAAAGTTGATGTTGACGGTGAAACAGTAGGAAAAATAGAGAAAGGATTTCTCATTCTGCTTGGTGTTGAAAACGGTGATGAAAAGCGTGATGCTGAAATACTGGCAAATAAAATATCAGGACTTCGCATATTTACCGATGAAAATGACAAAATGAATTTGTCACTTTCGGATGTCGAAGGAGAAGCGCTTGTTATTTCAAATTTCACTCTCTGCGCTGACTGCTCTCACGGCAGACGACCAAGCTTTATTAAGGCTGCCCGACCCGAAACGGCAGAACCGTTATATGAGTATTTCTGTCAAAAAATGTTTGATAACGGAGTCTTAAAAGTTGAAAAGGGAATTTTCGGTGCAGATATGAAAGTTTCGCTCATAAATGACGGACCGGTGACGATTGATATTAACTCAAAGGATTTGAAGAAATGATAAATATTCAAATATATAACGTATCGCATCTTTCTACAAACTGTTGTTATCTTGTTGATGAAGCCTCAGGAAAATCAGCTGTAGTTGACCCGGGCGACAAATCCGAAGATCTTGTTTCTCAAATTGAGAAAGACGGTGGAAAGCTTGAATATGTAATGCTCACACACGGACATTATGACCATATAAGTTATGCCCGTGAACTTGCAGATAAATTCGGCGCAAAAATTATAACAGGCGAAAAAAATATTGAATTTTTAAGAAAACCCGAATTTAATCTCAGCATTTATCACGGAAAGGCTTTGCCTGAATTTTCAGCAGACATACTGCTCAAAGACGGCGATACGTTTATGCTCGGAGAAACCGAAATCAAGTATATTTCCACTCCGGGACATACAAGCGGATGCGGAGTATATATTTTTGATAATACTATACTCAGCGGCGATACGCTGTTTTGCGAATCATACGGCAGAACAGATTTGCCGACAGGTGATAATAGCGCTATGATTGCTTCTCTTAAAAGACTAAAAGAAATTGACGGAGATTTTAAAGTAATTCCCGGTCATGGCGAGCTTACAACTCTTGAACACGAAAGAAAATACAATCCGCTTATGAGCAGACTTTAGGACATCAGTTCAAAAGAAAGGAACAATGCCGTGAGTATAGGATTTTCACGGTATCTTGTATATTTGTAAAATGAATTTATATGTAAAAAATCACACGTTCTGGTTTGAACTTGAAAATTTGACAAGATTGTTTTTCCCGAATGAAAAAATATCGGTTTTTAAAGAGTTTGATACAACCCAAGCTCCGTATATTTATACAGAGCTGTCCGATAAAATACTTGTAAAAGCCGAAGTAAACGGCTTTAATATGGAACTGTCATCCGAAAAGACCGAGGTTGATGATGAAAACGAGCTTATTACCGCTCAGCTCTTATATAAAATTCTGCAAAAATTTACGGGAATAACCCAGCCGTGGGGAGTGCTTACGGGAGTGCGTCCTGTAAAGCTTTTGCGAAAGCTCAGTGAAGAAATCGGAGAGGAAAATGCCCGAAAGAAGTTTCAAGAGGATTTTTTTGTCAGTAATCAAAAACTTATGCTTGCAGAAGAAACCGAAAAAAATGAAAAGCAGATTTTAAGCCTTTCAAAGCCGGATTCTTTCAGCCTTTATGTAGGAATACCATTCTGTCCGTCAAGGTGCAGTTACTGCTCGTTTGTAATGTCGTCAATAGAGCGTGCCAGAAAACTCATTGAACCCTATGTCAATCTTTTGTGCGATGAAATTAAGGCTACCGCCGAAATCGCATCATCACTCGGATTAAGACTTGAAACAGTATATTTCGGCGGAGGAACTCCCACTACGCTGAGTCCAGAACAGCTTAACAGAGTACTCGGTACGGTAAATGAATGTTTTGATATGAAAACCTGCAGAGAATTTACCGTAGAGGCAGGCAGACCTGACACCATAGATTCCGAACGTCTTTTTGCTTTAAAAGAAAATAAAGTAGATAGAATAAGCATAAATCCTCAAACTACTAATGATGATGTTTTAAGAAACATCGGAAGAAAACACACCGCAGAGCAGTTTTTTTCTGCGTTTGAACTTGCGCGAAAATGCGGATTTGACAATATAAACACCGACCTCATTGCAGGTTTGCCGTCAGACAGTTATGACAGCTTTAAGGCTTCTCTCGACTCAATAAGGGATTTGTCGCCAGAATGTATAACTGTACATACGCTGTGTATGAAACGCGCTTCGACCCTCACAACTCAGGGAGTTACAATGAATAAATTTGACGCTGAGCAAACGGGAAAAATGCTTGATTATACGCAGAAAGAGCTTGTTAATGACGGATATATTCCATACTATATGTACCGTCAGAGCAGAATGGTTGGAAATCTTGAAAACGTAGGCTGGTCTAAAAATGGATTTGAAAGCCTGTACAATGTCTATGTAATGGATGAAACACACACAATACTTGCGTGCGGTTCGGGAGGAGTAACAAAGCTTAAAAACAGCAGAACAGATTATATTGAAAGAATTTTCAATTTTAAATATCCATATGAATATATAGACAGATTTGATGAAATTATAAAGAGGAAGTCGGCAATAAACAAATTTTATACGCAGAAATACTGTTGATTATTATGTCAAACAGTGCTATAATACACAAATAATAAAAATTGAAAGGCTGGTATAATATGGGAAAATTTGATGAAATTTTTGATGATGTAGTTGTCAATGCAAAGGCAGCAGCTTCGGCGGTATCTAAGAAAGCTACAGATGTTTATGATGCTTCAAAGCACAAAATAACTGCGGCTGAAATAAGAAGCGACATTAATAAAAAGCTTCGAGATCTTGGTGCGCTTACTTACAAATCAAAAATTCACGGAACCGATTATTCTGAAAAAATGGAGAATATTATAACTGAAATAACTGATTTAAAGGATAATCTCAATGTAATTAACGATCATATTTCCGCTGCCAAAAATCAGAGAAGATGTCCGCATTGCGGCGCAGGAATTCCAAAAAATTCAGTTTTCTGCAATATCTGCGGTGAAAAACTTTCCGACTGCGAAAAATCGGAAGATGATTTTGAAAATATTGATGAACTTTAAAGTATATCAAAAACTCATATAAAGGTGATTTGATTTGTCAAAAAAATATAATGCGGTAGCAAATTCCGATAAAGATATTTCGCAGTCCTTTTTAAAAGGTGCCGCAATCCTTACCTTAAGTATGGTTGTCGTCAAGGTTTTCGGACTACTGGATAAAGTAATTCTCACGGATATTTATTCAATGTTCGGAGAAAACGTCGCCTCAATGGGCATGGGACTTTACAGCAATGCCTTTGAGATTTTTGTCGTTATATTTACTGTTGCAACCGGCGGCCTGCCGATTGCAATTTCACGTCTTGTATCCGAGAGTATGGCGCAAAAACGCTACAAGGATGTCAGACTGATACATAAAATATCCGTGCCGTTCTTTGTAATTGTAGGTATCGTATGTTTAATAATAATGCTTACAGGCAGTTTTTTTTATGTGCAGATAATCAATTCTCCGTATTCAATTTATGCTATGGTATGCCTTGCGCCGACAATATTTTTCGGGTGTCTTGTATCAATATACAGAGGATATTTTGAAGGTCAGCGCAATATGGCTCCGACTGCGATTTCAGAGATAATTGAGGCTGCAGTCAAGCTGGTAATCGGTGCATTGCTTGCTTATTTTATTATGAAATTCGGAATTGATTCCTACAATCAGTCACAAACATTTTTATGGTTTACATTCAATTCCGAGGTTGAAGCTCAGAATACTATTCTTGCGTTTTCGGTCGCAGGAGCAATATGCGGAATTACATTAGGCAGCTTCGCGTCTTTTTTATTTTTGCTGCTTCGCTATAAAATCAGCGGCGACGGCATTCCCGAAGAGTATTATCAAAGCTCTGTTGACGCGAGAGCAAAAAGAGAAACCTTTATCATAATTTGCAAAACAGCCGTTCCGATTGCAACAGGCGCACTTGTAATGAGCCTTGGTTCGCTGATTGACCAGATTATAATTCAGAACGTGCTCTCGAATCTTGCAGTTTCAAATTCCGAAGTCCTTTACTCACAGTACAGCAAATTCTATTCCAATGTGGTTTTCTTCGGAGAACCAAGTTCGGGCGTTCCGATTACGATTCACACACGCCTGTGGGGCTGCTATTCGTCAGCGCTTACGCTTATGCAGCTTGTTACCGCTGTTACACAGGTGTTTGGCTCAAGTGCAATGCCAAATGTAACAAGCGCATGGACAAAGGGCAACAGAGAGGAACTGAAAAAGTCAATTGAAACGGTAATCAGAATGACAATGATGTTTACTCTGCCTATGTCATTGGGACTTTGTGTTCTGGCGCATCCTATAATGTCATTTGTTTACTCCGACGCGGCAATAGACGAGATCGGCGGCAATGTTCTTACTCTTATGGGCATTACCACTATTTTTACAGCTTCAGTAACTCCCGTGTGCAGTATGCTTCAGGGAATAGGCAAGGTAAAGCTTCCTATGAAGCTATATACAATTTGTATGCTGATTAAGATTGCAATTACATGGATGTTTGTCAGCATACCTGAAATCAATATTCAGGGTGCAACTGCTGGTTCGCTTATTGCTTATGCAATAATTCTTATAATCGGAATGTATCTTCTTGTAAAGCACTCAAAGGTTTCGCCAAATTTCTTTACCACGACAATAAAACCGCTTATAGGAGCAGTATTCAGTTCGGCTGCTGCATTTTTTGCAAATATGTTTTTTTCTTCGCTTCTGCCGCAGAGAATATCGACTGTATTAGCCATTCTTTGTGCAATAATTATATATCTTGCCGCATTACTTCTTATGCGCACATTTACTGCTACAGAAATAAAATTTTTGCCAAAAGGAGAAAAAATTTCAAAAGTACTTGAAAAATGGCGATTAATAGGGTAAAATAAGTAACTGAGATTATAAATAAGAAACAATTGCTTATCTTAGTTATAATGAAATCGGAGATGCAGCGGATGAATTTTAAAGAGAAACCGGAATATAATTTTAACGACCTTGTTGAAATAGTAAAAATTCTGCGCTCACCAAACGGATGTCCATGGGACAGAGAACAAACTCATAAATCAATCCGCTCCAATTTTATTGAAGAAACTTATGAGGCTGTCGAAGCGATAGATACAGATGATACCGAGCTTTTAAAAGAAGAGCTTGGCGATGTGCTTTTGCAGGTGGCTTTACATTCAGAAATGGAGAGTGAAAAGAATACTTTCACAATTGATGATGTATGCGACGGAATTTGCAAAAAGCTTATTGTCCGCCATCCACACGTTTTCGGTGATGTAAATGCTGATACGACTGATCAGGTTCTTAAAAACTGGGATGCAATAAAAATGCATACAAAATCTCAAAAAACTCAGACGCAGGCAATGCAAAGCGTATCAAAGGCGCTGCCTTCTCTTATGAGAAGCACTAAGATCCAGCAAAAGGCTGCTAAAGTCGGTTTTGACTGGGACAATGTAGACGGAGCTTTCGACAAGCTTTTTGAGGAATGCAGCGAGCTTAAAGCTGCGGTAAACAGTAATGACAGGGATAATCAGCGTGAAGAACTGGGAGATGTTTTGTTTTCGGTTGTTAATGTTGCAAGATTTCTCAACATTGACAGTGAACATGCGCTGTATGATGCCTGTGACAAATTTACAAACCGTTTTTCATTAGTTGAAAGTCTTGCCAAAGAGCGGGGCATAGATATGAAGACGGCTTCACTTTCGACACTTGATTCCCTTTGGGAAGAAGTAAAAATATTACAAAAAACGTAATGGAGGTTTAAAAAATGAAAAAGACAGAACTTATTGCTGCTATTGCTGAGCAGAGCGGACTTACAAAGAAGGATGCAGAAAAGGCTCTTGCTGCTACAATCGACACAATCATCAAGGCAGTGGCAGAGGGAGATAAGATTCAGCTTACAGGATTCGGTACATTTGAGCAGCGTCAGAGAAACGCAAGAACAGGATGTGACCCAAGAACCGGAAAAACAATTGAAATTCCTGCTTCTAAAGTTCCTGCATTCAAGGCAGGCAAGGGATTTAAGGATATCGTAAACAAGTAATAACATTTATAAGAGCCGGTTTTAATGCCGGTTCTTTTATTTTGGAGGAAAACTATGCGACTTGATAAATACTTAAAGGTATCTCGTCTTATAAAAAGAAGAACAGTTGCTAACGAGGCGTGCGACGCAGGTAAAATTACGGTAAACGGAAAAGTTGCCAGAGCCTCTTATGACGTAAAAGAAGGCGATATAATAGAAATAACACTCGGAGCACGTTGTGTAAAGGTCAGAGTTACTGCTGTAAAGGAGGTTGTCCGTAAGGAAGAAGCGGCAGATATGTATGAGGCTGTACTTTGATGTATATTTTTAAATTTATCTCCGTATAAATTATTATATATTATATACTAATCCTAATCTAAATTATAGAAATAAGTTTTTCGGACATATTAAAAACCTGTTTTAAAATTTATGTGAAATTATTAATCGGATTAGTATTACGGGGGTATTTTTATGAATGAAATGCCAAAGGCAAAAAATCACACGCTTATGCTTGACAACAGGGGAAAGCTTGTAATGACAGGCGCCGAAGATGTAAGCGGATTTAATGAGGAAACCGTGTCGGTAAAAACGACCTGCGGAACGCTTATAATAAAGGGAGAAGGACTGCACATTGATAAACTCAATCTTGAAACGGGAGACGTATCAATAGACGGAAAAATCAATGCAATGCAGTACATCGGGTCTGACGGCTCGCGTTCAAAATTATCAAGATTATTCAGATAATGCGGGTGAAATTTTGGAGCTTACATTTATTCAGCAGTCAACGGCATTTTTGTATTCAATTTTACTTGGCGTTGCTTTAGGTGTGCTTTACGGACCGTTTAAAATATTTCGCCTTGCGTTTTGCAGAAGCCGTGCGGCAATAATAGCTGCCGACGTTCTCTATATGCTTATAGCGACATTATCCGTGTTTATGTTTTCTCTTGCATTTTTACTGGGATATATAAGAATATATGTATTTGCAGGATGCTTATTAGGTTTTTTTGCATACAGACTCACACTCGGGAAATTATTTTCAAAAATATACTGTCCCTTAATTTCGGTAATCGTGAAAATATTACACAAAATTTGTGCTGTATTAAAAAAATTTGCAAAAAAACTATTGAAAACAGCATACAAGATAATGTATAATATTAGTAATATAAAAAGTAAATACATAAATAAGCAGACAAATACAGCTACAGATAAAAGGGTTTTTGCAAGTAATGAAAAAAGAAAAGATAAAAACAGAAAAAAATCAGACAAATCAGATTCCCGAAGAAAACACAATAAAAGAAATAACGCCGAAAAGGCTTAAAAAGAAAAGATATATCCTGCTTTATCTTGCAATAATAGGATTTGCGTTTTATGCAATAATTACGATAATAAATCAAAATGTTCGTATTGCTGATAAAAAAGCGGAGCTTAAAGACTTGCAGCAGCAGATTAATGTTGTTGAAATTCAAACTCAGTACCTTGAAAAAGTGCAGGGTTACACGGGGGATAAACTTTCTGAGTATATAGAAAAAATTGCAAAAGAAGATCTCGGGTACGTCAGCGAGGGCGAGAGGATATTTATAAACGTTTCAGGTGACTGAATTAACTAAAAATAATCTGTTATAAAGGTAGAATAAATTTAAGGGGTAATAATTTTTTATGGCTATTGAAGTCGGAATGATTTTAGAAGGTAAGATTTCGGGCATTACAAAATTCGGCGCATTTGTCGATTTGCCCGATTCTAAAACGGGGATGGTACATATTTCTGAGGTCGCGCCAACTTTTATTAATGAAATTACAGATTATGTAAAGCTGGGACAAACCGTTACAGTAAAGGTAATGTCATTAAACGACGGAAAGATAAGTCTTTCAATGAAACAAGCCCTGCCTAAGGAACAGCAGAAAAGACCTCAGAAGCAAAGCAGACCGAAACAGACATATAAGC
>CANQMH010000050.1 GCA_947624865.1 uncultured Clostridia bacterium | reverse complement strand
TCAGTTTGTTTTCTAAATTTAATATTTATACCTTAGGGGGCTTTTTGTGCTGTCCACACAATTTGGGGCACTCCAAAGCTGCAGGGGGTGTTTAGCGTAACCAGTTATATTTATTTAGCTTACGAGAAATTTTTGAATTTCAGTAGCGTCTAAAACATTAAACGCACCGTCACCGTTTACATCACCGTAGATTTCAATATCTTCCGGAGCGTCTGTCAAATCCGAGAGTACCTCCTGAATATAGGTTGCATCCATAACATTGACGATTCCGTCGCGATTTACGTCATAAAAATCGTAATCAATTATATTTTCAAGAGTCCATACCTGTGTGCCGTAGAATGGATTTGCTGTTCCAATTGTAAGTCCGGCATCAGTAACTGCGAATACTCGGCATCCGTGGTTATACGGGTCGCCAAAACCGTTTGTTGTTACTGTTTCAACATTCAAGTTCTCATCAAGTACATAAAGGTCAAAACCACGCTCGGCATTGCTCATATACGCACCGCACACTACAAATGATTTTATGGTTTGCAGAAGCTCATTGTTTACTATCTTGTCATATGCACCTCGAATTATGTCAGGCAATTCAGCGTAGAACTCTTTAAGCTTATTTAATATATCCTGATATTTTTGCATGAATTGCTCGCTTACTTTGTCTGAAATCAAAGTTTTGAGTTCTTCAAGTCTTTTATTGATTTCGCCTGCCATGTTTATTTCTGTTTTATCAACATCTTCAATTGCCTCTTCATCATTTGCAAGTGCTATTGCTTCTTGTTTTTGGTTTGTTGACAAACTGCTGTCAAGGTCAGCAACGGTAATGTTCTCTTGAGGAGTTTCCGATTTGCTTTTCATTATGTTAACAAGTTCTTTTAAATAATTGATCTGGCTTTCCCACTCTTCGGGAGTCATTTTAAGCAAATCGCCATTTGTAAACTGACCAATCGGTTCAAGCAGACTGCTTGTGTCGAATGTTCCTACATACAGTTTGTTGTTATATACCTGCATTCTCCAGATATACTGATTTTCGTGTCTGTCAAAGCCCGAACCGAATCCTGTAAGGCTTCCCTCAGGGAACATTTCGTCTGCGTCGCCGACTACGAGTTCTATGTTTTCATCTTTATCCATACGGTAAAGGTTTACAGACTGTTCAAGATTTGCATTTACAAAATTGCAGTTTTTGCTGAATAAGATATCTTCAAGGGCGATTTCTTCATCATTATATTCAGCTATATAAAGATAATCACCGTAAACCATAAGATTGGCCGCACCGCTTCTTGTCCTTTGCGGGTCAATGCCGTATGTGTACTTTGAACCTGCATTTTCCTGGTCGCCAATAACTGATGACCAGCTCCAGCTTCCGTTCTCATCTACGTCAGCTCTTACAATCGCAAATGACTGCATTGTGTTTTCATCCGGCTTGTTGTCGGGAGTTCCCGTACAAATTGAAACGTAAAGAGAGTTGTTATATACAGCCATTTCCCATATAGAGCCGCCGTAAATACTGTCTGAATAGTGGTATGCAGGATAATTAAACAAATCGTCCATATCAGCTACTACTTCATACGAATTTGCATCTGATGGATTATCTGTTGAACATATGTATGCGCCTTCAAGACCGATAAGACTTACAATAAGCTTATCATTAAATACACACATTCCTCTTATTCCTACACAAATTCCCTCTTTGTATGCCGCAGCATAATCCTGAGGAGTAATGCTGGTGTAAACGCAGGCTGATTCGTCAGTTTCGGGATTAACCTGATAAATACTCGGAAGTCCGTTTACAGAGCCGCAGAAATAAAGCATTCCGTTGTATTCTACTGCGTTTCTGAAAAGGCAGTTTGTTCCGGTTGTTGCCTTAGACATCAGAAGTTTTACTTCGCCCGTTTTTACGTTGAGTTTTACAAGAATACCGGCAGGATTTCCGCCGTCCTCTTCTTCTATAAAGAAGTGACCGTTAAACATGGCGTTAAGAGTTGCTTTCATCTCAGCTTCATCAAAATTATCGCCGAGGGCGCTTCTCATAAGAGTCAATGTCTGAGTCATGGCGTTGGCGCATGTACCTATGTACATATAATCTCCGTATCCGAGAGCTGACCATGAATAGCTCTGAGCACGGTCGCCAACTCCGCTTTCGCCGATTTGGTCGGATACTACGCTGTTGCCCGCGTAATCAACAATTCCGTCCGGAGATTTCACTCCTTTGTTTTGATGACTTACTTTTTCTGCATAATAACTTCCGTCGTCAGATACATAGGTAGCAGCTGTTATTTCTGCGCCGTTTACGCTAATTGCCGATGCTACAGACGTAATCAGCATAGAAAAACAGAGTACAAATGGAATTATTCTTTTTTTCATAACTTACTCCTTCATGTATATTTTGGGATATCCCAACTGATTATTATACCAAAAAAAGATAAAAAATCAATATTTTTTCGCAAACGGTCATAATAACGACGTGAACGGTATATATATGTGTGCTTATACTTCTATGCTTTTATATTTTATGTGTTTGTTAAATATATTTACTTAATATAAATAAATATTTATCGTAATACGATAAAAAATTATTGACATATTAAATTTATAGCAGTATAATACAGTTAAGAAATAAAATAACTAAAACATTATAAATTCAGGAGGCGCTGATATGACGCAAAAATCATTGGCTAAATGGATGAAACTAATAATAATTTTGCTCGGACTTTGCGGAGCGGCATGCTTTGGCATAATTATTCCGATTATCGGGAGTGATTTTGTAACGCGATACCCCGAATTTTCCTATTGCTTTTTGCCGTGGCTTATATTCATTCTTGTTACAGCCGTTCCCTGCTACAGCGTGCTTGTGCTGGGCTGGAAAATTGCCGTGAGCGTTGCAAGTGACAATTCGTTTTCAAACATAAATGCCAAAAGACTCAGATGTGTTTCAATCCTTTCGCTTGCAACATCAATTTATTTTTTTGGAGGCAACACGGTGTTTTTGGTGCTGGGTATGAATCACCCGTCAATATTTTTGGTTTCATGCCTGATTGTGTTTGTGGGAATATCAATCTCTGTTGCTTCGGCTGTTTTATCGTATCTTGTGAAAAAAGCTGCCGCTTTGCAGGAGCAGAGCGATCTTACGATATGAGGTGGGCAAATGGAGAATAAAATTATATTTAACATTGATGTAATGCTTGCAAAGCGCAAAATGAGCGTAACGGAGTTATCGGAAAAGGTGGGGATAACTCTTGCAAATATTTCAATACTCAAAAACGGAAAGGCAAAGGCTCTTAAAATAACCACTCTTGCAAAGCTCTGCGAGGCTCTTGACTGCCAGCCGGGAGATTTGCTTGAATACAGAAATGATGAATAGGTGAAAACGTATGGGTAGAGTAAAACTTAAAGAAACTATAATTAAAAATCTTAGAGATTTTAATTGGATAGAATATTTTAAATATAATAATTCTCATTTATATAAGCTGGACTTCAGTAATAATACAGAGCTTTCTAATGAAGAAATAAAGCTGATTACACCCTCAATTAAGGCATTTCAAATCGGAGAGGGTTCAGAGGGAAAACATTTGTCCAAGTGCGTAAGAAAATTTGCGTTTAAAAGCAGATATTATGATTATCCCGAAATTATGAGAATGTTTATTGCGGAGGAAAACAGACATTCTCAGACACTTAAAAAGTATATGGAAATCTATAATATAGAGCCGTCAAAAAAGATGCTGATTGACAATATATTCAGATTTTTAAGGAAGCTCACCGGCATTGAGTGCGAGGTTGTTGTTTTGGTGACAGCAGAGATGATAGCATTGTCATATTATACGGCGTTATCAAATGCAACAAACTCCAAACTGCTTAAAATTATCTGTGCTCAGATGCTCAATGATGAGCTGATACATGTTGTTTTACAGTCGGATACACTTTTCAGAATTTCTGCAAAAAGGAGCAGCCTTTATAATTCTCTTGTAAGAACGGCAAGAAAAATACTTATGCGCTTAACAGCTTTTATTGTTTGGCACAAATATAAAAATCTGTTTTTGAGGGGTGATTATCCGTATAAAAAATTTAAAATTCATTGTATGGAGTATCTTCAAGAGTCAATCTACATTGAAAAGAACGGCGAAGTTTGCAGTTAAGACTAATACTAAACACTAACCAAAGACTTTATGATTTTTCGGCGTGTTTTCCGATAGACTTTGTCCTATATCATCGGAAGGCATCATCCTTCCTGCGGTATGGTATTTATCTGACAAAAAATCTGATCGTAAATTTTTGCCGCTTTTTTAACAGTTTTTAGTATAAATTAAAAAAGGCAGACGATTTTAGACTTTATTAGACTTTATAAATTATCAAAAAATAGATTTTTAAATTTTTGAGGTGAGAAAATGCGTAAGAAATTTTTGTTCACATTAATTTTTGTGTGTTCCGCAATTTTGTCGTTATTGTTATGCGGATGTTATAATAATGACCCGTCAGTGGAATATAACAATATGAGAATAAGAATAAGAGAACATATATGGATCGCTCTGCCTGAAAGTGCGGTAATAACAGAATATACTGACACTCATGGAGGATTTTTAGGTGACGGTGATTTAACTGCTACGGTTTTATTGAAAAATGATAAGGCAAGCGAAGAGTTTATTAAAACAGTTGAGAAAAAATGGATGAAACTGCCGATAGACGAAGAAGAATTTTCTGAAAAATACAACTGCTATTTTGAAAGCATCAAAGAAATATTCTCCGATATAATTAACGAAGACGGTTATATTTTTTATCGTGACCGTTATTTTGAAGATAACGGTACACATACAAGCTTTTCATATAATTACACCTTAGCATTTTACCAACCCGATACAAGAACTTTACATTTGTATGCGCTTGATACATAATAAATATATGTAAAATATCAAAACTCTGTTTGATTTTTATACATATAAAATCAATTTTCTGACAAAGATTTATTTCAAATTTACATACTATTACAATCAAACTTATTTATTATTGTTAGTTAGGAAAAATCGTGGTACAATAAATTTAATGCAAACTGTAAATTATACTTAAATTATATAAATACGGAGATGACCGATATGAATAATGAAATCTATAAACAGGCTAAGCAGGCGGCTCTTGAGCTTTGCGAAAAAGCAAAGCTAAAATCGGGCTACATAATGGTTGTCGGTTGTTCGTCAAGCGAGGTTTCGGGAGGCGTAATAGGCAAAAACTCAAGCGTCGAAGCGGCACAGGCAGTTTTCAGCGGAATTTACGAGGTTTTGCAGAGCAAAGGCATTTTTCTTGCCGCTCAGTGCTGTGAACATCTTAACAGAGCTATTATTGTTGAACGCGACGCAGTGTTAAACGGTGAGTTTGTCAATGTTATTCCTCAGCCAAAGGCAGGAGGTTCTTTTGCGTCTGCTGCATACAAAACCTTTAAAAATCCTGTTGCTCTTGAGGAAATAAAGGCAGATGCCGGACTTGACATTGGAGGAACGCTCATCGGTATGCATCTTAAAAAGGTTGCAGTTCCCACAAGATTGAGTATTGACCATATCGGAAACGCAATTTTGCTGGCCGCACGCACACGTCCGAAATTTATCGGCGGCTGCCGTGCCGTTTATGACGAAAACAATATGTGACGTATATAGTCGTTTTAATAAAATGCTCACGTCAACATTGATTTTTATTGAATAAAAAATAAAATTAAAAAAACACTTGATAAATCTGGAAAACGGTGTTATAATCATAATGTTAAATATCAGAAGATTAAGGAGTGGGTTGCAAACCCGCTCCTTTGCATTTGTAAAAAGACTAATTCTGATATTGTAAATTATATATTATAATGTTAAAAATCGGGAGGTATTGTATGGCAAAAAGCAAAGGCGGCGTTACCGTTTCAAAGGTATGGAAGCTTTGCGAACCTATAGTAAAAGATTTCGGACTTTCGCTTTGGGATGTTCGTTATGTCAAAGAGGGCGCGGACTGGTATCTCAGAGTGTTTATTGACAAACCCGAAGGCGTTGATATTTCAGACTGCGAAAAGGTTTCGCGCGCAATCAATACACCTCTTGATGAACTTGACCCAATTGAAAATGCCTATTGTCTTGAGGTTTGTTCGCCCGGAATTGAGCGTGAGCTTATCCGCGACGAGCATTTTGAGCAGTTTATCGGCGCTGACATTATGGTGAGAATGCGCCGTCCTATTGAGGGTATAGGCAAAGACTTTAAAGGAGTTTTAAGGGGCTATGACGGCGGAATGGTTACCATTTCCGACCACAGTAATGAAAACGAAGTTACAATCAGCAAAAAAGACGCTGCTTGGATTAAACTTGACGATTTCGACTGATAAAAATTTAGAAAAGGATGATTTGGAAAATGACTAATAAAGATTTATTTGAAGCACTTAGAATGTTTGAAACCGAAAAAGACATACCGATGGAATTTATGCTTCAGCAAATTCAGAAAGCAATAGTTATTGCCTGCAAGAACTATTACGGCGGAAACGAGAATGTTGTATTCAAGATTGACCCTGATAAAAACGCATTTGACGTAAGACTTGTAAAAACAATTGTTGAAGAGGTTAGCGACCCGAATTTTGAAATTACACTTGAAGACGCAAAAAAAATAAGCAAGAAAAAGATATTGAATTTAGAAGATGAGGTTGAAGTTCCTCTTGACCCCAAGCGCCTTGGCAGAATTGCCGTTTCTTCTGCAAGAAATGTAATCCGTCAGGGTATCCGCGCAGGTGAAAAGGGTCAGTCGCTTATTGAGTTCCAAAGCAAGCTCGGAGAGATTGTTACGGCTCAGGTTGAAAGAATTGACCCCAAAAACGGAATTGCTACAATCAAAATCGGCAAAAGTGAAGCAATGCTTCCCAAGAGCGAACAGCTCGGATATGAAAACCTCAAAGAGGGCGACCACATCAAGGTTTATATTGCTGATGTAAAGGACAACGAGAGAGGCCCTCACGCAATTATTTCAAGAACACATCCGGGTTTTGTTAAGCGTATGTTTGAGCAGGAGGTCCCTGAAATTTTCGACGGTATTGTAGAAATTAAATCTGTTTCGCGCGAAGCAGGCTCACGTACTAAAATGGCTGTTTTAAGCACTAATCCTGATATTGACGCAATCGGCGCATGTATAGGCCCTAAGGGTGTGAGGGTAAACAACATTGTTGAGGAGCTCGGCGGAGAAAAGATTGATATTATTGAGTACAGCGAAGAACCTGAAAAGTACATTTCTGCCGCACTTTCTCCTGCTACAGTATGCAAGGTTGAAATTGTTGATGAAGATACAAAAAGCTGCAAGGCAACGGTTCCCGACGGACAGCTCTCTCTCGCAATAGGCAACAAGGGACAGAATGCACGTCTTGCCGCAAGACTGACCGGCTGGAGAATTGATATACGTCCCGAAAGCGGCTTCTACGGTGAGGATGAAGATGAAGAAACCGTTGATACGGATGTTGCTGATTCTGTTGACGCCGACATAATCAGGGAGACGGAAGAAAAAGAATAAGAATAATTATGTGAGAAAACCTGAAATTCTGTTTTTATTTTTTGCACCTATAACCATAACCACGATTAAAAAAGGGAGGTTTACATGAAGAAAAAGAAGATACCTCTGAGAAAATGCACGGGCTGCGGTGAGATGAAAGAAAAGCGTGAGCTTATACGTGTTGTCAAAGCTCCTGACGTTAAAAGCGACGACGGAAGTGTGATTTCAGACGGTGGCATATCGCTTGACCTAACAGGCAAAAAGCCGGGCAGAGGCGCATATGTGTGCAAGAACCCCGAATGTTTTGAAAAAGCCCGAAAGGCACGAAGGTTTGAGCGTTCTTTAAGCTGTAAAATTCCCGAAGAGGTTTATGAACAAATGCAAAATGAGCTTAAAGCGTTTGGAAATACTGATGAAAACGGAAAGGGTGTTTCGGATGAATGACAAAATCCTGTCGCTTCTCGGAATTTGCAGACGAGCGGGAAAGCTTGTCATCGGAGCTGACCCGTCGGTTGACTCAATAAACAAGCACAAATCAAGGCTGCTGATTTGTGCCGACGACTTTTCACAGAAAAGCAGCAAGTCCGTACTTGCAGCGGCACATAAGAATAATGTTAAAACATTTACTATAAATAGAAGCAAAGAAGAAATGAGTTTTGCACTTGGCAAGCTATGCGGAGTTTTATCGGTTGAAGATAAAGGCTTTGCCGATAAGCTGACTCAACTGATTGAAAACGAACAGAGAGGAGAATTATATGATAAAATATAAGGTTAAAGACGTAGCGAATGATTTAGGTGTTCCTAACAAGAAAATTACGGAAATTCTCGAGAAATACTGCGGCGTAACAAAAAAGACAATGGCTTCTCTTGAAGAAAGCGAGCTTGACGTTATTTTTGACGCGATTACTCAGGAAAACAAGGTAGAAAGCCTTGACTCTTATTTTTCAGCACGCAACAAAAAGCTTGACAGCGGGGCTGAGACGGCACAGGCAGAAGATTCTGGAAATAAAAAGAAAGATAAAAAATCAGTCATTAAAAATAAGGAAAAAACAAAGACTGATAAAAAGACCGGAAAGACCAATAATAATGACAGTACGAAACAGACGGAAAAGACTGCCCAACATAATGCTGAAACGGTTAATGATGAAGAAACAGCAACACGCAAGCGCAGAGTAATTGACACTCGTGCAATCAATGTTGATGTAGAGCGTTACAACTCAAAATATGATGACCTTGCAAACGCAAGCTCTAAAATGCGCAGTACTGATAACACAGTTAAAAAGCAAAAATTTGCAAACCGTTCTCAGCGGCAGAAAGGCAGACGTCAGGGAAAGAGAGAAACAGAAGCAGAGCGTCTCAAGCGTATTGCGCTTGAGCGCAAACAAAAACCGATTACTGTTCATATTCCCGATGAAATCGTTGTTTCCGAGCTTGCTCTACGACTTAAGGCTACAGTCGCAGAGGTGGTTAAAAAAGCATTTCTTATGGGAACAATGATTACAGCAACAGATACAATAGACTTCGATACAGCGTCACTTATTGCTATGGAATTTCACGCAAAGGTTGAAAAAGAGGTTGTAGTGACAATTGAAGAAATGATTATTGACGACAGCGAGGACGATGATGCAAATCTTGTCGGCAGAGCTCCTGTAGTTGTTGTTATGGGTCACGTTGACCACGGCAAAACTTCCATCCTTGACGCTATCCGCCATTCTAACGTAACAGCAGGCGAAGCAGGCGGTATTACACAGCATATCGGTGCATACAGAGTAGAAATAGACGGCAAGCCGATTACTTTCCTTGATACACCGGGTCACGAGGCGTTTACCACTATGCGTGCAAGAGGTGCTCAGGTAACGGATATTGCTATACTTGTCGTAGCAGCAGACGACGGTATTATGCCTCAGACCGTTGAGGCTATTCACCACGCAAAGGCAGCGGGCGTTTCAGTTATTGTTGCTATTAACAAAATGGATAAGGTCGGAGCAAATCCCGAAGCAGTAAAACAGCAGCTTACGGAACATGAGCTTATCCCTGAAGAATGGGGCGGCGATACCCCTTGTATTCCTGTATCAGCAAAGACAAAAGAAGGTCTTGACGACCTGCTTGAAATGGTTGCTCTCGTTGCAGAGATGAAAGAGCTCAAGGCTAATCCCGACAGAGCGGCAAAGGGTACTGTTATTGAAGCCCGCCTTGATAAAGGCAGAGGTCCTGTGGCAACCGTGCTTGTTCAGAACGGTACGCTTCACAAAGGAGATACAATTATTGCAGGAACTTGCGTCGGCCGTGTAAGAGTTATGACAAATGACAAAGGCGAAAGAGTTCAGGAGGCAGGTCCGTCTGTTCCTGTTGAGATTACCGGTCTGGACGAAGTGCCGACAGGCGGAGATGTATTTGACGCAGTAAGCGACGAGCGCCTTGCGCGTACTCTTGTTGACCAGAGAAAGGCTGCCAAGAAAGAAGAAATATTTAATGCTCAGACAAAGGTAACTCTTGACAATCTGTTCGACCAGATGAAGCTCGGCGAAGTAAAAGAGCTTCAAATTATCGTGAAAGCCGATGTTCAGGGTTCTGTTGAGGCAGTAAGACAGTCGCTTGAAAAGCTTTCTAATGATGAAGTAAGAGTAAATGTAATACACGGCGCTGTAGGTGCCATTAATGAATCCGACGTAATGCTTGCAGAGGCTTCAAACGCAATTATAGTAGGATTTAATGTCCGTCCGGATTCCGTTGCAGCAGAAAATGCAGAACGTTCGGGAGTGGATTTGCGCCTCTACAGCGTAATTTACGATTGTATAAATGAAATCGAATCAGCAATGAAAGGTATGCTCGCTCCGAAAACGAGAGAAGTTGTACTCGGTATGGCTGAATGCAGAAATGTCATCAGAATTAAATCTGTCGGCGTAATTGCAGGCTCATATGTAAAGAGCGGTAAAATTCAGCGTAACGGCGGTGTAAGAGTAATTCGTGACGGTATCGTAATCGCCGAAGATACCATTGCCTCTCTCCAGCGCTTTAAGGACGCGGTAAAGGAAGTAAACGAGGGCTACGAATGCGGTATCGGACTTGAAAAGTTCAACGATCTCAAAGAGGGAGATATGTTCGAGGTTTATACAATCGAAGAATACCGTGATTAATGTTTGTGGATCCTGGTAACAGGCATTACGTGATACCTATTTTATAAAACCAAAGAATTTAAAACCCGAAAAAGAAGAGGTAAAATATGGCAAGTCACAGAATTGAACGCACAACAGAAGATATAAAGCGTGAACTTACGGCAATTTTCAAAGAATTGAAAGACCCCAGAGTACAGCAGTCGTTTATTTCGATTGTAAGAGTCGAAGTTACAAACGACCTTTCCTACTGTACCGTGCAGGTGAGCGCAATGGAAGGACTGGATGCAGCCAAAGAAGCTGTAAAGGGACTTAAATCTGCGGCAGGATTTATCCGCCGAGAGCTCGGACACAGACTTAAACTGCGCCATGTTCCCGAACTTATATTCAATGCAACCGACAGCATTGAATACAGCGCGAATATAAGCCGTATTTTAAACAGTCTTGATATTTCGGAAGACGAGGAAGATAATAATGAATCTGTATGAGATTGCCCGTTTTATTGAGGCTCACGATAATTATGAAATTCTTACCCACGCATATCCTGACGGCGATACTCTCGGAAGCGGCTTTGCGCTTTGTATGGCTCTTCAGCAGATAGGGAAAAATGCAAGAGTAATCACTACAAATATTCCCTCAAAGTTTTTGTATCTGCTAAATGGCGTTAAACAGCAGACATTTGATGCTGAAACCATCATAAGCACCGATATTGCAGCCGACAGCCTTTTAGACACAAATATGAGCAAGTATATCGGCAGGGTTGATATTTGTATTGACCATCACGGTTCAAATACTTTTAGCGCAAAACACAAGTTTGTTGATAAATATGCGGCTGCAAACTGCGAGATAATCTATAAGCTGCTTCTGAGAATGAATGTGAAAATTACAGATGAAATTGCAAATTGTCTTTACACGGGCATTTCTACAGATACGGGTTGTTTCAGATATACCAATACTACGGCTGAAACTATGCGTATTGCGGCAAGTCTTATGGATTTCGGCTGCAATACTGCTTACATAAACAAAGCTATGTTTGAAACAAAGTCTAAGGAAAAAATCCAGCTTGAGCACGCTGTCTATGATACAATAAAATATTGTGCCGACGGAAAGTGTGCAATTATTTACACCACGCTTTCCATGCTTGAACGTCTTAATATCGGCGACGATGAAATGGAGGGTCTTGCATCTATTCCCCGCCAAATTGAGGGTGTGCTTATAGGCATTACAATGCGTGAAAAAGAGGGCGGATTTTTCAAGATTTCAGTGCGCACCAACGATAACATAAACGCTTCGGATTTTTGCTCGCGCTTCAACGGCGGAGGTCATCCTGCAGCGGCAGGCTGTACGATTGAGGGAGATTTAAAAACAGTAAGAAACAAGCTGATAAAAGCAGCGGAAGAGTTCTTATGGACGGAGTAATTTTAATTGACAAGCCTGCCGATTTCACCTCGTTTGACGTTGTCGCGGTCGTAAGAAAAATTACGGGACAGCGCAAAACGGGGCATACGGGAACGCTTGACCCTAATGCTACAGGAGTGCTTCCAATTTTGCTCGGCACAGCTACAAAGGCGCAGGATTTAATTGTAAATCACGATAAAACCTACATCGCTGATTTCAGACTTGGAATTACCACCGATACGCTTGACATATGGGGCAGGATAATAAGCGAGAACAAGTCTGTTGTCAAGCGTGATGATATTCTAAAAATCATTCCCTGTTTTTCAGGAGAAATAGAGCAAATTCCGCCGATGTTTTCTGCAATTCAGAAAAACGGACAGAGGCTTTATGATTTGGCGCGCAGGGGAATTGAGGTTGAGAGAGAAAGCCGAAAAGTTACGGTTTACGAACTTCAACTGATTGATTTTGACGAGGCAAATCAATGCGGAAAACTTAAAATTTCCTGTTCAAAAGGTACATATGTGCGCTCATTGATTGATGATATAGGAAAAAGGCTCGGGACGGGTGCAGTTATGACTGCGCTTAAAAGGACAAAAGCCTGCGGATTTTCAATTAATGATTGTATGACTCTTGACAGAGTTCGTGAACTTGCAGAATGCAACGAACTTAAAAATCATATAATGTCGGTTGAAAGTCTGTTTGAAGCATACGGATATGTTTGTGTTTCAGACGCTCAGGCTAACCGTTTTTTAAACGGGGGCGCGCTTGATATGGAGCGCACATATCTAAAAAATATTGATGTTGAAAACAGACAGATTTTCAGAGTAAAAAACAGTGAAAACCTGTTTCTCGGTCTTGGTATTGCAGATACCGTTCAAGGAATTTTAAAGATATATAAATTGTTTTGTTTTAATTGAGGAATAATCGGCGGTTATTTTAAACCGGTTTAACTTATTCACCTGAAATAGATGCAAAATTACGTTTCTAAACCAATAAAAATAAAAATTTAAACAAAAAATAAAAAACTTGCATAAAAATATGCAAGTTTTTTTATTTTTTATCCTTAGTTGGAGGTGAAATTAATGATTATATATGAAATGAGAAAACCTGTTGACTGCACAAGCGGAAACTGCGTGGGCGTTACAGGTGAAAATCTTGCATTTACTCAGGAGTTTTATATCAAGGGCATAACAGATAAATCAATAAGCTATACTCTTCACCTAAGATTTTCCGACGGAAGCGTAAATTCGATAATTCCAGGCTTGGTACAGACTGACAGCGAAGGAACGAAGATAAGTTGGGTTGTCAAAAAGGATGATATTTTCAGACACGGATATTTTGAACTTCAGATTGAAGGAAGAAATAACGCGGAACTTGTTTTTCAAACTGAAATAGTAAGAATGTTTGCTGATGAAAGCATACCCGTTGAGGACAAAGATTATGAAAATCCAAACTCGGAAAACCTGCGGCTTCGAGAGGAAATTTATCGGATGTTTAAAGATATTGACGAGCTAAAAAATGAAGTTGAGGAAAACATTGATTTTCTAAAGGGAAGCGACTGGAATACAAAAGCCGACAAGGAAACTGTAAACAAAGAAATTGCTCTGCGAGAACTAATCAGCAACAAGGTCAAAACATTTGATAAAAAGTTTTCTGACCCCGATAAATATCCAACCGCGCTTGCCGTCATAAAGTATCTCACTGATTACTATTATGACTACACAGAAATAGACGACAAGCTTGACGGCAAAGCCGACAAAGAAACTGTAAACAAAGAACTTGTTCTGCGAGAACTAATCAGCAACAAGGTCAAAACATTTGATAAACGGTTCTCCGACCCAGACAAATATCCGACTGCACTCGCTGTTATAAATTACCTTTCGAGTTACTATTATGACTTTACAGAAGTAGATGATAAGCTTGACGAAAAAGCCGATAAGTCCGGTACATACACAAAGGAAGAAAGTAAAAAAAGATTTGGCTCAGAAATCACTGTATTGTTTGACAGTAATTTTATACCTATCAAATGCGTTAATCTTCCTGAATTAGGCGCAGGTTTTGCAACAGGAAATCAAAATGTTGTTTCGGCGTTTGTGCCATCAAATGTCACGTCAATTACAAGCGGAGCATTTTACGGATGTACTAATTTAAAAGATATCTATATTGATAATGTGGCAGGCTCAGTTGAGATATCCCCCGACACAATACCAGATACAACAGCGGTACATTATGTTGATGATTTTAATATGCTGACTCAGATTGAAAACGCCTTAAAAAATATGCAGAATGGGATTACCGAAACGGCTAAAGCTGTAACAAATCTCGAAGAGACCGTGGCTCAGCTTGACGACGGCGGCTCATCGGGGGACAGCACAACAACCGTGCTTAGCGATAACTTGTTTGATAAGTCGACCGCTGTTTCAGGCTCATGTTTTTACCGTTCAAGCAGCGGCCCCAGTCTTGTTTCTCAAGCTAATTCATTCTATGCCTATGTAGAGCTGCGCGGAGCAGGAACATATCGTTTTAAAGTTCCGTATAGTTTTATAGGTACAGATTCATATGCTCAGCGAGTTCCGTTGTTAAAATCAGATAAAACTTTCTTAAAAAATCTGACGGGAAATCTAACCGCAGGTGAGGATAAAAATGCTTATGATATAGAGGTTGCCATATCTGAATCGGACATATCAGAAGGAGCGGTCTATTTTGCATACGACGGATACGAGCCGTATCTTAATACTCTGATGATAGTAAAAGACAGAAGTTACCCGACCGAGTA
>CANQMH010000049.1 GCA_947624865.1 uncultured Clostridia bacterium | reverse complement strand
ATTTCGGTTGTTTTTTCTGCAAACAATTTATCCCATTTATCTGTATTTATTTTAAATTCTTCATTAAGTGAGAAAAATACTTCCCAAACTATGTTGTTTTTGCTGTAGATAATGCCTGTATAATCATTTTTTGCTGAATATCCTTTTGCCGAAAAGATGTTTTTTATAGCAGTAAGCTGCTCTTTTTTTATAAGTATGTCAAAATCGCCCATAGTCCTTAACTCGGGAACAGGATATAGGCTGCGAAGTACACATCCCTTGAGTCCAATAAAATCAATTTGTTTTTCTGTTAAAATACTACTTACGCTTTTAAATTCATTAAATTGCTTTACGGAATGCATAAAGGAAGCTATTGTGTGCTTATTCCATTCTTCAACAAGTTGGGAAGGGATATTGATTTTGTCAATTATTTTGTTCAGAGCATTATAAACCAAGCCTGCAATATTCTGTTCAACGGACTTGTTATAAATATACTGCCAGTCAACTGCTTCTGTTGGAAAATCAGGCATTTTATCATATATGGAAGCTTTAAGCAAAGCTATTAAATAAATATCATTATATTGCATAATATTCTCCGGCGTCATAGTCGTAAATCTACTTGGATATTCCTTTGCACCTATGAAACATGTTACATCAATAAAATTTAATTTATGATTATTGCAGCCGTTTCACACTCTCTGTTAAATCCATTGGAATTAGCAATAATTATATTGTATTGAGGTAACCGCAAACTCTGCTATGCCTACAACGTCATTTCAATCATAATTATAAGTGTAAGTTGATTTAGAGTAATTAAATATTCTTTTTGTGGTGAGGTAGTTTTAATTAGGTCATATAAATATATTTTCCGAAACAGGGTCATTAATAAATATATTCAAATCCTCGGGAATACCAAGACCATACATTTTATTTCCGACGTTATAAAATACTATTTTTTTATTGTCCTCTATCATTTCATTATATACAGGAGCTACATAAAACTCATTGTTTACCCGTATATTTTTATCTATCATACGATGAGCGTATTTTACAAAATCACTGCCGTGCTTATAGTTATAAACACCTACCGTAGCTTCATTTGATATAACTTCTTTTTCTCTTACCATTGTAACAAAGCCGTTTTCATCATATCTGATAAAGCTCCATTTGGGATCGTCAGCAGGCATGGTCATAATAAGTCCATCATGATTTTCTATTGCTTTAATATAAGGATCGATATTGGTATCTATATATTGGTCGCTGTTTGCTATCATAAGGGGATCGTTGTTATTTATATACTTTTCGGCTAAAAGCACAGTACAGGCTGCGCCTTCTGTAATATGGTCTATCGAGATCACAACGCACCCCGGCGCGATTTGTTCAAGTCGATTAGTCAAATCATATTGTTCAATATGCTCCTGCTGACATATGAATATAAACCGGTGTTCGCATTTAGGCCTCATATTTTTAACTACATACTCAATCATTGGGTGTCCCTTCACATCTATCAAGGGCTTTGGCATTTTATAGCCTGCCTTTGCAAAACGACTTCCTCTGCCTGCCATGGGTATTACTATATTCAACATAATTATTCCTCCGTTATGTATTTATCATTATTTGCTCCGGGTATCTTTATCACAACGTTTATGGCATCTTCCAATGCTTCGAAATCAGTTGCATCTCCCGGCTCAACGACTATAATATCTCCCTTGCTGTAGATGTTGCCAAACATTTTTACTTTGCCTTCCACAATAACCGTGATCTCGGTTGCAATTTTGTGATAATGCTTGCATTCATAGTCGCCCTTTTTATAGATTTTGACCGCAGCCTCACAATCATTTGTGCGGTAGAGAGTAGGCTCAAAATTTCCTACAAACCAACCCTTTATCATATTGTTTAATGATGCTGTTTTCATTTTTTGACCGCCTCTTCATATTCCATTATTTTTGCAGGTGAATAGAATGAATGATATTGCTCCTTTTCTATGTGATAACAGGATATTCTTTTGTTTGCCAATATAAGCTCATTGATTGAAGCAGATATGTAATACTTTCCATTCAGGTGATTTTGCTTGAGCAATACACTTTTGGCAGCCTCTACAAAATATTTGCCTTTTCTGAAATAGTAATAACCTGCAATAGCATTTCTTGAGATAGGCCGTTTTTCCGCAACCTCTATTATTTCACCACCGGTTTCTCTTGCATAACTCCAGCGGGGATGAACGCTCGGGAAAACGATCACACCTGCATCGGCTTTGCTTTTTTTAAAATAATTGATCACATTTCCGTAATTCAAATCAATAACTTGATCGCTATTAGCAATTATAAGCGGCATATCATTGTTTATCTTTTCAACTGCCATAAGACAGGTACATAAAGCCCCGGCGGTCTGGTTTCTCAGCCTTATTATACTGCTTGTCTGACATAATATCTCCGCAGAAGCATCAATGTGGAATTCAATACAGTCCTGATCGGAAAAAACAAAAATAAAATTCTTTTCATCGAGGGTGCTGTAGTTGTCGATAACCTGTTCAAGCATTGTTTTTCCGTTTATTTCCACTAAAGGCTTAGGGAAAAAGCTATCCTTGAAAAAGGTTGAGTTTCCCATAGAGGGCAATAATATATTGATCATTTTTCACACTCCTCGATTTTTCTGAAAATGTTACTGTAATTAACATCGTAAACTGTAGCCACTTCAAGAACATTGGCGCCGCTGTTTTTACCGGCAAGAATTCCGTTCGGATTATCTTCCACCACAATACATTCTTCGGGCTGCATATTAAGCTTGTCCATAGCAGTAAGATACATTTCCGGATCAGGCTTGGCTTTTTTAACATCTTCATTAGACACAATAACATCCAGATATTTTGCAAGATCTGCTCTGTCCATCATGAGTTCTATGGTCTGTCTTATAGAATTTGAACACACGGCAATTTTATAGCCGGAGTTATGCAGCTTTGAAAGAGCATATTCATGGTGAAACATAGGATGACATTTCTGATATATTAATTCAGTTGTATACATTTGTTTCATTTGATTAATAAACGGATGCATCTCCTCGGGCAGATAATATCTTTCACTGAGTATTTTAAGCTTTACCTTTGTGGGTAATCCGTCAAACGTATGTAAGTGGTCATAGCGGCTTATTTCAATTCCGAAAAGCCCTAACGCTTTATTCAGCGCCTCATAATGCCAATCCTTGGCATCTATAAGCACTCCGTCCATGTCAAACAGTATTGCTTTAATTTTATTTTTCATAAAAAAACTCCTTTGCTTCATCGGGAACATCGGTACAAAGCAGAATTTTGCTAAAATCCATATTAAAATTTCTTATTCTGTTCCAAAAGTCCCTATAGTCCTTTTTTCCGTGGAGCTCTGGGGACACAAGACAAACTTCTTTGTTATTGTCTGTGTGGTCCCTCAATAGTCTTTCTGTTATCCATTCCGTTCCATTGAAACCGTCTATCCATACTCCTGCCGCTTTATTATACATACAAGGTTCTATTTCGAACTCGCTTTGACGTGTAAAAAATCTTAATCCCATATCTTCAAATTCTACCATTTGAGGGACTGACATATCAAAGAGAAAATAGTTTTTAACACTATATTTCTCAATATACGCCCTTAAAATATCCTTCAACCCGTCGGACTTTATATTTATTGCAAAGCAAAATTTGTCATTGTATTCCGAAAGCCATTTGAAAACCTGCTCCGCATCGGGTGAAGTGTTGTCGGCAATATTATGAGAAATAACAAGCTTTCCCATATAGTCTCTTACATCTGATTCAAAACCATATCCTTTTTCAAGGGCAGTTTTCAATGCCGGAAGGGAATTTCTTTCAACTTTGCTGTTCCAGTAACCTCGGTGAGATAAAATCCTCATAACACGCAACTCCTATCCTTAGTTAGTATTTTTAAAATACATACTGATTTTTTTGATTATATTATATACATTAGTAATTAAAAACTCATCTTTTTCAATAAATAAAACTGTAAAGTATACGGTTGTTCCAACTATTACTATTATTGATGAATTAACAATAGAGGGCGAAAGAAGTGCAGATAAAGGTATTAAAAATATAACCATTACAGCACCTGCAATATAATAATGTATACCTTCTTTAAGTACTTGCAATGGTGATATTTCTTTTCTAAGAAATACCAGTTGCACAACTGCTATAACGGACTCGGCAGTAACTGAAGCAATTGCTGCGCCTAATGACTGAAAATATCTTATTAAAAAAATGTTAAGGCAAAAATTTGTTATAGCACCGATCATTAGTGTGAAAGTCAATAAATTCTGACGCTTAGTAGGTACTAGATATTGGCTGCTTATAACGCTATTGATACCGATTGCAATCACTATAAATGCTAAAATCTGCAAAAGAGGAACAACCTTGTCATATCCGTTTCCAAAAAACCACGGTACAAAATTACTTGCTGTCATCATTATACCAAAGCTAATAGGTATTCCTAAAAACCATGCAAATCTGTAGCTTCTGTATATACATTTCCGGATATTGTCAAAGTCTCTGTTTTCGAATAAATATCCTATCCTAGGTACTACTACAGGTCCCATGGCTGTTACTATACAAAGCAACATCCTTGATATTTTAACTGCTTGCTCATAATAACCATTTTCAAAACGACTTCCCGTTATAATACCTATCATTGTTTTATCAAGAACAGTATATATCTGAATCGCAATTGTAGGCAAAAAAAGTGAAATAACTATTTTAATATCTCTGAATGGTTTCAATTCTCTAGCATGTATATGTTCAATATATTTCGGCAAATATGTCCACAGTGACAAATTACCCAGTACAGTAAAGGAACTGATTGCAAAAACATAAGCAAATATATCTGATTTATCATTCACAAATATAAAAATAAAAGTTATGTTAAGAATTTTTATTGCAATATTTCTAAAAACAATTTTTCCGAATTCTTCAAGCCCTTGAAAAAACCATGTAATATCAAAAAATACGGAAATAATGTTTAAAGACAGTATAATATAAATTGTAGAAACGCCTTGTTGAGTTATTGCAAAAATAACATAAATTAACAATACTATACAGGATGTTATAAACCCAAGTATCTTTGTATTCCAAAAAACAACACTTCTTTTATGAATATCATCTTGAACATAAGATATTTCTCTCTGACCATAAGAAGTAAGCCCAAGTGTTGCGAAAAGCATAAAATATGATACTATAGACTCGGCAAAACTTATTGTTCCGACTCCATCTGCTCCAAATACTCTTGATAAATATGGTGCTGTTATTAAAGGTGTCAGAACCGTAAGAATATTGTATATTAAATTGTATATATAATTTTTCTTTATGCTTTTTTTTTGCATTCGTAACACCTTTTAAACAGTTTATTGCTTTTTTACATAATATAAATATTGAGGAAATTCTGCAAGTAGAGTAAAATATCTTTTAAACGAAAGTATAATTATGCTAATGTTCCTTTTGACTTTTCTACGTAATAGTATAGCTTGTTTTATTATGTTACTGTTGGTAGATTCTAACATCTTATAGTAGTCTTTCTCCCTATCAAGATGGAATAACATACAGATATTTTCTGATTTTACATCAAATGATGTTGTCCAATGGAGATGCATCTCTTTTAAAATTTTCTCCTGTTTTTTTGTTTTATACCAATATAGATACTCGTTTATTCCGCCTAAACTTATATACTTATTTTTTTTGATTGGTATATCAAACTCTAAACATAAATAGGCATAAAATACATAGTATTCAAAACAACTCCATGTGTTAAATATAGCTTCTTTATTCAAACCATCTAACCAAGAAAAAAAACCGGGAAGTAGACTGCATTTATAAACTTGCAATTCATTAAACCAAAAATTATATTTAAAATTTTCTAATGCTTTTCTTAAAGTTTTATTGAAATATAACCCCATTGTTTTATAACATTCACGCATTATAAAAAAACCTTTTGCCGATTTATTTGCTGAAAGTACACTTTTAGATTCCCAAATTTCCTGAGCAACATCTTTTGCATTAAAATGACGAACGAATTTTGCTTCGCAATCTGTTAAAATTATGTATTCATAATCATTCATATAGGTCTTTAAACCATATAGCTTCTTGACGTTTGCTTTTGCACTATATTTATCTAATTTATCAGGTAGTATGCTATATTTCAATTTCTCAGGAGCAAAATCCTCTTCAACCATATTTTTAAATTTATTTTTTTGCTCTTCATTAGAAAAAATAAAAATCAAATCAATATCCAATCTATATTTTATCTTACTTTGATACAAATCATAAGCCAAATCAAAATGATTTTTCATATCATATAGTGGACAAATAAATGCAACTGAATTTTTTTTCATATTTTTTCTCCATTCAAAAATAAAACACTTCTTTATTAATATTTGTTTATCAAAACAATTTGAATTGATATATAAAAACTTATAGTTTAAGAAATCTATTGTTTATTTCAGTTAGTTAATTTCTTTATTTTATCATTTATAATTTTTATCTAAAATATTTTTTATACTTTCATAATATTCTCTAGCCACTACGTCCTGGGAAAAATGCTTTCTTACAAATTCACAGCCTGTTTTTGCAATTTTTTCAAGTTCTTCTTGATTTTCTGGAAGCTGATAATAACGAATTTTTTTAATCAGATCTTCTACAGTCCCGTCATAAGCTATATAATGCTTTCCTGCTGTCATTCCCAAATCTTCATAAGCACCGTAATTCCAACCTATCATAGCGCAGCCACAAGCCATTCCTTCAATTACTCCTATACCGTATGCACCCAATGCATCTTCGGGACAAATAAACATTTTATACTCGTTATATTTTTCAACCATGTCAAATGAAAAATAATTTTTTTGCTTTCCGTTCGTCAAATAATTAAAGGCTTTTTTATATATAATTTTAATTTTATTATCTTTTTTATCAATTTTTTTCCGAGATGTTTCTTGATAATTTGAAATATATGAATCAACTTCTTTGGATAAAAGTTCTTTGTTGTCGAAAATCATTTGTCGTTTTGGTTGATATATATTTGTCCCATAATATTCCAGAAATTCGGGAATATCACAAGTAGTTAACGTACCCATAGCAACCGCTTTATTTTTCCGTTCCGAAAAAGATTTTAAATTTTTAAATCTTGGCTGATATGAAAATTTTCTGGGAATATATGTACCATTAAACCAAGAATAGTTTTGATTATATAATCCGCAGTATTTTTTTAAATCAATCTCACAAATATAATATTTAATATTTTGTTGCCTCATTTTATTCGCCGTTTCTAAATCACCATAGAAGTGTATGTGATCTGCGATTTTTATACCCCTTACATCAACAGGTATATCAAATTGTGTTTCGGGAAAATGTCCATAAAATATTAATATGTCATCTTTCTTAAGTTCATTTATATCATACATGAATTTTATTTTTTTCAACGGAAGGTTATTCTTTTTTATTACATATGCAGCTTCAATTTTGCGCAGAAATAAACTTTTAATTCTATTACGTATAAATTTCCCAGGCAATGAACTCCCATTTAAAGTAATAAAATTTACAACTTCAACATTATTTTCAAGCAATTTATCTATAATAAAGCGATGTTTGTCTATAACTCTTTGACCATTGATCAGGTAAGAAAGAGTTTTAAGTACAAAAGTATTGGTATGTAGATTAATATATACAATACGCAAAATTTTTACCTCCATTTAATAAGACTATTTATGATATAGAAATATGACCATACTTTCTTTGAGAGCATTTAATCTGGGGTACATAATTCAGTCTTATATAATTGCAAATGAAAGAAAAAACAAAGTACATGCTGTAACATGCTTGGATTTCCTCTGTCAGACCACAGATTAAATATATTAATATTATTAAGCTAAGTAAGTTTTTCATCTTTACAATGTTGCAAATTTGTATCTGCCTTTTCATATAAAATAACAATATAATGAAAAATGCAAATGACACTATACCTCCTGCAACCAATATTCCTAAAATTGTATTATGAGCTCCCCAATTTTCACCACCCATACCGAAAAAACCATAGCCAACAGCATACCCATTACCCGTGAGCCATGAATTTTTAATTAATTCTATTGCTTGCCCCCATAGTACTGTACGCCCTGTAAATGTAAAAGATTTATGAAAAAGCAATTCAAACAAATTAGCCAAAAATGTTCCTTCAAGGCTAACGAATAAAAACACAGTACAGATGATAGTATATATAATATAACCCATATCAATATTAAAAATATAGATATTCGCTTTATTTGCAATAATTAGACCAACTATTAAGGCAAAAATAGCAACTAAACCTGTCGAAGATCCCGTAAGCACTATTTGCGCCAAACATAATGTTATAAAAATCTTTGAGCCTTTCAACATATGACCTTGATATAAATTTTTAAGAATTATAATTATACAGAAAAAAATACACCAACGTGTAATTGAATTTTTATGACCGAGAAACCAATAAATACCGTTTTTATAATAGACAGAGTGTGCCAAACCATTTTTAAACAATAATATCAAAATCAAATTGATAATAAGATAACATATACTTATAGGTACTAAAATTTTAAAAAAATTATTCGCCTTTATCATACATTCAGATAACATACATATAGATAGTATTGTTGCCATAGTAATGAAACCTGTTTTATAGTCTGTATTATTTGTAACTGAGGCAAGAAACATCGGAAACACCATAAGAAATACTATTATCACACATGGTGAAAATTTTTTGAAAGTAATAAGATAATCCAAAAATATGATCATAGCTCCGACAATCTTTCCTAAATTAAAAATAATATCGAATAATTTTAAATAGGAGGCTTGTTCAAAAATTGTAGGTTCTAAAAATATAATTGCAATAATTCCATAAAACAATGTTTTTTTTGAAATCCTTAAATTCATAATATTTACACTCCAAAATTAATTTCATTAAGTAATTAACAGGCTTTTTCAAATGTTAACCGACTTTTAGGCAATTACTGAAACATTGCTTCATTCTAATCAAGTTTTAGTATTTTCTTTTGGTTCTCTGTGTTAGATGTTCATATCATATGTGATACCGATTTGAATAGCTTGAAATTACAAAGTATTCATTTATATTATTGATTTATTCCACTATTTATTGTACACTTTGCAAAAAACTAAACTCATTTTGTGGGGAAGTTATATAGTTAACATTTTAGTCAGTTTTTAACACTGACTTAAATACTTTCAAAAGTTTCATATAGTGTTTTTCAGCCGTAAACCTTTCTTCAAAACGAAGATGGCTGTTATTACCCATCTCCCACACCTTATCATCTCTGTCCATTAGCCGTATCTTTTCTACAAGTTCTGTTACATTACCTGTTTTAAATAGATACCCATTGTAGCCATCCTCTACTAATTCAGGCAGACTTCCAATATTACTTGCGATTACCGGTTTGTGCTGCTGAAAAGACTCCAAAGCTGTATTGGGCAGATTATCATACCATATGGAAGGTATTACCACAAAGCGAGCATGCTGTATGATTTTCTCAAGTTCTCTACCTTTTTTGAAACCAAGAAAATGGATATTTTTAATCCCATGCTTCGCTATATATACCTTTAGACGTTCTGCCTCTTCTGTTGTTTCGTCTCCTACTATTTTCAGAGAGTGGTCAGGCAAAAACTCATAGGCATGAATAAGTGTTTCTACACCTTTTTCTTCCGATATTCTTCCAAAATACAGTCCATAGGATCCAATCGACATTTCTTCGTTTAAAGGTTTTTCTTGAACGGCAAATGTTGGTATACAGTGAATTTTCTTTTCGTCAAAGCCATTTGAAGAAAGCTTTTTTTTCAAAAATTCTGATGGAGTGATAAACGCATCTATATCTTTATATACCTTTATCATACTATGCACTTTCATAGACAATACGCGAATCATTGAAGCAAACAGAGAACCCTTTACACATCGCTTTCTTATACATGAGCGATAGCCTTTTGTAAGACACTCTTCACAAATTTGTCTATGACACAGGAAGTCAAATCGTGGACACAAGAGGAAATAATCAGATAGCCTGAGAACTACGGGCACTCCCATTTGTTTTGCACCACGAATAACGCTTGGAGAAAGTTTATTTACAAAATGAATGATGTATACCAGATCCGGTTTTACATCCCTTATCTCTTTTTGTATTGCTTTTTTTACCTCTAGGGAATAAATGCTACGAGTGAGCATCTGCCACACGGACTTAGGTGTTTTTTTTACTTCGTTAAAATAAGTGACATCTTTATTACCAATCGGTTTCACAAAATATCTTGAATATTCTGTAGGAATGTTCTTGTTTGATTGTACCGAAAACGGAATTACTTTGTGTCCATGCTTTTCTAAAACATTCTTTATATTGAACATATATCTTTCCGGCCCTCCGGAAATAAAATATCTGTAATTAACAAGCAGTATTCTCATTTTAATTTTTCTCCTAAATTGAAATCGTTTTGAACTAACTTTATTTCCCCCGTCTGACTATTAATATCAGTTTTCGCTTGAGAGAATGCGTACCATCACTACACTGATACAGGCATATATTCTTACTTCAACTTGATTTTCATATCGTTTTTTTCGTTTTACCATCCTTTTTTATCAGCTTTCCGGGATATATCAGAAAGTCGAGGTTACACTTTTCAAATATCACCATTGCCACTATCGGTCCAACAAAGCTTATTACTATTCCTACTCCAATTTGCATGAGCATATTTGCAATTCCAAGTTTCATCAGCAACACTCTGCATGGTGCTGCAAACAGTGTGTGCATAAGAAATATAGACATAGTGTATTTTGTAAACCAACTTACACACTTATACTCTTTACAATCCGATATCATCATAAAAACTGCAATACAAGCCAAAAGACCCATTGCAAATGAGAGTCCTGCATTGTCAATTTTATATGTCCAGAGGCTTGCGACCAAAAACATTGCGCCAAGTATTACGCCCAATATTTTCGAGAAATACTTTTGCAATGTTCCAAAGGCTATTGCCAAGCCAAGCACAAACCAAATCAAGTTCGACAGGAGATTTGATACTGCGTAGATTTGTAATATGCTGCACTTTTCCCCAACAATTTGCAGAAGTTTACCCAATATTGCAACACCTAATATAATTCCCATACCTTTTTTTGTCTTAACGGTAGGAATGACAACAAACATCAAAAATAAAATATATAGAAACCAATATGGTGCCGTCGGATGTATAAAAAGTACATATCCTAAACTACCGATTTGATTATTGACTTCGCTGGAAAATATTGTTTTCAAAAACCACGTTGCAAAGGAAAACACAAAATACGGAATTCCCAGTACAATAGCTTTCTTAAGTATATTGTGCCTCCATGAAGAAAAACCATCTACGCAGCTATATTTTTGATACAAATACCCTGAACAGATAAAGAATAGTGGCACATGAAAATAGTAAATTATAGTATTGAACCACTGATACAATCTGTTATCAGGCAGAACAGAAGACTTTACCATTGACTGAAAAAAGTGCCCCAGTACAACTAGTATACAAGCAAAAGTTTTTATATAATCTATCCAGACTTCACGTTTTTTGATAGCCACAGCATATCAATCCTTCCTAAACAAATCTCTTGTATAGACTTTTTCAATCACGTCATCAAGCACTTCCTCATACCTATTTGCAATAATCACATCAGCATCACACTTGAATTTCTCAATATTGTTGACAACAAGGCTTCCAAAGAATGTAGTTCCATTAGGTAGCGTTGGTTCATATATTATTACGGTAACACCTTTTGCCTTCAGCCTTTTCATAACACCTTGGATGCTACTCTGACGGAAATTATCACTGTTGGCTTTCATAGTGAGACGATAAACACCAATTGTTGTCGGACGTTCCTTTTCGGGATTACACATACTTGAAGTTGTGTAATACCCTGCTTTCTCCAACACACGCTCAGCCACGAAGTCTTTTCTCGTCCGGTTGCTCTCTACAATTGCCTGGATAATGCTTTCAGGAATATCTTGATAGTTTGCCAAAAGCTGTTTCGTATCTTTCGGGAGGCAGTAACCACCATAACCGAAGCTTGGATTATTATAATAATCACCAATTCTTGGGTCTAAACTAACCCCTTTTATAATTTCTGCAGTGTTTAATCCTTTAACCTCCGCATAGGTATCAAGTTCATTGAAATAACTTACTCGCAAGGCAAGGTATGTATTTGCAAACAACTTTACAGCTTCTGCCTCTGTTAAGCCCATATAGAGAATGTCGATATTCTCTTTCACTGCCCCATCAACAAGCATACCTGCAAAAATTTCCGCCGCAACTTTTGTGCTTTCATCACAACCAACAATAATTCTTGATGGATAAAGATTATCATAAAGAGCCTTGCTTTCCCGGAGAAATTCCGGGCTAAAAATAATACGATTAGTATTAAATTTCTTCCTGACAGACTCAGTATATCCGACTGGAATTGTTGACTTTATGACTATCACTGCTTTATCACTGTTCTTGAGCACAAGGTCAATAACTGTCTCTACTGCTGAGCAGTCGAAGAAATTCTTTTTTGAATCATAATTAGTTGGTGTAGCTATTATAACGAAATCTGCATTTACATAGGCCGCAGCCCCGTCAAGCGTTGAAGTCAGATCAAGTTTTTTTTCGGCAAAATATTCTTCTATTTCTCTGTCTTGAATCGGGCTGATCCTTTGATTGATTTTTTTAACCTTTTCGGGCACAATGTCAACTACCGTGACCTTGTTATTCTGCGCAAGCAACACGGCAAGAGATAAACCGACATAACCAGCTCCTGCAATTGCTATATTATATTTCTTTCTAATCTGATTATTTATCATTTCTATCATCCATTCCTACGCATTTTTTCTATTATTTGGTCCTTTATGTTTTTCAATCCATATAATAACTCTTATACCATTCAGCAAATTTTCGGAGACCGGTTCTGACATCTATTGAGGGCTTGAAATCAAAGTCACGTTCCAACGCAGTACTGTCTGCATAAGTTACAGCCATATCACCAAGCTGCATAGGAACAAGTTCTCTATGCGCCTCAAAGTCATAATTTTCCGGCAAAACGCCTGCTCGTACAAGTTCCTCTTGGAGTATGCTGACATAATCAAGTAAATTCTTCGGCTCACCGCCGCCAATATTGTATATACGGTGTGGAGAAACTGGCAACCCGTCCTCACCATTTTTCTTTTCCGGTGCGCCCTTTATCACACGAACAATACCTTCAACAATATCATCGATGTATGTGAAATCACGTTTACAGTTGCCATAATTGAAAATCTGAATTGCCTTGCCTGCTCTTAACTTCTGTGTGGCAGAATAGTAAAACATATCAGGACGACCAGCAGGACCGTAAACAGTAAAGAAACGGAGACCCGTTGAAGCAATGTTATATAGCTTTGCATAAGCGTGTGCCAAAAGCTCATTAGATTTTTTTGTTGCTGCATAAAGGCTTACAGGATTATCTACCTTATCCTCGGTACTGAAGGGAACTTTCCTGTTGCCACCGTAAACAGATGAAGATGAAGCATACACAAGGTGTTCTACGGGGTAATAGCGGCATGCTTCCAAGATATTGTAGAAACCGATGATATTTGATTCTATATATGCATCAGGGTGATCAATTGAATAACGAACACCAGCCTGTGCTGCAAGATTTACCACAATCTGAGGTCTATACTTTCGGAATATTTTCATCACAAATTCTTTATTTGCAATACTGCCTTTTATAAAATGGAACGAAGAAAAGCTTTCTATTTCCCCAAGTCGGTACTTTTTTAAAGAAACATCATAATAGTCATTTAGATTGTCTACACCGATGATATATATCGAATCTATTTTCTCACATAATTTTTTAACCAAATTTGCGCCGATAAAACCAGCCGCTCCTGTAATAAAGACCGTTTTACCTTCCAAGTTGATGTTAATATTAACCATGCCTCTTTACTCTCTCCTTTAGTAAATCCTCGCATATTTTAGGGATAATATTTATTATTCCAAAAAAAATAATTAATTAAAAACTTTTGTAAGACCTTCTTGCAATAGTGCTATAGATAATGAGGTTGCGTTTTTTATTATCTTAATCTTATATATCAAAAGCAAGATAGATAAAAATCAATTTAAAAAAATAAATTAACAAAAAGTATGCTATTAATCATCAAATTTGACTATTGATCAGACCAACAAACATTATTTAAAAAAGTTATGTTACAAAAATGAGTTTGAAAAAGAAATTCAAAAAACCTTCTTGCTAAATTATGTTATTATTCTATATATCCGGACTGCTACATAATTGTAGTTTTAAAAAAGATAACCAAAACAGATGGACAACAATGTGGAATTATAATGAAATACTGCCACAGATTGTTATCCAGAAGTATTACGACTTTATCAATAATTGAAAAAATGTTCCGGAATAATTAATATGTCGACAAAACTTTTATGCTATCATTCTAAACTTTACCTACTCAATCTCTAGGCTCATATCTTTCATACAGTATATCAACTTTTTTTATTCTGATTCTATTTTTAAGGCAAATGCTCCATCATAAATCTTTGATACACGGTTTGCTATTAGATTCCAATCATATTCCATTAAATCGTATTTCCTCCTCTTTGGTTTATTCAGTTTTTCATCTATTTTTCTGCTTAGGGCTTTATAATCTCCTCTAGCAAAATAGTCCTCGCCCTTTAACTTTACTAAATGAGCTGCCGATATATCACTTGTAAGTATGTCTAGCTTGTAACTCATAGCTTCTAATAGTACCAAAGGAAAACCTTCATTGCGAGAAGCAAGCACATAAAGGGCTGCATTTGTATAAAGCTGTGCCAAGTTATCCCCATATACATAACCTGTAAAAATCACAGGTATATCCTTGCTTAATTCTTTAAGCTCTTTCATATATCCATTTTCAAATTCAACTCCGCCTGCAATAACTAATTTGTATCCTTCGGGAGCAGATTTCCTGAAAGCATTTATAAGAGTATCAAAGCCTTTTTCGGGAGTTATTCTTCCAACGCTCAATACATACTTGCCACGTTTTACACCTATATCATCTAAATAGTTGTGATTTTCAGAAAAAACAGGCTCTTTGATACCATTGGGTATATATACCGATTTTTTCTGAATTTCTGCGGAGTATTTCTGCATCTG
>CANQMH010000048.1 GCA_947624865.1 uncultured Clostridia bacterium | reverse complement strand
TCTCCGCTCCCACTGGCGCAGGCAAAACCGTCCTCGTTTCAAAATTCATTGACGATTATCTGGACGAGAATCCTAACACCGTCTTTTTGTGGTTGTGTCCTGGCGCGGGCGGATTGGAAAAGCAGTCGCAGGACAGCTTTAGAGAAGTGACCTCCGGCATCCCGGACGGCGATGTATACGCTTTTATTAATGAAAGCGATCCTCGCGGCAAAGTATTCTTTATCAACTGGGATAAAATCAATCGCTCATCAAATGTAGTCCTCCGCGAAGGGGAACATCGTGACCTGATGGGCAAGGTTCTGTTCTGCCATACTAACGGTATCGACATTTTCATGTTGATTGACGAGGAACATAAATATCAGGCAACGGCAAACGAATACATCGGCAATATCCAGCCTGTCCATGTGCTCCGCATTTCTGCTACTCCTGTCAGCAAGGGCGATCATACAGAAATCATCCCGGATGATGAAGTTATCGGCGCAGGGTTGATTGCAGCCGGAATATCCATAAATGAAGGTGTTTCCGCTGCTATTGAGGAGAACAACAGCCTTGACGATGATCTGCTCCTGCTCGATCTTGCCGATAAAAAGAGGAAAGAAATACAAGCGGAGTATGACCGTCGTGGGCTTAAAGTCAGACCGCTCGTTCTGATACAGTTCCCGAACGGCTATGACGAGTGGATTGAGCGTGTGAAGCAGGCACTCGATGACTTGGGATATTCCTCTACATCCGGGCTTGTAGCTTCGTGGTTTTCAGGAGAGCATCCCGATAATCCGAACGAAATAAAAAAGCTGGATGGTCAATATGCGTTTCTGCTGTTCAAACAGGCAATCGCAACAGGCTGGGACTGCCCTCGCGCTAAAATCCTTGTGAAACTGCGTGAAGGTGGCACGGAGCGTTTCAATATCCAGACCGTGGGGCGCGTGCGCCGTATGACGGAGAGAAAACATTACGACTGCCCGCTGATCGATAACTGCTATGTTTATACACTCGATAGCGAATATGCAGAGGGATTAACGAACAGTATCAGCGATTCGTTCTACACCTACTTATACAAGCGTAAATTTGAGGCTCCGAATATTGTGCTTCAGAAGGAATCGCTGAATGGCAGCGACCGATATGCGGTTAACCCGGAAGCGGTTGTTAAGGTCGTTCGTGAACAGATGCTTACAGAATGTGATCTTGACCATGATGGTAAGCTGGACAAGCACGAAATGGAAATCAGCAAGGGATATGTATTCGGCACGAAGTTAAAAACAGAAGCCATTGAGGGTGTAGCAAGAACTACACACGATATTCGTTCGCTGAATCGCATTTTCGGTGGAGAGCATCAGATTAGCAATCACAATGATGGTTTTATCATTCGTGATGCTAAGCGCCGAATTGCAAGAGCAATCGGTATTGACGAGAATATCTCCAACAATGCGCTCCGTGTGCTATTCGGGCCTCTTGATATGCAGATGTCGATGTTCTCGGAAGAAGAGATTGCTTTTGAAAAGAAACACAAACTGATTGATGGTCTGAGTCTCCGCGAATATAACGCTTTCCTTGTCAACAACAGGGAGCGTCTCATAGAGGTGTTCAGTGGGGTCAGTGCAGACCGTATTGCAGAAATTGAAGAAACAGATATTATTTCCGCTGACTGGTATATTCCGAGGGAACAATACTATAAACAGCATAAGCGTATTCCAAGCACAAAAATCATGGGTAAGAATCCATTTGTCGATTACGGCAATAATATCCTTATCCAGCCAAACCGCACTTTTACAGAGATTTCCTTTGAGGACTGGTGCGAACATTACGATCCTGTGGAGTGGTGCTATAAAAACGGCGATAAAGGTGATGAGTATTTCAGTATCGTTTACCGTATGGCGTTCCGGCGTAGCAATTTCTATCCAGATTACATCATCCAGTTAAAGAACGGCGATGTGTGGATTATTGAGGCGAAAGGCGGTATGACCGCTGACGGCAGTTCCAATAATATCGACAAGTACGCGTCTCGTAAATTTGAAGCACTAAAAGGATATGCCTCCCGACATCCTAAAATTAAATGGGGTTTCGTCAGAGCGGTCGGAACGCAGATTTATCTTTCCAATACGGAGTGGTCAGAGGATGTTACCAACCGGAATGTTTGGAAACCGATAGAAGTATTCATACAATAATGCAGAATGTGAGGTGCCTTGCTATGAAGAGAGTATTTATAAGTTTTGCAAAAGAAGAT
Source organism: uncultured Clostridia bacterium (assembly GCA_947624865.1). Taxonomy (GTDB): domain Bacteria; phylum Bacillota; class Clostridia; order Oscillospirales; family Acutalibacteraceae; genus Ruminococcoides. The sequence goes on along the minus strand of CANQMH010000048.1, from coordinate 12,970 downwards.
ATTTGCTTAAGGGATTTACTCAGAGGACAGGCTCGCAATGAGAATTCCCCTTTCGAGTTTGTAGATATGTCGGTTAAACAGCCGTGGGATTCACAGTGGAAAACCAACTGCAGAACGCGAATCAAAGGGTGCGACGGCTTGATAGCCATTATCACTCAAAACACACGTAATGCAGATGGCCAAATATGGGAAATAAAATGCGCTCAGCAAGAAGGGGTTCCCGTTCTCGGAATCTATGGCTATAATACTCATGGCGGTTCAATTCCGGGTGATTGCGGATAGTCAGGATAGTTGACTGGACATGGTCGAACATTTCTGGTTGGTTGAGAACCCTGTAACGGAGGATGAGTATGGGAAAAAATGAATCTAAAGATGAATTGCTTCTTTTACAGTGGCAGACTTGTGTTGAGATGGCGAACTCTATCAGTCAGCGCCGAGATACAATGAATAATATTTTTGTTACCTTGAATCTGGCAATTATGGCGGCTGTTTCTATAGTATGGGATATAAAGTCGATACTCATTCTTGTTGCCGGAATAATTGTTTGCGTCTTATGGCTTTTGTTTATTAGGAATTACAAACAGCTTAACTCTACCAAATTTGACGTTATCAATGTAATAGAAAAGAATTTACCCGCTCAACCGTTCTGTAAAGAATGGGAAAAACTGCAGAGCAACAAAAAATACATGGATGGAACAAAGCTTGAAAAGTGGCTCCCGATTATGTTTGTTGCTCTGTATATTGTCACAGCTATCATTATCATTGCTATTAAACTAAATATAGGAGGAACTCCCTAATGACGTATAATCTATTCATTAGCCATTCGTGGACATACAGCGATGCGTATGAAAAACTGGTTGCACTACTTGATGCAAAACCATACTTCAGTTATAAAAATTATTCTGTTCCAAAAGACGATCCCATCCACCATGCTTATTATGACTATCAGTTAAGGGCAGCAATCAAGGCGCAAATGCAGCCTGCAAGCTGCGTTCTCATCCTCGCGGGAGTATATGCAAGCTATAGCAAGTGGATAAATATAGAAATCGAACTTGCACAACAAATGGGCAAGACCATTATAGCAATTGAACCTTGGGGCTCAGAAAAGACTTCAACAGTGGTGAAAAAAGCCGCTAACACAATCGTTAAATGGAATACAGATTCTATAGTAGATGCTATACGCGGCTACTAAAACATACGTAAAGGAAACGACCATGCAGGAGCATTGCTCTCTTACATGGTCGTTCTTCTGTTGCCCCGTTTGAAGGTTGTCAGCCTGAATTTACTTGTTTTCGTAAATCCCTAAGTTCAACCCCCAAAATGCCGCCCGTTTTTTTGAAATATCATATTTATATTAAAACTTGACTGTAAACGTCGTTCCGTTTTCACTGCTTTCAAGCATTACGCTTCCTCCGTGCCGTTCTGCTATATGCTTAACAATTGCAAGTCCTAGTCCCGTACCTCCCGTTTCCTTTGAACGGCTTTTGTCAACCCGATAAAATCTTTCAAATACCCTTTTACGGTGCTTTTCGGGAATTCCTATACCGGTATCCGAAACCTTTATGCAGGCTGTATCATCTTCATCTGCTATCAATATTTTTACCTTTCCGCCGGGTCTGTTGTACCTGATTGCATTGTCACATAGATTATAAATCAGCTCATAAAGCTGATTTCTGCTGCCGTTTATTACTGATGTTTTTGCGTCAACCGAAATTTCAACGCTGTGTTTTGCGGCATTAGAACGCAAATCGTCGGCAACCTCATAGGCAACTCCTGCAAGGTCAACAGGAGCGAAGTCCTCGTTTGACGACCGCTCATCAAGCTGTGACAGCTCAATTATATCGCCGATAAGAGAAAGCAGTCTGCCCGACTCCTTGTGAATTTTATTTGCAAAGTCCTGAACATCATCGGGACGTGCAAGTCCGCTGGCGATAATTTCGGCATAACCCGAAATTGAAGTCAGCGGAGTTTTCAGTTCATGGGTTACGTTAGCGGTAAATTCACGGCGCATCTTCTCTGCCTTTTTCTTTTCGGACACGTCAATTATAAGACAAATGACACCGTTTTGAGTGTCGTTTGAATATACGGGATTTGTAATTATCTGAAGCACTCTGCCGTTAATTGTAATATCTCCGCTTTTGCCCTCGCCATTTAGTGCGCTGTCAACACATTCGATAACTGTTTCGTTTCTTGAATATGCAAGCAGACTTTGTCCTGTAATTTGATTATCATTTGCTCCAATCAGCTTTGCCGCAGAATGATTGTTCATAAGCACGTTTTTATCCATATCAATAAGGATAAAGCCTTCTGACATATTCTGAATAAGCGTGTCAATTTTATCTTTTTCAAGCTGGAGCTTGCGCACTTGCTTTCTGATTTCCTTTTGCTGTCTGTTGATTGTTTCCGCAAGGGGAATAAGCTCGTCATACGGCGTATTCTCAAGATTTTTTGACATCTTTTCAATGGGTTCGATTATCTTTCTTGCAGCACGGCGTGACATTGCCACGCATATTGCAAACACAAAAATGATGATTAAAAGGATGGCAGGAAAAATCCTTATAAAAATACCGACAATACTTCCGACTGTCTTTGAAACACGCATAATGTTTCCGTCTCCTGTTTTGACTGCATAATAATAAGTTATGCTGTTAAGCGTAGATGACATTCGGTTGCTTGAGCCGTAACCCTTTTCTGACGCTTCCTTAAATTCCGGACGGTCGCTGTGATTTTCAAGAGTATGTACTTCAACTCCGTCGGTGCTGTCAAACAATACATTTCCCTGCGAATCAATAAGCGTCACACGCATATCCTCTGTGCTGTAATCATTCAATATTTCAGAATTGCCCTCGGCATTGTAAGCACGTGCTACTGACTGAGTATATGTTCTAAGGTCAGTTTCCTCCCTGTCAGCAAATACAAACCAGAAAGCGGCTGTTGAAAAAACAGCCGTTAGAAGAATTGATACCGTTGCAATGACGGAAAATCTTTGTAATAATTTTTTTCTTAATTTCACTTCGTCATTCACCAGCCTTGTATCCAACATTGCGGACAGTTCTGATGAGATTTCCGCAGTTTCCGAGCTTTTGACGGAGTGTAGTTATGTGCATATCAACAGTACGGCTTTCGCCCTCGAAATCATAGCCCCAAACATTCATAATAATATTTTCTCGGGTTAATGCCATTCCCTTGTTTTTAAGAAGATATTTCAGCAGTTCGTATTCCTTAAAAGTAAGCGCGCATACTTCGCCGTCACTTGTTACAATGTGCTTTGAATCGTCTAAAACAATTCCTCCAAGGGTAATAACATACTGCCTGTCTTCAAACGTACATCTGCGCAGAATAGCACGTACTCTTGAAATCAGCTCAAGCACCGAAAAAGGCTTTGTAATGTAATCATCCGCACCCATATCAAGACCTTTTACCTTGTCCATCTCACTTCCCTTTGCCGTAACAAGAATAACGGGAACTGACTTTGTAACCGCGTCTTTTCTTAGCTTTTCAAGCACTGAAAGACCGTCAAAATCAGGAAGCATAACATCAAGAATTACAAGGTGAGGTGTTTCGGCAACGCACGCCTTAAAAAAGCTCTTGCTCTCGGCAAAGCTCTGTACATCATAGCCGCTGTTTTTCAGTGCATATGTTTCAAGCTCTCTTATGTCTGTATCATCTTCAACAACATATATCAGCATTGTAAAATCTCCCGATCAACCGTTTAATTACTTCTCATTTATATAATATTATATCACAAACATATGCAAATGAAAATACAATTAATCAATTTTACTGTTTCCCGTAATTGAAAATACAACCCATTCCGCAACATTCACCGCATGGTCGCCTATTCTTTCAAGGTATTTCGCTATCATCATAAGGTCAATCGCCTCTGTTCCAAGCTCTTTATTGCTGTGAATAATTTCAACCGTTTCTTCCTTGACCTTAACAAACAGTTCATCAATAATATCATCACGCCTGTTTACCGTTTTTGCAAGCTCAATATCTCGCTTTACAAAAGCGTCAATAGCAAGAGTCACCATATCGGCTGACTGTTTTGCCATTTCCGAAATGTGAGTCATATTGAAAACATTTGTCCTGTCTTTGATGTACTGCGCCATTTCTGCAATATCAATAGCCTGATCGCCAATTCTTTCAAGGTCGGTAATCATTTTCAAAGCAGATGAAACATAGCGCAAATCGTATGCAACGGGAGCCTGGTGAAGCAATAGCCTGATGCAGTGGTTTTGTATAATCTTCTCGGCTGTATTTATTCTTTCTTCGTGTTCTCTGGCAAATTCAAGACCATCTGAGTTGCCGTTGATAATCATTCCGATTGTATTCTTAATTGCCTGCTCAACAAGGCCTCCCATTTCTATGAGCTGATTGTTGAGCTTATCAAGTTCAATATCAAAATATTCTCTCATTAGCCAAACCTTCCCGTAATGTATTCTTCGGTGCGCTTATCCTGCGGAGCAGAAAAAATTGCGTCTGTGCTGTTGTACTCAACCATTTCTCCAAGAAGGAAAAATGCCGTGTTATCCGAAATACGAAGCGCCTGCTGCATATTGTGAGTAACCATAATAATTGTATAATTATCTTTGAGCTTTAAACAAAGCTCTTCGATTTTTCCCGTAGAAATAGGGTCAAGAGCAGAGGTTGCCTCGTCCATGAGCAAAACCTCGGGTTTTATTGCAAGCGCACGTGCAATGCAAAGACGCTGCTGCTGACCGCCCGACAGACCGAGCGCACTCTTTTTGAGCCTGTCTTTAAGTTCGTCCCAAATTGCTGCGTCGCGCAAAGATTCTTCGACAATTCTGTCAAGCTCTTTTTTATTCTTTATTCCGTGAGTGCGCGGACCGAAAGCAATATTGTCATATACGCTCATAGGGAACGGATTGGCTTTCTGAAACACCATTCCCACTCTTTTTCTGAGGATATTGACGTCCATATTTCCGTAAATGTCCTCGCCGTCAAGCTTAATTTCTCCTGTAATTTTACAGCCTTCTACAAGGTCGTTCATTCTGTTGAGCGATTTTAAAAGAGTTGATTTACCGCAGCCCGACGGCCCGATAAAAGCTGTAATTTTATTTTGCTCCATATGTAAATTCACATTTTTCAGCGCATGGAACTTACCATAATAGAGGTTCATATTATCAATAGCGAATTTTTCCATTGTTTACCCATTTATCCTTTCTTGTTGCCGAGTTTTTTTGCTATGAATGCAGATAATGTATTTATGCCGAAAACAAGCACCAGCAACACTACCGCCGTACCCCATGCCTGATTGGTGTGAAGTCCCTCGTTTGTAAGCACATACATATGTACCGCAAGCGAACGTCCCGAGCTGAGCGGATTTGCAGCATAGCCTGTTGCTGAACCGTAAGTATAAATTAATGCCGCAGTTTCACCCACTATACGTCCTACGGCAAGAATAACACCTGCAAGGATACCGGGCATAGCACTCGGAAGAATAATTCTGATAATTGTACGCAGTTTTCCTGCTCCTAAACCGTAACTTCCCTCTCGGTAAGAATCAGGAACCGTAATAAGAGCCTCCTCCGTAGTACGCATAATTGTCGGAAGCACCATTATTGCAAGCGTGAATGCACCTGCAAGCAAAGAATATCCCCAGTTAAGCGCATAAACAAAAAACAGCATACCGAAAAGGCCGTAAACAATTGACGGAATACCCGCAAGGGTTTCTGCCATTGTACGGATTATCTTTACCAGCCTGTTGCCTTTTTTCGCGTATTCGGCAAGATAAATTGCTGCTCCTACGCCAAACGGAACGGCAATTATAAGAGTAAAGAGCGTAAGCACTACCGTATTAATTATTGACGGCATACACGAAACATTATCGCTGTTGTAATTTAAAGCAAAAAGATCGGGCGTAAGGTTAGGAATACCTCTGATAAGCACATAAACCATAATAAATATCAGTGCCGCCGCAGAAATTGCCGCCGCAGCTGCCACAATAATAAGCATAAGCAGGGAAAGAGGCTTCCTTTTATAGGAAATCATTCTCTGCTTAAAAGACACTTTATTAATTGCCCTGATTTCTTTTTCATCATTCATATCGGTTTTAATACTCTTATCAGCCATTTTTCTCACTCCTACTCTTTATAGCCTGCATTGAAAGTGTAATGAGCAGAATGAATACAAACAATACCACGCCCGTTGCAATAAGAGCCTGACGATGCAGACCTGTTGAATATCCCATTTCGAGCACTATGTTTGCCGTAAGAGTTCTCAGTCCGTCGGTAAGCGCATTGGGAATTTGCACCTGATTGCCTGCAATCAGCACTACGGCCATTGTTTCGCCAAGGGCGCGGCCTATGCCGAGAACTACGCCTGCAAGCACACCAGATTTTGAAGCCGGAAGAATTGTTTTGAATACGCTTCTTTCCTTTGTTGCGCCAAGTGCGAGCGCACCCTCGTAATAGCTTTCCGGAACTGCGCGTATTGCCGACTCCGAAACACCTATGATTGTGGGAAGAATCATAATTCCCAGAACAATTGACGCGGCAAGCCAGCTTGAGCCGTTTCCGCCGAAATTTTCACGGATAAACGGCACTATTACCATCAAGCCGAAAAATCCGTAAACAATTGACGGAATTCCTGCCAGAAGCTCAGTAGCAGGCTTTAAAATTTTATACAGCGGTGCAGGGCAAAATCTTGCAAGAAATACAGCCGTTAATATGCCTATCGGCACTCCGATTACTATTGCGCCTGCGGTAACATATATGCTGGCAATTATCATATTAAATATTCCGTAACTTGCAGGCACGTTTGTAGGCGCCCATTTCTGGCCGCCTACAAAATCAAAGAAACCTATTTCTGCCATTGCAGGAACACCGTTACAGAATAAGAAGATACAGATAATGACAACTGCCGCTATGCTTGTGATAGCTGTCAGGAAGAAAACTCCCTGCATTGCCCTTTCTCTAAATCTGCTTAATCTCATTTAATAATGTCACTCCAAACAGTAGTTTCGCCTGTATAAATTGCTTTAATCTGATCCATTGTGAGATTGTCGCAGGTGTTTGACTTATTAACAATTACTGCTATACCGTCTTTTGCGATTGTCTGGGTAGTAAGCTCTTTTGCTTCTTCATCTTTGAGATCACGTGAAGCCATACCTATGTCGCATGTGCCGCCCATAGCTGACTGCATACCGGCAGAAGAATCGGAAGTCTGGATTTCAACCTTGGCATTTGTATTTACAGCCTGATAAGCCTCTGCAAGCTTTTCCATTACAGGTGAAACTGATGAAGAACCTGCAACACTTATTTTGCCCGATGGCTTTGAGCCGTTGTAAGCCCCTGTTTCTGATATAGAAACATAACCCTCATCTGTAACAATTTTCTGTCCGTCTGAGCTTAAAATAAAGTCAACAAAGTCCTGAGCAGCTTCGCTGAGTTCACCTTTATATGCAATATTGAACGGACGGCTGATTACGTAATCGCCTGATTTTACACTCTCTGCCGCAGCGTCAACACCCTCGACCTTAACTGCTGTTACAGTATCGTTAAGAGAACCGAGCGAGATATAACCGATAGCTGCGTCATTGTCCTTTACGTTTGTAATTACAGCCTCTGTGCTGTTAATAGTTACTGCCGACGAAGACGTGTTGTCTGTCTTTGTATCTCCGTCCTTAACGAGAATTCCCGTAAGCTCTGTAAAAGCATCTCTTGTACCTGATCCCTCTTCTCTTGTTACTACCGTGATTTGTTTGCTTGAATCAAATGCAGCGCTGTCTGCTGCCGATGTATCGGAAGAACCACTTGATGAATCTGAACCGCCGCAGCCTGCAAGTGCCGTTACTGCAAGTGCGCTCATAACTGTAAGTGCTGCAATCTTTTTTAATACTGTTTTCATTTCTTTAATTCTCCTTAAAATTTTCTTGTACTCATATGTACAACCATAGTGTATTTCCAATTTGTAAAGAACAAAACGACGGAAATGTAAAATGAAAGTAAAATAAAATAAAGAATTTGTATAACGAAAATATATTTTACAAAATGGCGTGACATATTAATTATTTTATGTTATAATATAACAAATTGTATTAATAATTTAAACTGCTAAAGCAGTATTGACTTATTTCTATGCAATAAATTTTTTATATATTGGAGGTCTTACCAATGGAAGAAAAGAAAATCCCTTACAAAACTTATCTTGACGAAAGCGAAATACCAACAAAATGGTATAATGTCAGAGCTGATATGAAAAACAAGCCCGCTCCGCTCTTAAATCCCGGAACACTTCAGCCAATGACAGCAGAGGAGCTTTATCCCGTATTCTGCGAAGAGCTTGTTGCTCAGGAGCTTAACAACACCGATGCATACATTGACATTCCCGAAGAAATTCAGACATTCTACAAAATGTATCGTCCTTCTCCGCTTATCAGGGCCTATTTTCTTGAAAAGGCACTCGATACCCCCGCAAAGATCTACTACAAGTTCGAGGGTAACAACACAAGCGGAAGCCACAAGCTGAACAGTGCAATCGCTCAGGCTTATTATGCTAAAAAGCAGGGCTTAAAAGGCGTTACAACCGAAACAGGCGCAGGTCAGTGGGGTACTGCACTTTCAATGGCTTGTTCGTACTTCGGACTTGACTGCAAAGTTTATATGGTTAAGGTTTCATATGAACAAAAGCCTTTCAGACGAGAGGTTATGAGAACATACGGAGCAAGTGTTACTCCGTCGCCGTCAACCTCAACTGCAGTCGGCAGAAAAATCCTTGAAGATCATCCCGGAACAACGGGAAGTCTCGGCTGTGCAATCTCTGAGGCTGTTGAAGTTGCAACTACAACAGAGGGCTATCGTTATGTGCTCGGCAGCGTATTAAATCAGGTGCTTCTGCATCAGTCTGTCATAGGTCTTGAATCAAAAGCGGCTCTTGATAAATTGGGTGTTAAACCCGACATTATTATCGGCTGTGCAGGCGGCGGCTCAAACCTTGGCGGTCTTATTGCTCCGTTTATGGGTCAAAAGCTCAGAGGAGAGGCTGACTACCGCATTATTGCAGTTGAGCCTGCGTCTTGTCCGAGCTTTACAAGAGGCAAATTTGCTTATGACTTCTGCGACACGGGAATGGTTTGTCCGCTTGCAAAAATGTACACCCTCGGCAGCGGATTTATTCCTTCTGCCAACCATGCGGGCGGTCTGCGCTATCACGGTATGAGCTCCACACTTTCTCAGCTTTACCACGACGGTCTTATGGAGGCTACCTCTGTTGAGCAGACATCCGTATTTGAAGCAGCAGAGCAGTTTGCAAGAGTTGAGGGCATTCTCCCTGCTCCCGAAAGCAGCCATGCAATCAGAGTTGCAATTGACGAGGCACTTAAATGCAAGGAAACAGGCGAAGAAAAGACAATTCTTTTCGGTCTTACGGGAACAGGTTACTTTGATATGGTAGCATACGAAAAGTTCAACGACGGCGTTATGAGCGACTATATTCCTACAGATGAAGACCTACAGAAAGGCTTTGACGGTTTGCCTAAATTCCCCGGAAATGTTTAATTCTAATATATTTCAGGGCAAGAACTGTATTCTTGCCCTGAAAGTTTAATCTTATAAAAATATGCCCACGAAAACCAGAATTTAAGAAGAACGCTGTATTAAGGAGTGAATAAAACGAATACACCTGTACTTGAAACAGAGCGGATTATTTTGCGGACGCTTTCGCTTGACGACGCACAAAATGCCTTTAGCCGATGGACAAGCGATGACAGAGTATCAAAGTATATGAATTGGAACTCTCACAAAAGCATTGACGAAACAAAAATGTGGCTGAATGACGCTGTAAACAACTATTCTTCCGACACAGTTTTTGACTGGGGATTTACAGTCCAAGAAAATGGATTTCTTTTTGGAAGCGGAGGGCTTTACTATGATAAAAGCCTTGAAATGTTTTCACTTGGCTACTGTATTATGTATGATTTCTGGAACAAGGGTTATACAACCGAAGCCGCCGGTGCAATGATTAAGTTTGCAAAAGATGTTTTAAAAATAAAAGAGCTTTTTGCGCAGCACGCTGTTGAAAATCTTGCCTCAGGCAAGGTAATGGTGAAGAACGGATTTGTTCCTACAGGCTACGGCAACATAATTAATTTTGACGGCACAAAACAGAAATCACGTACATATCGTCTTGCATTATAGGAGGCGTCTATGCAGTTTGGTATGCCTACATTAATTGAAAACAACAGTCTGACTGAAAATCTTGAACTTTGCAAGAAGTGCGGCTTAAATTTTGTCGAGCTTAATATGAATCTGCCCGAATATCAGGCTGAACGTCTGGAAAACACCACGGAGCTAAAGAAAATTGCGGAAAGCTATGGTGTCTATTACACAATTCATCTTGACGAAAACCTGAATGTATGCGACTTTAACACCGCAGTTTCAAACGCATATACGGAAACTGTTAAGCGAACCATTTACACTGCGCAGAATTTGGGTGTTCCCGTACTTAATATGCATATGAATACAGGTGTGTATTTTACCCTGCCAGACAAAAAGGTTTATCTTTTTGAAAAATATAGGGACTTTTATCTTGAAAAAATAAAAAGCTTTGCAGAAATGTGCAAAACTGAGATTGGAAATAATAATATTAAAATCTGTATTGAAAACACAGACGGCTATCCCGAATATCAGAAAGAAGCAATTAAAATACTGCTTAAAAAAGATGTTTTTGCTCTGACGTGGGATATAGGTCATTCACACAGCGCAAATAATGTTGACGAGCCGTTCATTATGAAAAATATTTCACGACTTAAACATTTTCATATACATGACGGTCTGGGCAGAAAAAATCATCTGACGCTCGGATCGGGCGAAATTGATTTGAAGCAGAGACTTGCCGTTGCAGAACAATGCGGCGCACGGTGCGTTGTTGAAACAAAAACCGTTTCCGCCCTTAAACAGTCTGCAAAGTGGCTAAAAGAAAACGAATATATATAATGTTAAACACCGCAGAGATTTATGTAATCTCTGCGGTGTTTTGAATATCGTTTCTGTATATATTTTTTTAAAATTTTGTAAAGCATCACGCCGCCGTCATTCTCTGCCGGCGCGCACATACATTGAACAGATAATGAAAATAATGCCTAAAATTATATCAAGCGCAATGTCAAAAACATCGACTACCGTAAACGAAGCGCCGTAAAAAAGCTTCATCATAAGGCAGACAATTCCGCACGCTACGACCGATACGGCAAGCTTGCCGGATATTCTTAGCTTTTTCTGCTTTTCGTCTTCAGGTGTATCCTTTAACATTGCAGTAATTCCGAAGATACCGATAATAAATTTGAGCACAATTGAAATAAACACAAACGCCGTTATTACATACACATATAAATCAACGCCCTGTGCTGACCACGACGGAATAATTAAATCGTTGAAATTATAATACAGAAGTAGCCCCGAAAAAATTATGCTGACAAGCATTATTATTGATACTTCTTTTAAATTACTTTTCATTATCTTCACCCGTATTTAAAATTACCCGATAAGTTCCTTAAGCTTTGCCTCAGCGGCTGTTGCGTCTGCCTTGCCGCGGCTGTTCTTCATAACATTGCCAAGTAATGCTTTAAGGGCCTTTTCTTTTCCGCCCTTGTAATCTTCAACAGCTTTCGGATTGCTTTCAATAGCCTGCCTGCAAAGCTCGATCATTGTGTTTTCATCAAGTCCGCCCATATCGCTTTCGCTTATAAACTCAAGCGCGCCCTTACCTGTATCAAGCATTTTTTCAAGCGTTGACTTAGCGAGATTATTGCGGATTTTGCCGCTGTCAAGCAGCTTTACAAGCTCGTTAAGCTGTTTGGGAGTTACTTTAACGTCAAAAATCTCCTTGTCCGATTCTGTTTCAGTTCGGCTGAACATCTGACCGATAATAAAGTTTGAAACAGTCTTAGGCGACTTGACTCCGTCACACGCCTCGTCAAAATATTCGCTGATTCTTCTGTATTTTGTAAGAAGCTGAGCGTCCTTTTCGGGAATCGCAAGTTCGTCAATATAACGTCTGCACTTATCCGCAGGAAGCTCGGGAAGCATTGCCTTGATTTCTTCAACCTCTTCTCTCGTAACATTAATGGTAACAAGGTCGGGGTCACGGAAATAACGGTAATCGTGAGCGTCCTCTTTGCTTCTCATTGAAGAAGTGGTGTTGATTGCGTCATCATAGCGCAGAGTTTCCTGAATAACCTTTCCGCCGCTTTCAATTAAATCCACCTGACGTTCAAACTCATATTCCATTGCCTTTGTTATGTTGGTGATTGAGTTCATATTCTTGATTTCCGTTCTCGTGCCGAGCGTTTCTGAGCCAACGGGACGAACGGAAATATTAACGTCACAGCGCATTGAACCCTCCTGCATTTTGCAGTCTGAAATTCCGATATATCTCATAACCTGCTGAAGCTTTTCAACATATTCCCTTGCCTCGTCAATTGAGCGAATGTCGGGTTCGGAAACAATTTCAATAAGCGGAACGCCGCCGCGATTATAGTCAACATAGGTGTCGCCGTGCTGATGAATGAGCTTTCCTGCGTCCTCTTCAATGTGGATATGGTGCAGACGGATTTTTCTGCCGTTTGAAAGCTCAACATAACCTCCGATTGAGAGAGGCGCATACAGCTGGCTTATCTGATATGCCTTTGAAAGGTCAGGGTAGCAGTAATTCTTTCTGTCCATTTTTGAAATTTCCGCAATCTCTCCGTGAGTTGAAAGACCCGCCATAATTGCGTAGCGAACAGCCTGCCTGTTGAGCTTTGGCAAGGTGCCCGGAAGTCCTATGCACACAGGACAGCAGTGGCTGTTTGGTTCTCCGCCGAACTGAGTTGTGCAGCCGCAGAAAATCTTAGTTTTTGTAGCAAGCTCAATGTGGGTTTCGAAACCCGCAACTAATTCATATTTCACAGTTTAACACCCCACTTTGTATCCTTAAAATTCTCTCCTGCCGCCTGCTGATATTTATA
>CANQMH010000047.1 GCA_947624865.1 uncultured Clostridia bacterium | reverse complement strand
TGACAACAGATTTACAGTCTGCCCCCTTTGGCCACTCGGGAATTCTCCCATATCAAATTTTCAAAAATCGAAGCCTACTGCCTAAACAGTAGGCTTCTTTGGAGCTGGTGGACGGACTTGAACCCCCGACCTGCTGATTACAAATCAGCTGCTCTACCAACTGAGCTACACCAGCAAATATCTGTAATTTTCGAGTGCCTTAATAATATATCATATTCAAAAAACTTTGTCAACACTTTTTTACTATTTTTTTAAATTTTTTTGTTTCGTTATGATCCTCTGTTCTTGTATGTTTTTAGCCTTAAAAAAGCATAATTTTTATTTTTGTATATGTATCTATAATATAGAATTTTTTGGGCAACAATATTCCAGAGGTGTTGTTATGTACGCAAATGAATCAACCGTAAAAAAAACTAAGACCAATACAGAAAAACCAGATTACGAAGTAAAAAAAGGGTTTTCGTTCTATCAAAAACTGTTTTTTCTCTACTTTCTTAATCTAATTGACTGGGTATGCACAGAATCTCTTATAGCCAGCGGAAAATTTCATGAAGCAAATCCGATTATGCAGCCCGTTCTTGGCGGCTTTTGGTCAACCGTACTTATTAAAGGAGCACTTCCGTTAGCGCTTGTGATTGTCTGTGCAATCATCTACAGGTATGCAGATACAAAAGAGGGATTTATAACAAATCTGCTTTTATATATCGGAATTATTGCCTACGCTCTTGTAAACCTATGGCATATTTTCAATTTTGTATTGCTCTTTTCTTCAATTTAATGTAAAATAAAATAAATACTGTTTAAAAGGAGTGTTAGTTTTGCCAGCATTGTCGGTCCGCAATCTTACAATGACATTTATTGAGCGAAACCTTTTTACAGATATTTCGTTTGACATTGAAGAAAAGGACAAAGTTGGTTTTATCGGAGCAAACGGAGTTGGCAAAACTACTCTCTTTAAAATATTAAACGGAGAAATATCCCCCACTTCGGGTACTGTTGTATTTGAAAAAAATGCACGTGTCGGCTATATGGAGCAGCATGCCTGCAATAATCCGAGAACTGATATTTACAGCGAGCTTTTGTCAGTGTTCGATTATCTTAAAGATATTGAAAACGAAATTAATTCCGTCACAAATGCAATAGATGCTCAAAACGGCAATCTTGAACAACTTGTTGAAAGACAGACACATTTGATAGAAAAATATGAAATGCTTGGAGGGCTGACCTATAAAAGCCGTACTCGCTCTGCTCTGCTTGGTCTGGGATTTAAGGAACCCGAATTTGAAATGCCTGTAGGCAATTTAAGCGGAGGCCAGCGCTCAAAGCTTTGCCTTGCAAAGCTGCTGCTTTCTCAAAGCAATATGCTTTTGCTTGACGAACCGACAAACCACCTTGACATTAACTCCGTAAACTGGCTTGAAGAGTTCTTAAAGGATTTTAACGGCTCTATGATTATAATAAGCCACGACCGTTATTTTCTTGACAGAGTAACTAACAAAACAATTGAACTTGAACATAACCGCATAATGTGCTATAAGGGCTCTTACACCGATTTTATTAAGAAAAAAGAAGCATATAATGAATCTTTAAAAAACAAGTATGAAAATGATATAAAAGAAATAAAACGCATTGAAAGCATTGTTGAACAACAAAGACGATGGGGACGCGAACGTAATTTTATTACCGCTGAAAGCAAACAAAAGGCAGCCGACCGAATAAAATCTCAGCTTGTTACTCCGAACAGTGAGCTTGAAACAATGCGAATGCACTTTAAGCCGAAATGTGAAAGCGGAAATGATGTTCTGATTTGCAGGGGACTTTCAAAATCATTCGACGGAAAACATCTTTTCAGCAATGTTGACATACATATAAGAAAAGGCGAACGGGTGTTTATTCTTGGCGGTAACGGATGCGGGAAAACAACGCTTTTCAAAATACTCACAGGGAAATGTCCTCAGGACAAAGGTGAGTATGATTACGGAGCAAACGTACTGACAGGATATTTTGATCAAATGCAGCAAAATCTTGATTTGAGCAAGACCGCAATTGACGAAATATGGGACGAGTTTCCCAATATGACTCAAACGGAAGTACGCAGTGCAATGGCATCATTTCTGTTTAAGGGAGAAGATGTTTTCAAGCCTCTTTCTAAAATGAGCGGCGGTGAACGGGCAAGAATTTCTCTGTTAAAATTAATGCTAAAGGGAAGCAATTTTCTTTTGCTTGATGAACCTACCAATCACCTTGACGCTTCATCCCGCGAGGAGCTTGAGAATACGCTGAATGACTACAGCGGTACTTTGCTTATAATAAGTCACGACCGTTATTTTATTAATAAACTTGCCGACAGAGTGCTTGTTCTCACGCAGGACGGCGTAAAAGAATATTTAGGTAACTACGATTACTATGCCGAGCATATAAAAAACGAAGCAAGCGAAAAAGGCACTCAGTTTTCAGCTGTAAAAAACGAAAAGCCGCTGAATGATTACTTTTTGCAGAAACAAAAACAAAGCGAGGAACGAAAGCGTAAAACAAAGCTTAAAAAAGCAGAAGAAGAAATTGAACGCCTTGACGCTGAAATTGAAAGAACTCAGGCATTGCTTTCAAGTGATGAAGTTGCAGCAGATTATGAAAAATTGATTGAGCTTACAAAACTGCTTGAAAAACTACAGCAGGAACAGGAAGTACAGTACCAAATTTGGGAAAAACTTTCAGACTAAATTTTTAAATATTTACCGTGATTAGTCACGGAATATTTCCGCCCGTGGCGCAATTGGATAACGCAACAGATTCCGATTCTGGAGATTGGGGGTTCAAATCCCTTCGGGCGGGCCATAAAAAATGAGAAGTACAGTTCTGTACTTCTCATTTTTTATTACCGCTAAGTATCCGAAGGGATTTGAAGGTGAGCTTTAATAAAACAGTCAGGAGTACGGTTTAATGTGTCACCGCAGCTAAATTACATTCGAAGTTTTTCGAGGCACGATTATTTTTGTCTATTTTGTTTGCTCATTACGCCATAATAATGCGTTGTATAAATTATACAACGCATTATTGACGTCCTCTTTTACATATGCTATAATATCAATGAAATCATTTTATAGACTTCAAGTATATTATATGAGGAGATATTCAGAATGAAACATATACTTGTATCAGGTTTGATTAATATTGAAACAACGGCACAGGTGGATTCATTTCCTATTGAATATCAGCCAATAGATTACAATTTTTTTGGTGTTAGAAGCACACCGTCGGGTGTCGGCTTAAATTTAGCTTCTGCGCTCACTACTCTCGGCGACAGTGTGACCCTTCTTTCTGTTTGCGGAAATGACATATCGGGAAATATAATAAAGGATAGCCTGTCACAGAGAAACATCAGTCCTGACTTTATTCTTCCTATATTGAGTGAAACACCGCAATCCGTGGTTCTGTATGATAAAAACGGTAAACGCAGAATAATCTGCGATCTTAAAGACACACAGGATATAAAGTACGATATGGACACATTTAAAGCTCAGGCGGAAAGCTGCGACTGTATCTGCCTTTGCAATATAAATTTCTCACGCGAAATGCTTTATCTTGCCCGCTCTATGGGCAAGCCAATTGTGACAGACGTACACGCTTTGTCGAATATAGATGATGAATACAACCGTGATTTTATGAATTGCTCCGACATCCTCTTTTTGAGCGACGAATACCTTAATAACACAAAAGAATTTGTAAAAGAAATAGAGAGACGCTTTGGCAATGAAATCATTGTTGTGGGCAGAGGTTCGCGCGGCGCACTTTTGTATACTAAGAGCGATGACAATTTTTATGAGGTTCCAGCTTTCAGAACACGCACGCCTGTAAATACGGTCGGCGCAGGCGACGCTCTGCTTTCTGCGTTTATACATTTTTATATCGGAGGAAATTCTCCTTACTATTCTCTCAGACTTGCCTGTGCCTTTGCTTCATATAAAATAGGTGACAAGAGTGCATCGGCAGGATTTTTAAGCGAAAGTGAACTTAAAGAGCTTTTGCCGAAATGCGAGCCGATATTGTAAATCAAAAAGCCGCAAATATCATTTGTCTGATTGAATTATGAAAGGAACATATAATGGATAAAGAAAAAATAATCTCATGTCTTGTGAGTCTCGGGTTTTCAAAACTTGAGTCTGAAATATATATAGTGCTTCTCGACGATGCAAAGTCGGGTTATAATATAGCAAAAAAAATAAACATTTCAAGACCATCTGTGTACAACGCGCTTGAGCATATGTATGATAAAGGAATTGTTCTGCAACTCCACGACGGCAGTTCTGAATATATAGCCCAGCATCCTTCGGTCATCTTTAAACGGCTCAGAGAGGAATATATAGAAAACACCCATATTGCAGAAAAAGAATTGACCGAATACGCAAACGACCGCTTTGAAGAACGCCTCGCAACGTTAAAGAGCTTTAAGACCATAATAGCTCGAGCAGAGAAAATGATAATAAATTCAAAGCACGATGTGTTTATAAATACGGGAATAGGTATTGCTCCGCTTAAAAACGCTATCAACAGGGCAGCTGAAAACAGCACATGTGTGACTGTCTTTTCGTTTTATGAACTTGATACCGAGGGCATAAACTGCAATATTTTCTCACATGGTAGAGAGCAGGTAGACAATTGTTCGCGTCTTATGCTCTCCTGTGACGGCAGAGAAATACTTGTCGCCAACAAAAGCAGTGAGAATGGCGAATGGATTGCCTCTGTTACAAATAATCCACTTATGGTGGATATCATCACCGAGCATATTCACAACGACATTTACCTGCTCAAGCTGCGTGACCGCTTTGGTGCGGAAATATATGATAAACTTAGAATAGGTTCAAGGTTTGAGTCTCTTGATAGATTAAAGAAATAGATTGGGACAATAAAAATTTTTATAGAACACGTTGCAATATACACTAATTACTTAGACTCTGAGAGAGATTTTTTACCGATTATTTCTGCGCACAGTGCGGTGAGCTTTTTCAGGTTAATTCGCTCACATAATTAACATACCAACTTTTTTTAAATTTTACAATATTTATTGACACAAAAAGTTCTATATGGTACAATTCTATATAGAGGTGATGAGAACTTGATAAAAACAAACGGCGGATTTCTGATAACTCAGATTAAACAGATACAGGGACGGGTATTTGAAAAATTGCTTGTAAAGTATGGAATTGAAGAATTTAACAGCGCACAGGGCAGAATACTTTATGTTTTATGGCAGGAGGATAACCTTCCTATCATAGAGTTATCACACCGAACGGGACTTGCCAAAACAACGCTTACAAGTATGCTTGACCGACTTGAGGCTAAAGGTTTATTATATCGTACAATTGATAAAAAAAACAGACGACAAATACGGATTGTGTTATCTGATATGGCAAAATCGCTTGAAAATAAATATAACGCAGTTTCGGATGAGATGTCCGAAATTTTTTACCGTGGTTTCTCTGATGAAGAAATCAACGAGTTAGAATCCAAATTAAATCTGATTTTAAAAAATTTAAATGAAAAAGGGGAAACATTATGACAAACAAAATGATAAGTGAAATTACTTCCTTAGTTGAGAACGCAAAAACGGTATTCGTGTCATCTGTTGACGAAAACGGTTATCCGAATACAAAAGCAATGCTTTCCCTTCAGCGTGACGGACTTGGCGTACACTATTTTTCAACAAATTTGTCTTCAAAAAGAGTATCACAATTTAAAGCAAATCCCAAAGCGTGCATTTATTATTGTGATGAATCAGCATTTCAGGGCTTAATGCTTACAGGAAAAATTGAGGTTTGCACCGACTCATATCATAAAGAACTGCTATGGCGTGAAGGTTTTGAAATGTATTATCCAAAGGGAGTAACAGATGATGATTATTGCGTCTATAAGTTCATCGCTGAAAAAGGCAGATATTATCCCGGTTCAAGAGAAACATTTGATATAAATGAGCTTATTAAAGCAGAAATTATGATGATAATTGAAAAATTTTCAGTGAGCGGCTGGGATTTGATTTCGATACCATCAAAAGCATGGCTTGATAACAGGAATAATACTGCCGAGCTGATTACTGCAATTGAGCAAGCTGACAAAGAGTGCGGAAGCTGCGGCTGTGAGTTTGACAATCTTTATAAAAAGGCTTTGATTTATCTAAAAAGTAACATTGAGATATTTTGCAAATAAACAACGCATCTGTCGTTTCATATCATAGAATGTTAATGTTTAAGGACAAACTTTAAAAAAGTTTGTCCTTTTTGCTGTGTGTTTAATCTATAATTATTACTCTTCGCTGAGCAGGATTTCTTTATCTTTCTGCAAATTGTTCTGTGCTTCATCACTCAGTACAGGGTACTGCGGCGCAATCTTTTTAAACACGTCAACTACTGCTTCGGACACAAGATACCTTGTGTACCACTTTTTATCGGCAGGCAGGATATACCACGGACTGTTCTTAGTGGCAGTTGCGTTTATTGCGCTCTCATACGCCTCCATATATTCATCCCAATAGGCTCGTTCCTTGACATCCGAAGCCGAAAACTTCCAGTTTTTTATTTTTAAATCAATTCTTTCAAGAAATCTCTTTTTTTGCTCTTCCTTTGAAACATTAAGGAAAAACTTTATTATTCTGTAACCGTTATTGTATTCATATTTTTCAAAATTTTTGATGTCCTCATATCTCTTTGCAATAACATCTCCGTGCTTGCATCTGTTCGGTATTTTTGCACTCTCATACAGCTTATGAACCTTAACAACAAGAACATCCTCATAATATGAGCGATTGAATATTGCCATCTTACCTCTTGCAGGAAAACATTTTATTGCTCTCCACAAAAATCCGTGTGAGCTTTCCTCGCTGTTAGGCACTTTAAAGGAATAAACGTCAATTCCCTGAGGATTAAGGCCGCTCATAACATTTTTTATCGTACTGTCTTTTCCTGCCGCATCCATAGCCTGAAAAATCAACACAAGCCCCTCTTTGCCCTCTGAGTAGAGCCTATCCTGAAACTCGCCCATTTTCTTTAAATTTGCCTGCGTTTTCTTAATTATTTTTTCCTTGCTGACGCTGTCGTCGGGTTTAGTCGGAAAGCTTTTCAGCTTTATTTTCTTATCCCCTTTTACGGCAAAATCCCTTAAATCACTCATATTTTTCATCTCCTCACATTCTATACTAAAACCTTATAAGAATTACAACAATTCTTAAAGTTTCTTTATCGCATTTTATTAGTGCTATTAGTGCTTAGTATTAAAATCAATAAACTCTATATATTGCGGAAAATCGTTATTTTTAGAGCACACCGAAATAACATAATCGGAAAAATGCCACGTCTTTAAATAATAGTTTATCCCATTTTCCGAAAAAATATTTCTGCTGACATCAACGCTTTTTGCACTGCGGTGAAATCCCTCTCCAATACACTTGAGCAAGCTTTCTTTTTTTGTCCACAAATCCAAAAAAATGCCTGTCTTGTCTGATGAAGATTTTATTTTCTCAATTTCATTACTGCAAAAAACAAGTCTTCCCAATTTTTCGGCATTAACAAATTTAATTTTTTCGATATCACAGCCGACACTGCATTCAGACAGTGCAAATAATACATAATCTCCGCTGTGCGACAAATTAAAACAACTGCCGTTTTCTGCAAAAGGCTTTCCAAAAGGATTTACACTTATAACATTGTTCTTAAAAAAAAGATTAATCATAAGTCCGCCTGCTATACATCTCTTTTTGTCATCAATATTTTTTAAACGTTCGACCTTTGATGCACGTTCGGTGCTTATTTCATTAACTCTTTCAAGATCTACATTTTTAATATCTGCAAGAAAAAGCTTCATTTGATCTCCGTACAATTTATTCTTGAACAATCATTCATATTTATAAATCTATGATGATATATTTATAATAAAAGTTTATTTGCTACGATTTTAGTTTGTCAAGGCAAGTTTTACAAATATGTTTTCCCTCAAATAAAATTAAATTATCAACAGAATTACAAAAAACACATTTGTTTTCAGCTTTTTTAATGGTGATACACTCGTCATTCGCCTCTATATGCAAATAATCACCCGGATTAATGTTCAGATGCTTGCGTATATCTTTTGATATTACAATTCGGCCTGCTTTGTCAATTTCTCTGAAATTTGTATAAATCATAACCTTACACCCTAATTAATTAAATTTGTCTATATTTTAACATTTAATGGAATATTTGTCAATATTTACCGTAAAATACAAAATAAATTTTTAAAATTTTGCACATTTTGTTGTGTAAAAAACGTTTTTGTCGAAACAGGTGAAAAAATGCTGAACTATATTTGGAGCGGACTTGTCATAATAAGTATTACCTGCTCAATTATTTTCGGAAACACCAGTAATTTGTCGAAGGCATTAATTGACAGTGGGGCTTCCTCAATTGAACTTATTTTTACAATGGCAGGAATAATGTGCCTTTGGTCAGGAATTATGAAGATTGCTGTCGAAAGCGGGTTTACATCTGCAATAGCAAAGCTGTTTGCACCGCTTTTGCGCCCTCTGTTTCCAAAGCTTAATAAAAACAGCGCCGCTTTTAAAAGCATAACAATGAATATAAGCGCTAATCTTCTTGGACTTGGGAATGCCGCAACTCCATTTGGTCTGAAGGCAATGGAGCAGCTGCATACACTGAACAACAAAAGTGATACTGCAAGCAACGAAATGGTTATTTTTGTCGTAATGAACACCGCTTCTCTTCAGCTGCTTCCAACAACTCTTGCAACCCTAAGGCAAACCTACGGCAGCAGCGCGCCTTTTGAAATAATTGTTCCCGTATGGATCAGCTCAGCCTGTGCTCTTGCTGTTGCGCTCATTTTGGCTTGCACTTTAAATTTAAAAAGATGAGATGATACTATGGAATTTGTTATGCCTGCATTTGCCTGTACGGTTGTAATTTTCGGACTTGTAAGACGAGTACCGGTTTTTGATGTATTTTTGAAAGGTGCAAAGGAGGGAATCCAGCTTTTATATTCAATCGCGCCTACTATAATGGGTCTTGTATTTGCAATCGACCTGCTCAGGTCAAGCGGAGCCGTTGATTCACTATGCAAATTAATAGAACCTGCCGCTGAATATCTGGGGTTTCCTAAGGAAATAGTCCCTATGGCACTTTTGCGCCCTATATCAGGTGGAGGTTCAACCGCTCTTCTTACCGCGCTTTATCAAGACTGCGGTCCTGACAGCTTTGCTGGCAGGGTTGCCTCTGTTCTTGCAGGTTCAAGCGAAACGACGTTTTATGCTATTGCAATGTACTACGGATGTATAAAAGTAAAAAAAATACGTCATACGCTTTTTGCAGCGCTAATGGCAGACTTTACAGCCGTAATAGTCAGCATTATCACAGTAAGAATTTTTTTCGGTTATTAAATTTAACCGCAAATCAACTGACAAAACAATTTTAAACGTCACATAATAATATTACATATATATTTGCAAATTCAACAAAATAAAAAATTTATTTTTATCTATTATACAATTGACATAAGTTTTATACTTAATGTAATTATATATTGACATTATTTTAACAAGCATTTTGTTGTGGAAAACAAGAAATGATGCATTTATACATTAAATTAGTAAAATTCTTGTAAATAACGCCCTGATTTATTAAGTCTATTAACACTTTCAACATGGTTTTCAACATTTTATTGAAGCAAAAGAAATATACTATTTGTATATTTTCGTTATGTGAAAAATAACTAACTGCAATAATTCTTTATAGAAATATTATTTTATTTAATCCGAATTGTAAAGGTTATAATTTTAAAAAAGTTGCATAAATATTATGATTGAGGTGTTTTTATGCAAAAAAATATGATGAAATTTGAAATAAGCGGTATTTTTTTTGTTATAATAATGTCAGTGTTTCTGCAAAATCTATATACTTTATGCGGACGAGAACTTATAGGTGTAATGTTCGGATCCGTAAACGACAGTATTTGGGAAACCGGTAAAACGATTATGTTTTCTTATCTTTTATGGAGTATGATCGAGCTTCTCTGTATTCATCCGCCTTTTAAAAAGTTTACGGTTGTAAAAATTTTTACGCTTTACTATCTCGGTTTATCTTACATATTATTGTGTCTTATATTTTTGCTTTTCGGTTCAGGCTCGCACTCGCTTCATGAATTTACGGCGGCAATTGTCTGCATATCAACGGCGTCATTTTTATCTTTCAGGCTTTTATTTTCAGAAAAAGAATTAGAAAAACTCTTTGCGCCTGCCTTTTTTATGTTTCTTCTCTTTACTGCAATATTTTGCAGCTTTACGCCTTTCCCTCCCAAAATATACATTTTTATGGACAGAACAACACATCTTTACGGAATAATACCCGAACACATCGACGCCGGTGCAGTCGCTCTCGACACTCTTTACCGTGTTTAGATTATTTTTCATAAAAGTATATCTTATTTTTGAAATTTATGTTATACTGATAATATATGTAATTTTATAATTGAGGAAAAAGAAATGAATGAAAACATCAATGAAACAAAAACTGATGTGATTTCGGGTCGCAATCCGGTGAGCGAGGCAATCAGAAGCAAAAGAGCAATTGATAAAATCCTTGTTGCCAGAGGCGAAAAAAGCGGCGCCGTGGTCGGCATACTTGCAAAAGCACGCGAAAATCAAATTCCCGTCAAAGAGGTTGACCGCGTAAAGCTTGACCATATAAGCGGTAATTCAAATCATCAGGGGATCGTAGCTTTTGCCGCAGTAAAGGAATACTCAACGGTTGATGATATTTTTGAATATGCCGAAAGTCAAAACGAAGCTCCGTTTATTATCGTTCTTGACGAGATTGAGGATCCCCACAATCTCGGCGCAATAATTCGTACAGCCGAGTGCGCAGGAGTTCATGGCATTGTTGTTCCGAAACGAAGAAGCGCTGGTTTAAGCTACACAGTAGGCAAAGCCTCTGCCGGAGCAATAGAATATATGAGAGTTGCTCGTGTTACAAACATTTCAAATTTGCTTGATGAACTGAAAGCACGCGGAGTATGGGTTTACGGTGCGGATATGAACGGTACTGACTATACAAAATGTGATTTTTCGGGTGCGTGCGCCATTGTAATCGGAAACGAGGGCAAGGGAATATCACGGCTTGTAAGAGAAAAATGCGACGTTATAGTTTCACTGCCCATGAAAGGAAAAATCAATTCTCTTAATGCCTCCGTTGCCGCAGGAATACTTATGTACAGTGCAATGAAAAGCAGGTAAAGGATTATAGTAACAGCCGTATATGCAAATTAATAATTTTTAAGGTTCATCATTATACCGCACTACAAAGGAAGGAGTGTAAATTATGTCTGACAATGAGAAAGATATACTCAGAGAGCTTGAAATAGAAAGCATACTTGAGGAAACACATTACCTTGCAGACCAGGAAAAGATGGAAAAAACTGCACAGAAGTACCGTGTAAAGCCGAAAATGGACGAAATTTTCAGCAATGCAGATAAAAAGCCTCGTCTAAAAAACAACAGCCCGCTTGATGTCGATGATGTTGAAACCGCCGAAATTGTTGCTGATACAACAAACACTATTGTGGGAGAAAAAACTGCCGCAACAATGCAGGCATCTCTTATAATGGACGGAAGCGACGAGGAGGTTATGACTCCCGAAGAAGCACAGGCAGAAGCTGAGAGAAAGGCAGAAGAGGAACGCGCCAAGGCTGAAAAGGAATCAAAAGAGGCTTCCGCAAAAGCAGAAGCCGAAGAAAATGAAATTGTAACTCTCACTCCCGAATATGACGAGGATACACAATTTTCAGGAGAGGTACTTGGCGAGGTTGACCAGTTCAGGGATGATGAAACAAACATTCAAAGCATACATACAATTGATATTGATTTACCTGGCGAAGAACATAGTGAAAACGAAACCGAAAAAGCAGAGGAAAAAAGCAAATACGAAAAGCTTTTCGGAATAAAGAACAGCGCAGACGGACAACCTCCCAAAAGGGTAGTAGCAAAGGTTCCTGTATATAAACCGGATGACCCGCGTGAAATACTTAATGTTAAGGCAGGCAGATTTTCCGAAGTTGTTGCTCAGGAATATGAGGAGTATATCCGCTCAAAAAATCCTTCGGTAATTGCACACGTTATAAAGCCGGAAAGCAGAACTGTTGAGGAAGATGAACCGATCAAAAATAATGATACCCGTTCAGCTCAGGAAAAAATTATTTCAGCAATAGTCGGATTTTTCTCAAAGGATGAATCCGACGACGATGATACACCACAGGAAAAGACAAAAACCGTAGAGGATTACACCGGCGAAGATGATGAAAAAAGCATTTTTTATGAGCTTAATCTCAATATTAAAAAGCTTTTTGTACGCAGTCTGCTTACGGGAATAATAGCTCTTGTATCTGTAATTCTTACGGTAGTTACAAGAATTTTCCCCGACGCCATCTGCTCGGCAGTTCCGTTTGCTCCTGCTGCATATGCAGTACTCAATTTTCTGCTCATCGGATTTTCACTGTTTATTAACCGCGTTGCAATGGCAAGCGGTCTGACTCCTTTATTAAAATTCAAGGGCAATTCGGATACCGCCGTTGCAGTGGGCGGAGTTGCCGCCATAATACAAACAATAGTATCATTCTTCTGCCTTGGCGATATAACTGCATTTAATGTGAATTATTATACGGTAATTATTCTTATTGCATTCTTTGCAAATAATTTCGGAAAACTGTTAATGGTACTAAGAGTAAAAGACAATTTTAAATTTGTAACTTCAAGAGGAAAAAAATATGCCGCAAAAATCTATAATAACGAATCTGTTGCAAATCAAATGCTCAGCGGCACAGCCTCGGACAAAACCATTATCGCTTATCAGCATAAAACAGATTTTCCTGCAAATTTCCTTAAAATTTCCTATGCTCCGGATCCAAGCGAGGACCTTGCGTCAAAGCTTGCACCCGTAACCTCTATTGCGGCAGTTATAATTACGCTTTTGTACGGAGTAACAAAAGTATCATTTTCAGATGCAATAAACTGTTTTGCACTTATGACTGCAATTGCCATACCTATATCCACACTGCTTGCGGTCAATGTTCCCGTGAGAAAGCTATGCAAAACTCTGCTCTCATTCGGAGCAATGCTTTCGGGGTATCCGTCTGTTAAGCAATTCTGTGACAGCACAGCGATTATGATTGACTCTAACGAGCTTTTCCCGACAGATTCAATCAAACTTGAGGGAATCAAGACCTTTGAGGATTACGGAGTTGACGAATCTCTTTTGTGCGGTATTGCAATATTAAAGGAAGCACAAAATCCAATTGCAAACGCGTTTGACTCGGTCGTTGCAGAAACAAACGAAACGCTTCCCGAAGTTGAAAGCGTGCTTTATGAGGACGAGATGGGACTTGTAGGCTGGATAAACAGCGAGAGAATACTTGTCGGCTCACGCAATCTTATGGAAAAATACAATGTAGAAACTCCAAAAATTGATTACGAGGAAAACTACACCTCAAAGGGCAAGCAAATTACATATCTTTCACGGGCAGGCAGACTGGTTGCCATGTTCGTAACAAGTTACAAAGCTGATGCAGAGCTTAAATCAGAAATGCAGCGCGCCGAAACAAACGGAATCAGCTTTTTGATTAGAACTACAGACTATAACATTACAAATGACCTTGTTGCAGAAAAGTATAATCTTTTCTACCGCAGTATAAAAGTTCTTCCTACAGGACTCGGAAATGTTCTTAAAGAAGCTCAGCGCACACACGAAGAAAGCTCAAGGTCATATCTGATAACCGGAGGAAAAGCGTCGTCGCTTTCGCGCGCAGTATCAGGAAGTGTAAAAATAAAACAAAACATTTCTCTTGCAGTGGTTATTCAGCTTATCTCTGTTATTCTTGGAATTTTGCTTGCGGCAACTCTTGCTTTGTATGCAGGCGTAGGCGTTATGGGCACGCTTGAAGTGCTTATTTATGCTTTGTTCTGGTCAGCCTCGGCAATATTAGCCCCTGCTCTGCAAAAGCCTTAATACTAAGATTGCCAATGTGTTTGTATAATGCAAAATCTGCCCAAAAATCTTTTTTATGTGTAAATGGAATAAGTAATATAATGAAAGGATGTTTTTAATGAAAATCGCTCCGTCGCTTTTATCTTGTGATTTTTCAAAAATGGGTGAAGAGATAGTAAGAATGGATAAATCCGGTGCTGACTGGATGCATCTGGATATTATGGACGGACATTTCGTTCCCAACATCACTTTCGGCGCACCTGTAATTAAAGCCGTAAGAAAATACACGGACAAGCCCTTTGACGTACATCTTATGATAAGCAACCCTCTTAAATATGCAGATGATTTTGCAGATGCAGGAGCTGACATTATTACATTCCATATTGAATGTGACTCAGACATCGAAAAAACAATTGAAAAAATCAGAAGCAGAGGAGTAAAACCCGGACTTGTCATTAAACCTAAAACACCTGCAAGCGCAGTTTTTCCTTATCTTGATAAAATTGACCTTGTGCTTGTAATGACAGTAGAACCCGGATTCGGCGGTCAAAGCTTTATGGCGGATATGCTGCCAAAAGTAACAAAGATTAAAGATGAGTGCAAAAAAAGAGGCATTGAAATTCCCGTTGAGGTTGACGGCGGCATTGGAGAAGCAACCATTGAACTGGCAGCAAAAGCAGGTGTTGACATCTGCGTTGCTGGTACTGCCGTATTCAAAGCAGACGACCCGGCAAAGGTCATCGCTAATTTACAGTCAATAAAATAAATTAATTTTGTTTACAGTAAAAAATCCAAAAACAGCCGCTTAAAAGCGGCTGTTTTTGGATTTAGAAGTTTTGAAATTAACGTGAAAAACGTGGATGTTAAATTTAAGTTTTCATTAACCTACTTTAGCTTCACCTGTGTCGCCAAAGAAGTTAAATCTGAAAAGTTTGCTCTCGTCGTTCTTATTTTCGCAGATAATGCTTGCTTCAGCAATTTTACCACCTTCAATAAGCTTTGTCAAGCCAACGAGCTGGCAAAGTTTGCTGCGAAGATTTAATCTGTCGCCTTCCTTTGTAACGAGATATACGTTGCCCTCGCAGGTATCCAGCACGGCGAGGAACGCAGTTACATCAATATTGTGTAAGCTAAGAATTGGTGTCATAAATGTTTCCTCCTTCAATTCTTTAAATAATATAAAGTTTTTCGTGCGCCATTTACCATTTGGCAAATCATGATTATTTATCGACTTTGTTTTTTTATTCAATTTTACTCGAGTAAGGATAATTGGGAATTTGCCGATAGTCAAGCGGACTGTTTACTTGACAATTATTATTATAGTCAACTTTTCGGAAAAGTCAACAATTTTATTTTTAAAAATTTGTACTATATCACATTTGTACGTCAATTGTCACTAATTTATTCGCTGATAATATGTGTAAATTGCCTAAATGATGCTTTAAAAGAAATTATAAATCGACATATTTTTCATTTTACTTTAGTCATAATCAACAACTTATTTCTATTATAGCAAAAAACTGAGTATCGTTTTTACAAACTTAAATTTGCGTTATATTGAGATTTTATTATTTATGCGTTATAATAACAAGGAAATTACCTGGAGGGATGGGTCAAATATGTTAAACGATTTTTATAAGCAATTCAAAAGCGGCACCGATATAAGAGGCGTTGCAAGCGAAGGCGTTGAGGGACAAGCAGTAAACCTTACAGATGACGTTGTTGCTTCAATGGCTGACGGTTTCGTACTGTGGCTTTCAAAAAAAACAGGCAAATCACCTGACAAGCTTACAATTTCCGTCGGACGTGACAGCAGAATATCAGGTCCTCATATTATGGATATTACAACAAAACAATTCACTCAAAGCGGTGCAAAAGTGCTTAGCTGCGGTCTTGCCTCTACCCCGTCAATGTTTATGACAACTGTTGATTTAAACTGCGACGGAGCTTTGCAGATAACTGCGAGCCATCATCCTTTTAACAGAAACGGTCTGAAGTTCTTCACCCGTGAAGGAGGACTTGAAGGCTCTGATATTGAAAAAATTCTTACATACGCTCAAAATGACGAGCATCCCGAAAAATCAGACAAAGGTACAATCACCGATGTTGATTATATGAGTGATTACGCAAAGGGTCTGTGCGAGAAAATTAAAAAGGAAGTTAATGCGGAGGATTACGACCATCCTCTCAAAGGCTTTAAAATTGTTGTTGACGCAGGAAACGGTGCAGGAGGATTTTATGCTGATAAGGTTCTTTCCGTTCTCGGAGCAGATACAAGCGGAAGCAGATACCTTGATCCCGACGGAATGTTTCCGAACCACGTTCCAAATCCCGAAGACGCCGAAGCTATGGCGTCAATCTGTGAAGCAGTTAAGGAATCAGGCGCAGATTTGGGTGTTATTTTTGACACGGATGTTGACAGAGGAGGTGCGGTTGACTCAAAAGGC
>CANQMH010000046.1 GCA_947624865.1 uncultured Clostridia bacterium | reverse complement strand
AGCAAACAGCCGTCATGGATTCAAGCTTTGTAATATCAAGATATCCGTTCTCAGCAGCTTTTATCATACCTGCATCCTCGGTTACGGGAATGAAAGCACCGCTTAATCCGCCAACGTGTGACGAAGCCATAACGCCGCCCTTTTTTACTGCATCATTCAGCAGAGCAAGCGCCGCGGTCGTTCCGTGACAGCCGCATACTTCAAGTCCCATTTCCTCAAGAATATGTGCAACACTGTCGCCGACTGCCGGAGTCGGCGCAAGCGAGAGGTCAACAATACCGAACGGTACACAGAGTCTTTGGCTTGCTTCCTGTGCAACAAGCTGACCCATTCTTGTAATTTTGAATGCAGTTTTCTTTACCATATCTGCAATTTCAGTAATATTTTTTCCTGCTCCGCCTTTGGCAAGAGCGGCTCTTACAACACCCGGGCCTGAAACTCCGACATTAATTACGGTGTCTGCTTCGCCCACCCCGTGGAATGCACCTGCCATAAACGGGTTGTCCTCGGGAGCGTTGCAGAATACAACAAGCTTTGCGGCGCCGATACAATTTCTGTCGGAAGTGATTTCAGCAGTTTGCTTTACGATTTTACCCATCATTTTAACTGCGTCCATATTTAAACCAGCTTTTGTAGAGCCTATATTAACGGACGAGCATACAAATTCAGTTTCGGAAAGCGCTTCGGGAATACTTTCAATAAGGGCATAGTCGCCGCTTGCAAATCCTTTCTGCACAAGAGCGGAATATCCTCCGATGAAGTTTACGCCAAGCTCTTTTGCTGCTTTGTCAAGAGTGTAAGCAAATTTAGCAACTTTTTTGCTCTGACACGGAGCGGCTATCATAGCGATAGGAGTAACAGAAATTCTTTTGTTAATAATCGGGATACCGTATTCTTTTTGAATATCCTCGCCCGACTTAACAAGGTCTTTTGCTGAACGGCAGATTTTGTCGTAAACTTTTGTGCAGGCTTTGTCAATATCCACGTCAATACAGTCAAGAAGCGAAATACCCATGGTAATTGTTCTTACGTCAAGGTTTTCGTTGTCTATCATATTTATAGTTTCAAGTATATCTTTTGTTTCTAACATATTTTTATCCTTTCAATTCACAGGCAATATGAGATTATCTGAATAACAAACTGCAAAACCGCAGAGGCAAAATTATATTTTATGCATACTGTTAAAGATGTCCTCGTGCATAATGTGAATTTTTGTGCCTGTGGCGTCGCCTACCTGATTAAGATTTTCTCTGAGCTGTTCAAAGCCTATGTTTGATTTACCAATCTCAACAAGCATAACCATTGCAAACATATCCTGCAATACGCTCTGAGTAACCTCAACGATGTTTACGTCAGCCTTTGAGCAGGCGTCTGAAACCTTTGCTAGAATTCCTACTGTGTCTTTGCCTATAACCGTAATGACAGCTTTCATAAGTAACCTCCGATTTATGCAGGATTTAAAATCAAAACTTGCATAAATAAATTTTATATTTCATATATTATATAATTATTTTTCGATAAAGTAAAGCCTAATCTTGCATAAATTTGTTTGATATGCTATTATTTTTTTGGGAGGTATCGTATTGATGAAACTATGTGATTTGCACACACATTCGGATAATTCTTTTGATGCAAAAAATTCTGTTGATGAAATGTGCCAAAGTGCAGTAAAATGCGGTTTGTATGCAATAGCAGTAACCGACCATTGTGAAGCTCCGATGATAAAGGAAGGAAAAAATTGTGAGTACGGTTCTTTTGATGAGCTTATCCCAAAATCAATTGCCGATACTCTTGAGGCAAAAAGAAAATATGCCTCAAAACTTAATGTGTTATGCGGAATAGAGCTTGGCGAGCCTATGCATGACCCTGAATGTACAAAACGTGCCCTTTCTTACGGTGATTATGACTTTACGCTTGCCTCAGTCCACAATCTCAGGAATATGGAAGATTTTTATTATATCGACTTTGCAAACACTGATATAAATGAAATTTTGAAATTATATTTTGATGAACTTGCAGAAACTGCTTCTTTTCAGTATTTTGACAGCCTTGCTCATCTTACGTATCCGTTAAGGTATATCAAGACAAAAACAGGAATAATTCCGGACCTTTTACCGTATTATAATCAAATAGATGAAATTTTTAATATTCTTGTTAAGAATAATAAGGCTCTCGAAATTAATGTTTCAGGACTCTATAAAGAGCTTGGAACTACTTTGCCTGATGAGGCTATAATTAAACATTTCAAGGAGCTTGGAGGAAAATACATCACAATCGGCACTGACGCCCACAGCACCGAATATGTGGGCAAAGGAATAAAAGAGGGAATAAAGGTCGCTAAAAAATGCGGTTTCTCACAATATACTATTTATGAAAAGCACGTTCCGATAATGATTGATATTGTTTAATACATAATAAAGAGGCTTTCCCCGCTAACGGGAAGCCTCTTTGCTTTTGTTACATATTATGCAATACATTATACACCGTTTAAAATTTTTTGCAAGATTTTTTTATATATTTAAAACTGTTTATAGTGTTTTTGCAAGATTTTTAATATAATTTTTAAGCAGTTCGCTTGTTTCCGGATGAGTAAGACCTACTTCAATCTGAGCCTGTAAAATACCGAATTTATTTCCCATATCATAACGTGTGCCTTCAAATTCAACTGCGGTCATACCCTTTGTAACCGCAATTTCACGCATTGCGTCCGTAAGCTGAATTTCGCCGCCTATACCGGGTTTGGTGTGTTCGAGAATGTCACAAATCTCCGGCGGAAGCACGCATCTGTCAAGAATCGAATACAGAGATAGCACTTCTTCTTTTGTCTGCGGTTTTTCTTTCATATCAGTGCACTTAAACACATTGTCATGCAGATTTTCTACCTTTAGCGAGCCGTATTTATGAATATCTTTTTCCAAAACCTTTTTAACGCCGACAACACCCTCGCCGTATTCTCCGTAACAATCAATCAGCTGCTTAATGGCGGGAGTTTTGCTTATAATTACACCGTCGCCGTAAAGTACGGCAAAGGGTTCATTTCCGACAAAAGACTTTGCTTTGAGGACTGCATGACCCAATCCCTTCATTTCCTTTTGTCTTATGAATGTAATATTTGCAAGATTTGAAATTTCTCTTACGGTATTAAGTAAATCCGTTTTGCCGCTTTTTTCGAGTATAGCCTCAAGTTCGGGAGAAGCGTCAAAATGGTCGGCTATAAGACTTTTTCCTCTGTTTGTAATAATTAAAATATCCGTAATGCCTGCCGCAACTGCCTCCTCAACTATATATTGTATGGTAGGCTTGTCAACAACAGGGAACATTTCCTTTGGCATATTTTTTGTAGCAGGCAAAACACGCGTACCAAGTCCTGCCGCAGGAATTACAGCCTTTGTAATTTTCATTAATTTATCCTCTTTCTTTCACTTTATTTAAAATCATCAGTCAGATTTATAATTATAAAAATAACGGAATATATGTTATTATCATATACGTTATTGCAATACATACTGCAAGCGGTAAGTTTACTCCGCCGCCTGTTTCAAGTGCTTTATTAAGATTTTCGTGTTCATTTTTGTTTTTAATCTCATTAATTTTTTTCGTACAATGCTTGTAATAAGAACGATTTGCAATCAAACCGCATACAATCATCAGCACGCCCTTTAATGCACTGAAAACAAAGGGTGAATATAAAAATAATAATTCATTAGTTGATAATTGTGATGACAGCGAGAATGTATAAAGTGAGCCGTTCTGCATATTTAAAACTGAAGATATAAGCGACTGATATTCAGGCAAAAGCTGAATAAACATTTCACCGACCGTAAGAGCAATATAAAGGAATGAAAAAATAATTCCCAATCCAATCATTTTTCTGTAAAGGAAATAAATACCTGAAAAGATAAAAGCGGCAAAATTAAATTTTGAATTGCCCTGAGTTTTAATATTATTAAAAATCCTCAGAAAATAAAAAGTATTTTTGCCGACAAATTTAGCCATTTCTCCTGCATTTACATTTTCTGCAATCGGCTGATCGTTTTTAAGTCCTGCCATAGGGTCAAAGGCAGATGGCATTCCTGCGCCGCCGAATCCAAACGGCGGAATATTTTGATTATATGTCTGCTGTGAATTGAACGTTTGCTGTGCGTTTTGATTTGCATAATTGTTTCTGTCTTGCTCGTTTAACGGATAACCGCACTTGTTGCAATAAAAAGTTGCTTTTGGATTTTCGTATTTACAATTAGGACACGTTATTGATTCTTCATTGTTATTGACGTTTTCATTATTTTGAGAATTACCGTGTAAATGTTCAAATAAAAAATCATCAGAATGTTTATCCTCATAAAAACAATGTTTAAGCTCATCATAGCAATCTCTGTGATGCGGTGCGCCGCACTCAGGACAAACTACAATATCATCATCTTTATTAAATTGTTCATTGCATACGGGACATTTATAATTAGTGAATTCCATGACTTCCTCCGTACAACCTATTACATCCAGATTATAACAAATTTATTGTATAAATGCAACAACAATAATTTATTTAAAAAAAAGTTTACATTTTAAGCAGGATTTGGTATAATAAATAATTATGAAAAATGATATGATTAAGTAAAGAAAGGTATGTGCTTTATGGTACAGTTTGAAGAATTGCTGCTTTCGCTTCAGGCATTAAAGCCCGAAATCGACGATTTGTCCGACGCGTTAGGTATGAACGGTATTCTCTCAGAAATCCAGCAGCTTGAGCTAAAATCGACTGAACCGGGATTTTGGGATGATGTAGAAAAATCCCAGAAAGTGCTGCAAAGAACAGGCACACTCAAGGGTAAAGTTGAATCTTATGAAAATCTCGTTTCAAAATATGAAGATACACATGCTCTGATAGAACTTGCCAATGAGGAAGAGGATTTATCACTTCTTGAGGAAGCAGAAAGCGAAGTTGCGGCAGTTAAGGAAAATCTTGAAAACCAGCGCCTGCAAACTCTCCTTACAGGTGAATATGACAAAAACAACGCAATTCTGACATTCCACGCAGGCTCGGGAGGTACCGAAGCGCAGGACTGGGCTGAAATGCTGTACAGGATGTATTCACGCTGGGCTGACGCGCACGGCTTTAAGGTTAAAGAGGTTGACTATCTTGACGGCGACGAAGCAGGGCTTAAAAGCGCAGTGCTCTTAATCGAGGGTGAAAACGCATACGGCTATCTTAAAAGCGAGGCAGGAGTACACCGCCTTGTGCGCGTATCCCCTTTTGACTCCGCGGGCAGACGTCACACAAGTTTCTCGTCATTAGAGGTTATGCCCGAAATGGACGATGATATTCAGGTGAACATTGCTCCCGAGGATATAAAAATGGATGTTTACCGTGCAAGCGGAGCAGGCGGACAGAAAGTAAACAAAACATCTTCTGCAGTACGACTTACTCATATTCCGACAGGTATAGTAGTTGCAAGCCAGGTTGAGCGAAGTCAGTATCAAAACCGCGACGTTGCAATGAAAATGCTTATTTCAAAGCTTGTAGAAATAAAAGAGCGTGAACATCTTGAAAAAATCGAGGATATTAAAGGTGTTCAAAAGGAAATTACATGGGGTTCGCAGATACGCAGTTATGTATTTATGCCATATACAATGGTTAAGGACCACCGAACAGGCTTTGAAACAGGTAATATTCAAAGTGTAATGGACGGAAACCTTGACGGCTTTATAAATGCTTATTTGAAATGTGCAAGTCAGGGAACACTACAGAAATAATCAGCAATATAGCATTTAGCTATATAACAATAAAGGAAGGATTCAAGTGAAATATTTAGTAATGCTTTGTGACGGAATGGCTGACGAGCCGGTTGAACAGCTTGGAAATGCCACTCCGATGGAAAAAGCGGTAAAGCCATGTATGGACAGTCTTGCTTCAAAGGGCGAGGTAGGAATGGTAAAAACAGTAGCTGAGGGCTTAAAGCCGGGAAGCGATGTTGCCAACCTTTCCGTATTGGGATACGAGCCTGCGGTTTACTACAGCGGACGTTCTCCGCTTGAGGCTGCGAGTATAGGCATAGATTTAAAAAATACGGATGTCACACTCAGATGCAATCTTGTTACTCTATCCGACGAAGAAAACTATGAAGATAAAACAATGGTTGATTACTGTGCCGATGACATTTCGAGCGCAGAGGCAAAGGTACTTATAGATTATATTCAGGAAAACCTCGGTGATGATGAATTCAAGTTCTATTCGGGTGTTTCATATCGTCACTGTCTGGTTTGGAGCAATGGAAACCCACATCCCGGAGAACTTACTCCTCCTCACGATATTTCAAACCGCGTCATTACGGAATACATTCCAAAAGGTGAGGACACCTCAAAGCTTTATGAACTGATGAAAAAAAGCTATGATTTACTTAAAGACCATCCCGTCAACAAAGAGAGAATATCACGCGGAAAACGCCCTGCAAACTCAATTTGGCTGTGGGGAGAGGGGACAAAACCCCGTCTGGACGGATTTACTGAGAAATTCGGTAAAAAAGGCAGTATGATATCGGCAGTTGATTTGTTAAAGGGCATTGCAATCTGTGCGGGAATGAACAGCGTAGATGTTGAAGGCGCTACAGGCTACATAGACACAAACTTTGACGGCAAATGCAAGGCGGCGATTGATGAATTTAAGAATGGTGCTGATTTTGTATATATTCACGTAGAGGCTCCCGATGAATGCGGTCATCGCGGTGAAACCGAAAATAAAATTAAAGCTATCGAGCTTATTGATAAGCACATTCTTGCACCTGTAACTGAATTTCTTAAATCATATGATGATTTCGCAATACTTGTTTGTCCCGATCATCCCACACCTCTGTCGATCCGCACTCACAGCTCAAATCCTGTGCCTTATCTGATTTATGACAGCAAAAATGAAAAGGAAAGCGGAGTCAAATGCTTCTGTGAAAAAGCGGCTAAAGAAACAGGCAACTATATTGCAAAAGGCTTTACTATGATGGATTATTTCCTCTCAAAATAACAATATAATTCATTAAAAAAATCGCATCCTTACATTTATAATGAGGTTATCATTAAAATGTAAGGATGTTTTCTACTTTAAAAGATTAAATCTGTAATACCTAAAATTATAATTTATCATCCTGTCAAAAAAGATAAAAAATAAGCGGCGTGCTAAGCACACCGCCAAAGTTTAAATCAATTCAAGCGCTTCCACAAGAGCGGTTGCAAGCTGGTCGGGACAGGATGTTCCTCTGCCTCTGCAATCAATGCCCTTTAGTCTTTTTACGGCTTCTTCTGCGTCCATTCCTTTTACAAGAGCACAAATTCCGGTTGTGTTTCCTGCACAACCTCCGATAAATTCACAGTCAGTAATAACTGCGTTTTCATCAAGCTCAATGTTAATTTGTCTTGAACACACTCCGCGGGGTATATATGTATAAGTCATTTTAATTCTCCTTTCATAATATCAATTTTATGTTAACATAAAATTTAAAAAAAATCTACATTATTCTAATTTTTTATTTATAAATAATTGAACTGTGCTATAATAATTTTATATTTATATAATAGGGTGTAGATTTAATGTCAATAAAAATAAACCTCGGTGCGTGGAACTCTGTTTTTGCCGTTCCTTCAAAAATTGTTGATGAGGGTCTTAAATTTTCAGACGGCGTCAAATTAAAGGTGTTGCTCTTCGTGCTCAGAAATTCTGACAGAGAGCTTGATGAAAATTCAATATCAAAGGCTACAGGCGTAAATATAACTGATATTCCCGAGGCGTTGGATTATTGGGTTAGTATGGGAATCCTTCAAAAGGAGCAGGATACATACTTTCCTGTTGAAAATCAAAAAAAAGATGTAATTAGTCCTGTTTCTGATAATTATAATAAAAAAGCTACAGATATTTCAAATTTAGATATAAAAGCGGATAATATTTCTAATAGGGAAATAAAAACTACTGAAAATTCACAGAATAAAAATAAAAACAAAACCGTTGAGGAAATTTCTGAGGATGTAAATGCTAAAAAACAGCTTTTTGCTGTTACCCGACCTCAAAAGCCCGATTATGTTTTTACGACTCAAAGGCTTGCGGTTGATGAAGAGCTTAAAATCCTTGTGAGCGAGGCTCAGCTTGCACTCGGAAAGATTTTATCGAACTCGGACATTTCAACCCTGCTTATGCTTAAAGATACCTGCGGACTTCCTCTTGACGTAATTTTAATGCTCATTCAGTATTGTATAAGCATTGATAAGGGAAATATGCGTACAATTGAGAAAATCGGAATCGGCTGGGCTGACGACGGCATATACTCGCTTGAAGCCGCAGAAAATAAAATTCGTCAAGTAAAGCAGACAAGCATAAATTTTTCAGTAGTTTCAGCGGCATTTGGCATAAAAAACACAGGTTCTCCAACAAAGAAGCAGCTTGAATACGGCGATAAATGGGTCGGAGAGTGGAAGTTTTCTCCCGAAATGCTCAGAGAAGCCTATGAAAGATGCGTTGACACAAAGGGAGAAATGAAATTTAATTACATAGATGCAATTCTTAAAAGGTGGCATTCAAACAATATAAAAAGTAAAGATGAACTTCAAGTCTTTGAAAATTCAACTCAAAAGAAAAACTCAAAGAAAAAAGCCTCATATGATATAGATGAGCTTGAAAAAATTGATACTCTTGATGATATATAATAATATGTAAGGATGTTTTAAATGGGATACAGCAGCAGCGTTTATAAGGCAGCGGCAGACAGACTTTTTGAACGGAGAATAAAGGCGGAAAAGGATGCCGACAGACGGCGTATGGCAATTTATGAAAAACTGCCGCGTACAAAAGAGCTTGAAAAGCAGATTTCTCAATGCGGCATTAAGGCTGCAAGAGCCGTAATAAAAGGAGAAAATGTAGTTTCCGAAATGGAAAAGCTCCGTGACCA
This sequence comes from uncultured Clostridia bacterium, assembly GCA_947624865.1. Lineage (GTDB taxonomy): Bacteria > Bacillota > Clostridia > Oscillospirales > Acutalibacteraceae > Ruminococcoides. The sequence goes on along the minus strand of CANQMH010000046.1, from coordinate 8,015 downwards.
AAACCTTTCAATGCAGAAAGAACTCAAAGAGATTCTGATTTCCGGCGGATATGGTGAAAACGCTTTTGAACCCGAATACAGCTGTAAAAAATGCGGTGATACCGGCTATTATGATGAAAACGGAAAAACTCTTGTCTGTTCTTGTATGAAACAGGCTTTAATTGCCTGTGCGTGCGAAGAGCTTAATCGAACCGCGCCCCTTACGCTCTCAACCTTTGATACATTCAGTCTTGATTATTATGATAAAGCTGAGGATACATCAATTGGAATTTCGCCGTATAATCAGATGAGTAAAATTCTCAGATACTGCAAAAGCTATGCTGAGAACTTTTCAAAAAAATCCGAAAGCATATTTATGAAAGGCGCTACTGGACTTGGAAAAACCCATTTGTCGCTTGCAATAGCCAATGAGGTTATCAAAAAAGGATTTGGTGTGATTTACGTTTCGGCACCATCGCTTATGCAAAGGCTTGAAAAGCAGTATTTTTCAAGGAATGATGATGACTCTGCGATTAATATGCTTCTTGAATGTGATCTGCTGATAGTTGACGACCTCGGAACAGAATTTCACGGTCAGTTTTCTGTTTCACAAATGTACAATATTTTCAATTCACGTATGCTTTCAAATAAACCGCTTATAATCAACACAAACCTTACTATGCGTGAACTGGAAAAAATTTATACTGAAAGATTTGTATCAAGAATAAGCGGGAATGCGCAAAAACTTGATTTTTTGGGGAATGATATAAGAGTAAGAAAAAAATAGAAAAAATTTGATTTTTCTATTGACAATTAAAGTTTTATATCATATAATAATCACTGTTGCACGTTCGGTAGCAATTAGATTTTGTGGAATAGTGTAACGGTAGCACGACAGACTCTGACTCTGTTTGTTGGGGTTCGAATCCCTATTCCACAGCCAAATAGCCCCGAATTTTTCGGGGCTGTTTTTAACTTCGAGGTGTAGCGCAGTTTGGTAGCGCACATCGTTCGGGACGATGGGGTCGCAAGTTCGAATCTTGTCACCTCGACCACAGCAATAACGCCGGACTCTTTCGGGGTGCGGCGTTAAGTTTTATTTTTTGGGGGTATATGTATGAAAAAGGTGATTTCTTTTGCGGCTGCTCTTTGTTTATTATTTGCTGTTTTTACAGGATGCAGTTCAAATAATGTTAAACTTGATGAGGTTTTGGGTAAAATTAATTCTGATTTCAGTCTTTCACTCCAAAAGCTTGAAAGTGCTGATGACTTAAATACTTATTACAGCATTGACACTGCCGACGTAAAGCAGTTTGCGGCTGAAATAGATTCAAATAATAATGCACCTGTTGAAATCGTTCTGGTAGAAGCCGTTGACTCTGCGGCAGCAGACAGAGTAGAGGCTGCTCTGACAACACGCTATAATGCTATCATCAATCAGTACACTTCTTACACTCCTGAAAAAGTTAAGATGGTTGAAAAATGCAAAGTTACTGTTGACGGAAATTATGTAAGTATGATCGTTGCGGATGACGCTGAAGATATGCTCAAGGTGTATTACGAGTATGTAAAATAATATTCGGTTTCGAAAATTATGGGCGAACGCAGTTCGCCCCTTTCTTTTATATTTTTATTATTTAAAATTAAGGCAGGAACAAAAATGACTCAAAGCGAAATCCAAAAAAATTTCTCACATATGAACTCAATGCAGCAGCAGGCAGTTTTTTCCACAGAAGGTCCGTTGCTTATTCTCGCAGGTGCAGGTTCGGGGAAAACAACGGTTCTGGTAAACAGAATTGCATATATTTTACAGTCAGAATTGTGCAAACCTTGGCAGATACTTGCCATTACATTTACCAATAAGGCGGCTGGAGAGCTTAAAGAGCGCATTTGCAACGCAGTTCCCGAAGGCGGCGCAGACATTTGGGCAGCGACATTTCATTCTGCCTGTGCAAGAATTCTTCGCCGCTATGGTGACAGAATAGGTTATTCAAGCCATTTCACCGTTTACGGAAGCGACGATCAGAAAAGATTAATAAAGGATATTCTTAAACAGATTCATATTGACGAGAAAATTCTGCCTGCAAAGGCAGTGCTGTCAGAGATTTCCAAAGCAAAAGACAAAATGCAAACACCGTCTGAAATGATTAAGGAGGCGAGTTTTGACAGCAGAAAAGCTTCAATAGCCAAAGCGTATGAAATTTATCAGGCAAGACTCAAAACTTCTGACGCAATGGATTTTGACGATATGCTCTGCAATACTGTTTTGCTTTTTGAGAAATTCCCCGAAATACTTGAGTATTATCAAAATCAGTTCAGATATATTATGGTTGACGAATATCAGGACACAAATAAAGTACAGTACAGATTTGTAAGTATGCTCGCCGAAAAGTACGGCAATATATGCGTGGTAGGTGACGACGACCAGAGTATATATAAATTCAGAGGAGCTACAATAGAAAACATTCTTTCGTTTGAAAATACATTTAAGGGTGCAAAAATTATAAGGCTGGAACAAAATTACCGAAGCACTCAGAATATTCTCAGCGCGGCAAATGAGGTTATTTCAAACAATACAATGCGTAAAGGAAAAACCTTATGGACAGAAAACGGCGTTGGTGATAAAATAGAAGTACATACAAATGAAACCGAGCGAGATGAGGCAGCTTTTATTGCAAAAACAATTCTCGACGGCGTAGCTGATGGAAGAAAATTTTCCGATTATGCGGTGCTTTACCGAATGAATGCACAGTCAAACGCAATTGAGCAGGCATTATCACGAAGCGGAATACCTCACAGAGTAATCGGGGGTCACCGTTTCTATGACCGTGAAGAAATCAGAGATATGGTTGCTTATTTGCAGGTGATTAACAATCCGCACGATGATATAAGACTAAGCCGAATTATAAATGTTCCAAAACGCTCAATCGGAGCTACAACGGTATCTCATGCTGCTGATATAGCGGCAGGACTTGGTGAGAGTATTTATTCGGTTATCAAAAATGCTGAAAACTATCCTCTGCTGTCGCGTTCTGCGGCAAAACTAAAATCTTTTGTTGAACTTATAGACGGATTTATCGAAGCGGAGCAGAGCGGAGATTATTCTTTAGCAGAATTATATAATCTCGTAGTTGAGCATACTGAATATAAAGATTATCTTAAAAACGAAAAAGATAACAGCGATGTAAGAATAGAAAATATTGAAGAACTTTTATCAAATATCATTAAATTTGAGGAAGATTACGATGATGAAGCGGATTTATCTTCATTTCTCGAGGAAATATCTCTACAGACGGATATTGATAATTATGATGCAGACGCAGATACCTGCGTTATGATGACGCTTCACAGCGCAAAGGGTCTTGAATTTCCCATAGTGTTCATTGCAGGAATGGAGGAAGGTATATTTCCGTCGATTGCGACTATGATGAATCCAGACGAGCTTAACGAGGAGCGCAGGCTCGCATATGTGGGAATTACAAGGGCAAAGGAAAAGCTTTACTTTACAAAAACAAGGTCAAGAATGTTGTTCGGTTCAACTACATACAATAAAACCTCGCGTTTTGTGAATGAAATTTCTGATGATCTTCTTAATTTTACGGGTGAACAAAAATCTTTTGCTTCTTCTGCTTTTCAATATTCATCTCAGAACTCTGAAAAAATTTCAATTGGCACTTCTCCAAATCCATTATATTCGACGGGTGCTTTTGGAGGATATAAAAAGCCTGCTGTCAAAAACGGCACAGTTTATAAAGTCGGGGACAGCGTTCTTCACAAGGTTTTCGGCAGGGGTATGATTATGAAAGCCGAAAAAATGGGGAATGATATAATGCTTGAAATAGCTTTCGATAAGGCAGGAACTAAAACTCTGATGGCTAATTTCAGTAAAATGGAAAAAATATAGAGGGTGATTTTTTTGACGCGATCCGTTAAAAGTCTGCTTTGTATTGTTTTATCTGCGGCGACAATTGTATTATGCTGTTCGTGCGGTAATGAGGAAAGCCCGCAGGCTACAACTGCTGAAACAGCAAAAACAACGGTTGCTCCTGAAACAACCTCAGTTTCAACAGACGATACGGCAGCTGCTCAGCCCGCAACATACAATTACGTTATGATTAAACAGAAATCAGATGAAATCACGAACGATTTTGACAAAATAATATCAGGCAAAAAATATAAAGGTGCTACCTATCTGAAAATAGGCAATGATTTCGAGTATATCAATGTAAGCGGAACTGCAAACAGTGAAAAGCATATTAACAACTCTATAAACACCTGCTATTATACAGGATCGGTGACAAAGCAACTTACATCAGCCGCTGTAATGCTGCTTTATGAACAGGGCAAGCTCTCTCTTGATGAAAATATAAGCAAATACTATCCGTCATATGAATATGCCGATAAAATAACGGTAAAAAATCTGCTCACGATGACTTCCGGCATAAAGAATTATATGCTTAGAGAAAGCCATATTGATAATTTTGTATATGTTCAGCCTGAAGTTAATATGAAAATCTCAAAAGATAATTCCGCAAGCGAAAATAAAAAAGTAATTATGGACTGGATTTTAAGTCAGGATTTACTGTTTGAGCCTGACAGCGAATATCGTTATTCAGACAGCAATTACTATATACTCGGCGATATTATTGAGCAGGCAAGCGGAGTTTCTTATGAAAAATTTGTTTTTGATAATCTTTTAAAGCCGCTTTCAATGACATCTTCCGGGTTTGATAAAACCGAAAAGCTTGCCGTAAGCTATCAGGGAAGAAATGACAACGAAAGCACACTTTATCCCGGCGTAGGCTATTCATCATCGGGATTTATTTCAAATATTTCAGATTTATTGAAATGGGTTGACGGACTTGCCGGCGGAGATGTTGTAAGCACGGAGTCACTTGACGAAATGTTTACCGCATATAAGGAAAACTTTGGTTACGGCTTTTTCGTTTACGGGAACAGACTTTCAAGTACTGGCAAGACTGAAAACTATAATTCTATGCTTTCATTTACAAAGGATAAATCGGAGATTTTCGTTTCACTGTCAAATTACGCATACTCAGAACCAATAGTAATTTACAGAAACTTTAAAAATTCAATCAGCAAATTTTACAGATAATATAATAGTCAAGAATTTATATTCTGCATAATAAGATTAGTATTAATCACAAAAAATAAAAACCTCCATAAAATGTATTGTTACAGTGCCGCTAACTACAGCCTGTTAATACTTTTACGGAGGTTATTTTTATGCCAGATGCACCTTTTGGTTCAGAGCAGATGTCTTTCCAAAACGAAAGAACGTCCAATTCGGGCAGTGAAGCAGTCAGCATAGATGCGGCGCGCATTTATGACAGCTGCGGTGCGAAAGATTGTCTGAACGATTTGCCTGTTATGTTTACACAGAGTAATCAGACATTGGTTGATAATGCCTGTTCGGTACGCATAAACAGTGCAAATGTCATTACATCCACAGTACAGGTAGAACCTGTAGCATTTCACAGAGGTTTTTATTCGGTAGATATGGTATTCTACTTTGCAGTAAGCTGTGAACTCTATTCAAGCACAGGAGCAATTCCGTCAACAGTCACAGGTCTTGCAATGTACGGAAAAAGAGTAGTTTTGTACGGAAGCGACGGAAATGTTAAGTCATTCTCAAGTGATTCTCCGGTTGTATGCGATACAATCGACCCTGAATGCAGCTGTGCAGACACAAATTCTCTTCCAAGAGCAACCGTGCAGATTTCAAGCCCTATGGCATTATCTGCAAAATTGAGAAATTACCGTAATAATGAACGCAATTTACCCTGCAACGTAATTCCCGAATGCGTTACAGAATATTTCGGCGGTGAGTTTGTTCAGCCTTCTGAAAACAGACTGTTTGCCACATTAGGAATATTCACCATTACTCAGCTTCAGCGCAATGTTCAGCTTGTGATTCCGTCATATGATTTTTGTGTTCCGCGCAAAGAATGTGCCGCAAGAACCGACGATCCATGTGAAGTATTCAGTAAAATTGAATTTCCCACAGATTCATTTTTCCCGCCAAATGTAGTTGATAATGAAAGAGGCGGAGACGGCAGAAATTTTGAATGTGGTTGTAATGAGTAGAAAACGGGGGCTGAAAATTCAGCCCCTTAGTTTGTATTAAAAATATGTAATTTTAATATCGGACAATAAAATATAAGCTATATGTGTTTTTAATACACCTTAGTAAAATTTCCACTCGGAAATTTTATTTTTATTTACAATAAAAGCCTTTTTTGAAATTTCTGCAAGCGGCGTATCGCTTAGGCTGTCGGAATAAAACTCATCAATTACGCCGTTTCCAAATTTTTCGTAAAATCTTCTGACTTTTTCTTTTCCGTGACAGTTAATACCACTGTATTTTCCGCTTTTTTTATCAACATTTGAAGCAATCAGATATTTTATTTTAAGTCTGCGGCAAACAGGTGCGAGCAAAAATTCAGGAGATGCAGAAATAATCACATCATCGCCAAGTTTATGATCAATATAAAAATTTTTAATTTTATACTGATTTTTTTTCCAGAAATCTTCAACATCTTTGTCAATGTCGCAATAACACAGAAACCTGTACATAGTTTCCTTGAATTGAGTTTTTGTTCCTTGTCTGAAAACATAAAATTTAAAAAATGCACAGGCGAGAGAGGGCAATAGAAAAAGAATTTTTTTATGTCTTTTTAAAGAAAAAAAGTAGAAATCTGCAGTTGAGTCGCCGTCATATATAGTTTTGTCAAAATCATAAACGTTCATATAACTTTCAAATCTTTCTCACATTTCTTTAATATAATTTAACAATATTATCATTGACTGTATGTCATATTATAATAGTAATTCAGATGATTTTCAAGAATTTCCGAAAATTCAGCTTTATTGTTACTTATATTGCATTTTAATGTAATTTATGGTACAGTATATAATGAGAATTTATTTATAAATAAGGGAGAAAATGTGTGTTTGGTTATCTGCAGGTACAGAAAAGCGAGCTTTTAGTTCGTGAGTTTGACGCTTACAAAGCAGTTTACTGTGGATTATGTAAGCAAATGGGAAAAGATTATTCGTTTCTTTCCCGTCTGAGTCTTAGTTACGACTGCACATTTTATGCAATGCTCTTAATGTCTGTTAAACGAAGCTGTAAAGGTTTTAAGGACGGCAGATGTACATTTAATCCACTTAAAAAATGCAAATATGCACTTGCTGAAAGCGATTGTTTCAGCAAGGCGGCTGCATTTTCGGTTATTACGGTATATTATAAGCTTAAAGATGATTTGCATGACAGCGGTTTTTTCAAGAAACTTATAACCCGAATAATTATGCCGTTTTTTTGTCATTGGCACAAAAAAGCAGTTAAGAATTATTCTGAAATAAACGAATTTGCCTCAGAGATGATGGACATACAGTATGAAGCGGAACACTCTGAAAACTGTACGATTGATAAAGCCGCTCATCCAACAGCATTTATGCTTGCAAATGTTTTTGCGCTTGAAGCCGGAAATGAAACCGAAAGGCGTGTATTTTATGAATTTGGTTATCATATAGGAAGATGGATTTATCTTATAGACGCCGCTGATGATATTGAAAAAGACAGAAAAAACGGAAATTTCAATCCGTTTCTGAATGCAGAAAATAACGTATGTGATTTAAGCGAATATATGACGGCGGTTCTCAATCAATCGCTTGCACGCGCTTATGATGCATATAACCTGATAGATATAAAAGATTTTAAAGGAATTCTTGATAATATGATGTTGAAAGGATTTCCGACGGTTCAGAACAGTGTAATCAGCAGAAGAAATATGGAGGTTGCAAATGAATAATCCTTATGAGGTGCTTGGAGTATCTGAAACAGCTACCGATGAAGAAATCAAATCGGCTTACAGAAAACTTGCAAAGAAATATCACCCCGATAATTATACAGACAGTCCTCTTGCAGATGTTGCGGAGCAGAAGATGAAAGAAATAAATGAAGCATATGACGCCATAAATGAGATGCGCCGGAATGGAAATGGAACAGGCTC
>CANQMH010000045.1 GCA_947624865.1 uncultured Clostridia bacterium | reverse complement strand
GGAAGCGGCAAGTGAAATAACAACCCATGTAATAGCGATTTTTCTGGATTTTTTAATTTCGCTGTTGCTCTTTACAGCCATAAATCTTACGAGAATATGAGGCATACCAAAGTATCCGAGCCCCCATGCAAGGTTTGAAATAATTGAAACGGCAGAAACCGAAGAGCCGTCATCATTTTTAAAGAAATTAAGGAAGTTATCGGGATTAGATACGCCTTTTGCTATGAGCGCGTCGGAAAAACCTGTGTCGTATGTAAGTGTTGCGTATGCAAGAATGGGTACTGACATAATAGCAACGAGCATAAGCATACCCTGAATAAAGTCTGTTGTGCACACAGCCTTAAAGCCGCCCATAAATGTATAGACAAGAATTACAAGCGCAGCCACACAGAGACCTACTATGTAAACTGTATTATAGTTTCCGTTCTCGGCATTGCCGTTTGAAAACAGAGTAGCAAACAGCTTAGCGCCTGAGCTGAACGCCGATGCAGTGTAAACAGTAAAGAATATTGCAATGATAATTGCCGAAACAATTTTAATAATACCCTTTTTGTCACGATAGCGATTCTGGAAAAAGCTTGGAATTGTAAGCGCATTGCCGGATACGATAGTATATTTTCTCAGCCTTGCCGATACAATATACCAGTTAAGAATTGTTCCTATCAAAAGACCTACCGCAATCCATACTTCGCCTGTACCTGCAAGATATATTGAACCCGGAAGTCCCATAAGAAGCCATCCGCTCATATCGGAAGCCTGCGCTGAAAGTGCGGCAGTCCAGCCACCAAGATTTCGTCCGCCTAAAAAATAGTCCTCGTTGTTTTTAGTGCTTTTTGAATAAACGAAGCCGATTATAATCATAATGGCAAGATAAACAGCAAAGGCACTCAAAACAATAATGTTATCTGTACTCACATTTTTACCTCCTGAAAAATTATTTACTTGTACTTAAAACACGCTAATATAATAGCAAAAATTTGTAAAAAAATCAAGTAAAATACAAAGATGATGTAAAATAATGCAAAATGATGCGTGATGAATAAGGTTTGTATTGATTTAAAGCTGTAAAAGTTATATAATTATTGATTAGATGAATTATTATGAGTATTGTAATTCAAATAGAATATATTTTAAAATGTTTTAAATTTAACGACGGCTGGTTGTTGTCCGATAAATTTTATAAGAGGGTCAATAATGGATTTTGTCAAAAGAACGTGGGCAGAGATTTCGCTTGATGCAATTATTCACAATTTTAATGAAATAAAGAGAAAAATTAACGGCAAGTCAAAAATCTGCTGTGTTATAAAGGCTGACGGTTACGGTCACGGTGCGGTCGAGCTTGCACACACTTATGAAAAGCTCGGCGCGGATTTTTTTGCAGTTTCAAATATTGACGAGGGAATTGAGATAAGAAATTCGGGATGCCGACTTCCTATGGTTATTCTCGGCTATACTCCCGTTGCCGACGCTCAGAAACTTGCCGAGTTTAACATTGCTCAGACAGTTTTCAGTCTGGAATACGCGAAGTCCTTGTCGGCAGAATGTGAAAAACAGGGATGCACCTGTAAAATTCATATAAAAGCTGATACCGGTATGAGCCGAATAGGCTTTATGTGTCAGGAGTTTCCAAGAGACGATTATTCGATAAAAGAAATATACGAGGCTTGTAATCTTCCTAATCTTCAGCTTGAGGGGTTATTCACACACTTTTGTGTTTCCGACGAAGCCGACGAGGGCAGAGAATATACACTAAGACAGTATGATAATTTTATATATGTAAAAAAAGAGCTTGAAAAGCTGGGACTTAATATTAAAATATGCCATTGTTCAAACAGCGGAGCAATTGAGGATTACCCCGAAACGCACTGCGATATGGTGCGTGCAGGAATTATCCTGTACGGACTTTCTCCGTCAAAAAAGCTTTGCGGAAGGCTTGACCTTGTGCCTGCAATGACTCTGAAAACAGCGGTTGCATATGTAAAAGAGCTGAAAATGGGTGCGTCAATATCATACGGAAGAATGTTTACGGCAGAGCACGATATGAAAATTGCAACCGTTCCGATAGGCTATGCCGACGGATACATACGTCAGAACGCAGAAAACGGATATATGCTTGTGAATGGAAAAAAAGCAAAAATTGTGGGCAGAATATGTATGGACCAGACAATGCTTGACGTTACTGATATTGATGATGTAAAGACCGGCGATGAAGTTATTGTATTCGGGACGGGAGAAAATGGCTCTCCGACTGCCGATACTGTTGCGGAAAACAGCGGTACTATAAATTACGAGGTTGTTTGCCTTGTAGGAAAGCGTGTCCCAAGAATTTATTATAAAAACGGAGTTATGACGGATGTGATGTATAAGCTATGAGATTACTTGTTGTTGACGGAAACAGCATAGTAAACCGTGCATTTTACGGAATAAGACCGCTCACAACAAAGGACGGTCAGTTTACAAATGCTATTTACGGTTTCCTTACAATGCTGTCAAAAATCAAAAATGAAGAAACCCCCGATGCTGTGGCAATTGCTTTTGACCTTAAAGCGCCTACATTCAGACATAAGGCATATTCTGGATATAAGGCAACAAGAAAGGGAATGCCGCAGGAGCTTGCATCTCAGATGCCGCCGCTCAAGGAACTGCTTTCCCTGCTGGGATATAAAATAGTAACCTGCGAGGGATATGAAGCCGACGATATTCTCGGAACATTTGCAAGTGCCTGTGAAAAAAGCGGCAGCGAGTGTGTGATTGCAACAGGTGACCGTGACAGCCTTCAGCTTGTATCAGAGAAAACGAGCGTTCATCTTTGTACAAATAAGCAGGATATATTATATACTCCTCAGAAAATTGAAGAAGAATACGGCGTTACTCCATTAGAGCTTATAGAAATCAAGGCTATTCAGGGCGACAGCTCTGATAACATTCCCGGAGTGGCGGGAATAGGTCCCAAAGGAGCAGGCGACCTTATAAAACGTTATCATTCGGTTGAGTATATCTATGAGCATATTGACGAGCTTGATATTAAAGACGGAGTAAGAAACAAACTGATCAATTCCAAAGATAATGCGTTTTTAAGCCGTATGCTCGGTGAAATATGCCGAACTGCTCCGATTGAAACCGATGTTGAGAAGTACAGGGTTGAAATGTCCGACCCCGACAAGTGTGCAAGATATATGGCAAGGCTCGAATTATTTTCTCTTATTGAGAAATTCGGTTTAAATGAAGCACCTGTTACCGAAGAGAAAAAGGCAGAACTCAAAAATCTTGAAGTTTCCGAAATAATAGATAAAGAAGCTCTTTTTGAGAATATAAAAACATTCGGCAAAGCGTATATTAATGCGGAATTTTCCGAAAAAGAATTAAAATCTTTTGCAATATTGCTTAACAATATTATATATATATGCAATGATGCTGAATTTTTTGATAAAATACTGAAAGATGAAAAAATAGAAAAATTCACCCGCAACTGTAAGGCTTTGTTTGCTTATGCAGACAATAAAGGCTTTGAAATCAAATCGCTTGTTTTTGATGTTGAGCTTGCAGCTTACTTGCTTGAACCGTCCGCAAAGGATTACTCAGACCAAAATCTTTGTGCGTCAAACGGTATTGAATTGCCGCACACCGACAATGAAGAATATAAAAAATACTGTCCTCTTGCGGTTTATGAGTCGCTGTGCGAGAAACTTAACAGTCAGATTAAGGCAAACGCGCAGGAAAAACTGTTGTCTGAAATAGAAATTCCGCTTGCAGATGTGCTGGCCAAAATGGAAAACATAGGCTTTGGCGTTGACAAGCAGGGAATAGAGGATTACGGCAAAATGCTGTCGGGTCAGATTAAGGCTCTTGAGAACTCAATTTATGAGAGTGCTGGAAGCACATTTAACATCAACTCGCCTAAACAGCTCGGCAAGGTTTTGTTTGAAGATTTAAAACTGCCCTGCAAAAAGAAAACAAAGAGCGGGTACAGCACGAACGCAGAGGTTCTTGAAAGCCTGCGTTATGAACATCCCATTGTTGAAATGGTGCTCAGCTACCGCACGCTTGCAAAGCTGAACTCGACCTACTGCGAGGGACTTTTAAAGGTGATTGCTGATGACGGACGAATTCACTCAAGCTTTAACCAGACAGAAACGCGAACCGGAAGAATAAGCTCAACCGAGCCTAATTTGCAGAACATTCCTGTCCGCACCGAGCTTGGCAGAGAAATGAGAAAATTCTTCTGTGCAAAAGAAGGCTGGGTACTTGTTGACGCCGACTACTCGCAGATTGAACTGAGGGTGCTTGCGCATATTGCACAGGACAAAAATATGATTGAAGCCTTTAAAAACAATGATGATATTCACGCTATTACGGCTTCTCAGGTGTTCAATATGCCGCTTGACATGGTTACTCCGATAATGAGAAGCAGGGCAAAGGCAGTAAACTTCGGAATTGTTTACGGAATCGGAGCTTTTTCGCTTGCAAAAGACATCGGAGTAAGCAATAAGGAAGCCTCGCAGTATATAAAGAATTATCTTGCTCATTACAGCGGTGTTGACGAGTATATGAAAAATGTTGTAGAAAAGGCAAAGCGCGACGGCTATGTTGAAACAATGTTCGGCAGACGGCGTTATCTTCCCGAGCTGACTTCGGGAAAGCATATGATGAGAGCATTCGGAGAGCGCGTAGCACGCAATATGCCTATTCAGGGAACAGCCGCCGACATTATAAAAATTGCAATGATTAAGGTAAACGAAAGAATAAAGAAAGAGGGTTTGCGTGCAAGGCTTATTTTGCAGGTGCACGATGAACTTATTGTAGAGTCACCGCAGGACGAAAGTATGCGAGTCGCAATGATTTTGCAGGATGAAATGGAAAATGCGGTAAGCCTTGATGTTCCGCTTACTGCTGATGCGGCTGTGGGAAAGACGTGGTATGATGCAAAAGGATAATAAAAAATATGTTGCATTTGTCTGCACGGGCAACACCTGCCGAAGTCCTATGGCAGAGGGGATTTTTAACAAGCTTGCAGAGGAAAATGACATTGACGTAACTGCGGAAAGCTTTGGAGTTGCGACCGTTACGGGAATGGCGGTATCGGATAATTCGTTAAAAGCCTGCAAAGAAATCGGCATTGATTTGTCGCAGAAAACCTCGCTTTCTGTAAATGATGCACAGATTGAAAAATACGATAAATATTATTGTATGTCTCAGAGCCACGCAAAAATGCTTTCTGAATTTTATTTTGTTCCTGTTTCAAAAATTGCGGTTATGAATGTTTCAGACCCCTACGGCGGAGATATTGAAGTTTACAGAAAATGCAGAGATGAAATTTATAATTCTGTTAAGGAAATAATAAAAGTATATGAAGATTGAAAAAATGACCTTTGAACAGCTCAACGATGTATGCCGCATTGAAAACGAGTGTTTTGTGCACGCGTGGTCAAAAGAGAGCCTTGAAAGCGAGCTGAAAAACGATAATTCTCTGTTTTTAACGGCAGTTGAAAACGGTGAGGTTATCGGTTACATAGGAATGAGCGTTGTTATAGACGAAGGATACATTTATAATGTTGCAGTAAAAAGCGAACACAGAAACAAAGGAACAGCAAGTGCATTGATAAATGAGCTTATCACATTCGGCAAGAAAAACAATTTTAGCTTTATAACCCTTGAAGTCAGAGAAAGCAATGAAAAAGCGCGCTCAATTTACTCTAAATTTGGATTTGTGAAAGTCGGAGAAAGAAAAAATTATTATTCCGACCCAAAAGAAAACGCAATACTAATGACAAAGTATTTATAAATTTTTTATTTGTCTTTTACTTGAAAGGAAACTTTTATGAAAATTCTTGCGATAGAATCGTCGTGCGATGAAACTGCCGCCGCAGTAGTAGAGGACGGAAGAAAAGTAATATCTTCTGTAATTGCCTCTCAGGTTGAGGAACACAAGCTTTATGGGGGCGTAGTGCCTGAAATTGCGTCCCGCCGCCATGCGGAGGCAATCGTGCCCGTAGTCAGGCAGGCGCTTGACGAAGCGGAGGTTACTCTTGAAAATATTGATGCAATAGCAGTTACATATGCTCCCGGATTAATCGGAGCGCTTCTTGTGGGCGTGAATTTTGCAAAAGGACTTTCTCTGTCAACGGGAATACCGCTTGTTCCCACGCATCATCTGCGCTCGCATATAGCGTCGAATTATATTTCTAATGCAGAATTAAAGCCGCCCTTTATGTGTCTTGTCGTTTCGGGCGGACACAGTCATATTGTTATGGTAGAGGATTATACAAAGATGAAAATAATCGGCAGAACCCGTGATGATGCCGCCGGAGAGGCTTTTGACAAAGCGGCGCGCACAATGGGAATGTCATATCCCGGCGGGATCGAGCTTGACAAGGTTGCCGAAAAAGGCGACCCGTTTGCATTTAAGCTTCCCCGTCCTGTCGTACACGACGCTCCGTATGATTTCAGCTTTTCGGGCTTAAAAACAGCAGTAATCAATCTGATTCACAACGCCGCGCAAAAGGGTGAGGAGCTAAAAAAGCCTGATATTTGCGCGTCATTTCGCTATGCTGTTGTTGACTGTCTTTCGTCAAATTTTCTGAAAGCGGCGAAAGATTATAATGTAAATAAACTTGTTATTGCAGGCGGTGTTTCGGCAAACTCGCTTCTGCGCTCAACACTGAAAAATGAGTGTGACAAACTTGGCTATAAGTTCTATATGCCCGATAAGTCGCTTTGCGGAGATAATGCGGCAATGGTAGGCTCACAGGGTTATTATGAATTTTTGAGCGGAAATGTTGCAGGAACAGATTTAAATGCATATGCTACAATGAGCATTGAGTAATTTTGTGTATTTTGATTAATAATATATTATTTGACAAAATTCGCAATATACCATATAATTAAACTGACAGCTTTATCAGCTGATTAATAAAAATTTTCGGAGGGCACTATGGACGAAAACTTTAACGACCAAAATAATAATCAGCAGTCTGATTATACAAACCAGTACAACCAGTATAATCAGCAGCAACCACAGACTGATTACTCCAATCAATATAATCAGTACAACCAACAGCCCCAGCAGCAAAATTACTATAATCAGAATAATCAGTACGGACAGCACAATAATCAGCCTCAGCAGTACAATGACCCTTATTACAATCAGCAGTATCCTCAGTACGTTGAACCGCAGGATAATAACAGCAAAGGATTTGCTGTTGCTTCTTTGGTGCTTGGTATTCTTTCGGTTTCATGTTGCTGCGGTGGATTCATCACATCAATTCTCGGATTGATATTTGGTATTATTTCAAGAAAGAGAAAAGCTGAAGGCAACGGACTCGCTACAGCAGGTATAATTCTTTCAATCATTGGCATTGTGTTAGGTATTTTAGCGTGGGTTTATGTTATTATTACCGGCCAATTAAGTGCATATTATTATTATCACTATTAAAATATTTGAAGCATTCAGGGCGGGCTTATGTCCGCCTTTTTGTTTGGTGGTTATAATGAAACAGTATAAAATATATCAGAAAATTTTAATATGTGCATCACCTTTTTTGATTGCGGCAGTTTTATATTTTGCTGCTGTTTTTATTGTTGAACATTTTACGCTTCCGACGTGTTTTACATACAGCATTTTAGGAATATACTGTCCCGGCTGTGGAATGACTCGATCTGTAACGGCGCTTTTGCACGGAGACATATTACTTTCACTCAGACAAAATTTGTTTGTTGTTATGGGAATTATAATTGCCGTGCTGTTTTATGCGGAGTTTGCAGTCAGAGCTTTCGGAAAAAATATACGGTTTCCCATACATAACGTAAAGCTGATTTACGCATTTTTAATTTTTCTTGCAGTTTATTCAGTTGCGCGCAATTTTATTCCGCAGATTGCTCCAATATAAAAGTTTTCGAGGTGTTCCTGTATAAAAATCTTCTTGCTATTTTTAAAAAAATCGCTTACAATAAGTTGTATAATGTAATATACTATATATATTAATGAAAAGAGTGTTACTAATGGCAAACAATCCTGTTGTTACAATTGAAATGGAAAATTCCAAAGTTATCAAGGCTGAGCTTTATCCAGAGGTTGCTCCTAATACCGTTAATAATTTTATAAGTCTGATTAACAAAGGCTTTTATGACGGGCTTACTTTTCACCGTGTAATTTACGGTTTTATGCTTCAGGGCGGATGTCCCGAGGGCACAGGCTGCGGAGGTCCGGGTTATTCAATAAAAGGCGAGTTTTCACAAAACGGTTTTGAAAACAACTTAAAGCACACTGAAGGAGTTCTTTCAATGGCGCGTTCAATGATGCCTAATTCTGCCGGCTCGCAGTTCTTTATTATGCACAAGGCAGCTCCTCATCTTGACGGTCAGTATGCTGCTTTCGGTAAGGTAACGGAGGGAATGGACA
Source organism: uncultured Clostridia bacterium (assembly GCA_947624865.1). Classification (GTDB taxonomy): domain Bacteria; phylum Bacillota; class Clostridia; order Oscillospirales; family Acutalibacteraceae; genus Ruminococcoides. The sequence continues at coordinate 9,162 of CANQMH010000045.1, read as the reverse complement.
TTGTAAATGAAATTGCAGAATGTGATACTGATTTTGCCGATAAGCCGTTAGATGCTCAGGTTATTAAAAAAATCACCGTGGATACATTCGGCGTTGACTATCCGGAGCCTGAAAAATGCTGAAAATTTTATTAAAATATTAATACCAATAATATATATTAAAATAAAGAAAGTTGAAAGGATTATGACAATGAATGTTTTACTTGCAGGCGGTGCAGGATATATCGGCTCTCACACGTGTGTTGAGCTTATCAATGCGGGTCATGACGTTATAATTGCTGATAATTTTTCCAACAGCTGTCCTGAGGCTGTTGCACGTGTTGAGGAAATCACAGGCAAAAAAATACCTCTGTACGAGGCAGATGTCTGCGATAAAAATGCAGTGGATAAGATATTTTCCGAAAACAGCATTGACGCAGTAATTCACTTTGCAGGGTTAAAGGCAGTGGGAGAAAGCTGCGAAAAGCCTGTTGAGTATTACAGAAACAACATTGACTCAACACTTACCCTTCTCGAAACAATGAAAAAATACGGCGTAAACAATTTTATATTCAGTTCGTCTGCAACTGTTTACGGAACTCCCGAAACAGTTCCGCTCGTTGAAACAATGCCGACTGGCTCTCCTACAAATCCGTACGGCTGGACAAAGCTGATGATGGAGCAGATTTTAACTGATACTGCGTCGGCAAATCCTGAGATGTCAATAGTTATCTTAAGATATTTCAATCCTATCGGCGCTCACGAAAGCGGAAGAATAGGAGAAGACCCTAACGGTATTCCCAACAATCTTATGCCGTATATTACTCAGGTTGCAGCAGGAAGACTTGACCGCCTCGGTGTGTTTGGCAACGATTATCCCACTCACGACGGAACAGGCGTGCGCGATTACATTCATGTTGTTGACCTTGCCAAAGGACACGTAAAGGCTATTGATTATTCAGCCGCCCACAAAGGTACTGAAATTTTCAATTTGGGTACCGGCGTAGGATACAGCGTGCTTGATATTGTAAAAGCCTTTATTAAAGTAAATAACATTGATATTCCGTATGACATCAAGCCCCGCCGTGCAGGTGATATTGCCGAGTGTTATGCGGATGCGTCAAAGGCAGCACATATTCTTGGCTGGAAGGCTGAAAAAAATCTTGAGGATATGTGCCGTGATTCATGGAATTGGCAGTCGAATAATATAAACGGTTACAAATAACAAAAAAGATGTTGTACTTTTGTGCAACCATACGAAAAACAATATTTTAAAAATTTTTTTGCCGTTAAAAGTCTTTTGTTATTGACTTTTGACGGCATCTTTTATATAATAGTATTGCTTATAGAAGCATTACTAATTAAGGAGGAAAAGAAAATGTTCAAAAAAGCACTTAGTCTTTTATTGTCATTGATGCTCATTGTTACTTCTTTGTCAGTCACAGTTCTCAGCGTTTCTGCTGCAAGCGAAGGCTCGACATTTGTAGTAGCAGGTACAGAATCGCTCATGGGCGCTAACTGGGAAGGCAACCCTGATAAAGTTCCCAATAACGTTATGACAGCAAAAGACAACGGAACGTATGAATTGGTAATTCATAATGTTCAGGCAAGCACCGATACTCTTGAGGTTAAGGTGGTTGAAAACACAACAGACGGCCAACAGAACTGGTACGGCGTAGATGGAGGAGAGTTTAATGTAGCATTTAATGTTACTTCACAATGTGACGTTACAGTTACATTTAATCCTTCAACAAATGCAGTTACAGTAGCAGGTGACGGCGTAGAATTAATTACCGACGTTGAAATCAATAAAGTAATTGCTGCTGGTAACGGTAAAGGCAACGGCAATTGGCTTAACGGCATTGACTGGGATCCTAACAGTGACGACAACCTGATGAAAGAAGTTTCCGAGGATGTTTATGAGATCACCTATACAGATCTTGAAGAATACGAGAACTATCAGGTTAAGTTTGCTGCAAACGGAGCATGGGCTGACAGCTGGGGTATTCAGCCTGGTGAAAATGATTCAAAAGTTTATCCTGGTTCAGGCGTAACATTTGATGGAAAATATAATGGTTCAGACATCATAGTAGAAGTTCCATATGCACTTGCTGACGTAACTCTCAGACTTGATCTTACTGAATTTAACTATGCATCAAGGTCTGGTGCTAAAATTACAATTACAGTAACTGATAAGTCTCAGGAAGAAACAACAGCAGAACCTGATACTACAGCAGAAGTAACTGAAGAAACAACAGAAGAACCTGAAACAACAGCAGAGCCTGATACTACAGAGTCTACTACGACTGTAACAGGCGAAGATAAGCTTACTGTAACAGCTACTTCAAACTACTTCCCAGAGACTAAAACTGAATATAATGCTGATACAAAGGAAGTTAAGGTTAAATATACATTTAAGTCTTCAAAGAATTTACTTGATACACAGTGGTATATATACTTTGATCCAGATGTTCTAAAATTATCTTCAAAGAATACTCCTACGACTGTATCTCCTGCAATACCTATGGGTGGATATCTTAACCTTAGCTTAGACGGTGTTATAAAGTACAATGCTTCAAATATTAGTCTTTACGATTTCTCAAGTGAAGAAAAAGTATTTGCTGAGGTTATCTTTGATGTAGCTGACATTACAGGTAAGGGTCCGGTAGAAACAGAAGTTAATTTATCAGTTGATGTTCTTCGTGTTTCAAAAATTGATCCAAAAACATTTTATTCAGATAAAAATGAAGAAGTTATTCTTGTTAATCAATGCGTAGTTAATGATAGCGATGAGGCTAAAGCAGTAGAAGTTTCACGCAATACAACACTTTCATCTTCAGATGATCCAGAGACAACAGTACCTGAAACAACAGTTCCAGAGACAACAGTTCCAGGGACAACAGTTCCAGAGACAACAGTTCCAGAGACAACAGTTCCAGAGACAACAGTTCCAGAGACAACAGTTCCTTCAGGTGACTCTGTATATGTTGTAGCCGGTTCAGAATCCCTCTTGGGTGTTAATTGGAACGGCAATCCTGCTGAAGCTCCTGCTAATGTTATGACCAAAAAAGATGACGGAACATATGAATTGGTAATTTCTAATGTTCCGGTAAGCACCAGCCCTCTTGAGGTTAAGGTCGTTGAAAACACAGCAGACGGCACACAAAACTGGTACGGCATTGATGGAGGAGACTTTAATGTAGCATTTAATGTTATCTCACCGTGTGATGTAACAGTTATGTATGACCCTTCAACAAATGCAGTTACAGTAAAAGGTGACGGCGTAAAACTGATTGACAGCATTCAAGTAGATAAAATGATTGCTGTTGGTAACGGTGACGGTAATTGGCTTAATGATGCTGCATGGGATCCTAACAGTGATGCTAACCTTATGACAGAGGTTGCCGATGATGTTTATGAGATTACCTACACAGATATTGAAGAATTCGATAACTATCAGGTTAAATTCGCAGCAAACGGAAACTGGACTGACAGTTGGGGTTATGGTGAAAATAGTGCAACAACAGAATATCCGGGTTCAGGCGTAACCTTTGATGCAAATTATAACGGCGGAAATATCATTGTAGTAGTTCCATATAAACTTGCTGACGTAACACTTAGACTTGATCTTACTGAGTTTGATTATGCATCAAAGGAAAGATCCGGTGCTAAAATTACTATTACAGTAACAGATAAATCTCAGGAAGAAACAACAACCAGTGAAGATGATAATCTTTTGATTACTGCAACTTCAAACTATTTCCCACAAGCTCAGTACACATATTCTAAGGGCAGCGAAACAGATCAGGTTAAAGTAGTTTATTACTTCCAGTCTGAAAAACAGCTTCTCAATGCACAGTGGTGTCTCACTTATGATCCTTCAAAACTTGAATTAGTAAGTGTTGATATGCCTAACTCATCTGAGGGTTCTTTGATTAAATCAGATGTAATTGGCGATGTTGACGGAAGCTGCTCAAATCTGAATCTTTATGACTTCAGCACATCAAAAGAATTTGTTGTAGCAACATTTAAAGCAACAGGTTCTGGTCAGACAGTAGTTGATCTCATTGTTAATGATCTTACAGTTTCTGAACTTGATCCAGCAACAGGATCTGCTGATGAAACAAAGGACGAGGCTCTTGTTCTTAATAAAGTTATAATGGAGACAACAACTGCAACTGCAAGAAATACTGAAATCATGCTTGCTGGAGAACCTGCAACAACTGTTCCAGAGACAACAGTTCCTGAAACAACAGTTCCAGAGACAACGGTTCCTGAAACAACAGTTCCAGAGACAACAGTACCTGAAACAACAGTAGAACCTGAAACAACAATTCCGGAAATTACGGTAGAGCCTGAAACAACAGTTCCTGCTCCTTCACAGGATGCAACTTCTGCAACAGACACAACCGTAAATGGCGGTTCAACATCTGATGTTGCTCCGGCTCCGGGTACATCTGGTGGTACAGGTGCAGTACAGACAGGTAGTGCTTCTATGGCGGTAATTATCCTCTTAGTACTTGTATCTGCAACAGGTGCATTGTTCTTTGCCCGCAAAAGAGTTAGATAATTTTCTTTATATGCTAACAAGGCGGCTTAGTTAACAGTAAAACAGTAAATAAAAAATAATTTATATTGTTTCACCCTCCGTTATTTGGAGGGTGTTTTTTATATGCATAATTTAATGGTAGTTTTAATAAATACAAAAATTAAAATAAATTTGCAAAAAGCCGTGATAAAGGAAAAAAATAATTTTATATTTTCACATAATTATCATATTAAGAGTCTTGTTTTTAGTTAAATTTTATGTTATCATAAAATAGATGCGGAAAACGAAAGATAAAGGAATGAAATTAATGAAAAAACAATTAATCAGAATTTGTATAGTGCTTTTCTCAATTACGATAGCGTTATTTAGTACTATGCCTGCTTATGCTGCTGAAGATGTATTAACAATTAATTCGGATGCAAAAGTTAATGTCGGTGACACTATAAAATTTTCATTGAATTTAAGTGACTGCACTGAAGAGATAATTGGATTTGAAATGCGCATATTCTATGACAGTAATTATTTACAGTTTAATAAAGACTCATTAACTTATGATAAATTTCAAGGAGTAATTTATAATCAAAATTTGCAGAATGTAATTCCAATGTCATGGACAAATATATCAAACGGTGCTGATTTCTCGAAGAAAGGACTTTTAGTTTCTGCAGAGTTTAAAGTTATAAAAGGCGGCGAAACTGAAATTTCGGAATTCATTACAGATATGTATGGAGATGATATGACTTATCTCAAATCTTATAAACTCACTTATGATATTACGGTAAATGATGAGGTAATAGTTTCCGATAAACCTCCTGTAGTCAATGATGATGAAGAAACATTGAAGCAAAAACAAGGCGGCTTTATAAATTATGATGATGGGATGGGAGATAATTCTCCTGATAAAAATAGTCACAGAGCAATTATTTCTACCGAAGTTGTAGATGTAACAAGATATGAGCAAGCGGATTCTCCTTCGTCGGGCAGCACATTAACAATTTTTGTTATTATCGGAATAGTAGTTGTAGTCCTGGCTGTTATAGCAGTTGTAATAGTAAAAAAACGCGATGATTCAAAGAATATAATAAAAACAGACAACGACGAGACTGAAATCTAATTATACAAAAAAAATATTAAAATTTTGTATGTATTTACTTGCTGATTTTTAAAAATATATATTGATTTTCACTTTATTTCATTGTATAATAAACCCATACCGATAAATTCGGGATATTTAATTGGAGGAGATTAAAATGACAAAAAAACTTTTAAGTCTTTTGCTTGCTGTAGTGCTTGTTTTTTCAATGGCTTCAGTAGCTGTTATAAGCGCTTCTGCAGCACTTGACAGCAACGGTCGTTATGTACCGTCTGAGGGTATCACTGAAACTAACAGATATTATTTCGCAATGCCAAAATATTGGTATAGTGAATATACAGATACTGCCGGTATTTACTGGTGGGGTGGCAGCGATGCCTGCGGTGCCGTTGACGGTTCAGGCGGAACAACTTCTTGGCCTGGATACAAGGCTCAGGTTAGTGATGTTGAAGATGTTTATTATGTAGATTGTCCGGCAGATGTTACAACAATTATTTGGAACAACTTTGTGAACGGCGGTCAGGATAAAGAAGATCCTATCTATACAGTTGCTGTTCAGTCTCAAAATGTTCCTTCAGAGTTCTATTGTGACGGTGATTCTGACCTTTATGGTACAGAATTCTTTGATGCAATGCAGGCAAGTTTTGAGGGCGACAAAACGGCTCTCGGAGATTTTGCCAATAACTTCTTTGAATCGGATTATGGTTTTGCATTTAAAATGGACAATATGATTTTTGTTATTGACCCTGAACTGACTTCAGAGAATTTTGAAGGCAAACTGACATATGTGGGAGACTGGTACTTCTATTTTGGAGAAGGCTGGTATGGTACATATCCTACTAAAGAAGCTTCTGAGGCTGCCGGCACACTTAAAAATGTTAATGATCAGCCTACAACACTTCCCGATATTCCTGTAACTCCTGGTGAGACTACTACTACCACTGCTGCTACTGTTCCTGCTCCGTCACCTGATGCAACATCAGCAGTAGGTTCTGATGCAACACCTGATACTCCCGGTCAGGGTGGTACAGATAATGGTGCAATTCCGACAGGTGATGTTTCAACAGCAGTAATTCTTTTTGTAATTCTTGCTTTAGCATCCGGTGCAATTGTATTTGCACGCAAAAAGTTTAACTGATAATTTTGAAAGACGCCTTTCATAATGAAAGGCGTTTTTTTATAATTTTTGATTAAAATTATTAATAAAAGAGATAATATTTATACATAAAAAATTACTGACTAAAAAATAAGTGTAAAATTTAGTCATAATAACATATAAAATAAGCACATTTTTTGAAAAAAAATACTTGATTTTTGTTTTTAATTATTATATAATATATTTACCGAAGCGTTCGGAAAATTCTAATAGGAGGAAATTTTAAATGTCCAAAAAAATTATTAGTCTTCTTTTGGCAGTTATGCTTACAGTTTCTATGGTAGCAGTCGCAGCTGTTAGCGTTTCAGCCCAGACAGACGAACAGGGTAGATATACCCCTTCAGAGGGTGTTGACTCTACCCACAAATATTATTTCGCAATGCCAAAATATTGGTATAGTGAACATACAAATACTGCCGGTATTTACTGGTGGGCAGGCACTGATGCTTGCGGTGCTGTTGATGGTTCAGGCGGAACAACTGCTTGGCCCGGATACAAGCCTCAAGTAAGTGATGTTAAAGATGTTTACTATGTAGATTGTCCTACAGATGTTACAACGATTATCTGGAACAACTATGTTAACGGCGGCGAAGACCCAACACAAGATATTTATTCAATTGCTGCTCAATCTCAGAACGTTCCTTCAGAATTCTATATTGACGGTGATTCTGAACTTTATGGTACAGAATTCTTTGATGAAATGCAGAAAAGCTATGAAGGCGACAAAGCAGCTCTCGGTGCTTTTGCCGATAACTTCTTTGAGTCTGATTTAGGTTTTGCATTTACAATGGACAATATGATTTTTGTTATTGATCCTTCACTGACAACAGAAGGATTTAATGGCAAAATGAATTATGTTGGCGACTGGTACTTCTATTATGGTAATGGCGATTTTGGTACATATCCTACCAAAGAAGCTTCTGAGGCTGCAGGTACACTTCAGAATACTGCTGATCTTCCTGATCAACCCATAACAACAGCTCCTGTAACTGATGAGACAACTGTTCCTGATACGACAACATTAGTAGAGACAACAGCTGCTCCTGCAACAGATGCTACTGAAGCAACAGAACCTACTGAAGAAGATGATAAACCTTATCTTACAGTAAATGCTACTTCAAACTATTTCCCTGAAGCTACTGCTGAGTATAACAAAGAAACAAATGAGGTTAAAGTTACCTACTCATTCAAGTCTTCAAAGGATTTACTTGATACACAGTGGTATATGACATTCGATTCAAGTGTTCTCAAATTATCTTCAAAGAATAATCCTAAGACTGTATGTCCTGAAATACCTATGGGCGGATATATTAACCTTGGTTTAGACGGCGTTATTAAGTACAACGCTTCAAGTCTTAATCTTTATGATTTCTCGAGTGAAGAAAAAGTATTTGCTGAGGTTATTTTTGATGTACTCGACATTTCTGATGAAGCTCCTGTAAGCACAACAATTGATCTTACTGTTGATGTTCTTCGTGTTTCAAAAATAGATCCAAGTACTTTCTATTCTGACAAAAATGAAGAAGTTATTCTTATTGACAAGACTGAGGTTCTTCACAATGCAAGTACAGATGCTGTAACTACTGATCGTAAAACAAAGCTTACAGATTCAACTTATCTGCCTTCAACTACAGCTCAGCCAGAAACAACAGTTGCTCCTGAAACAACAGAAGAGCCGGAAACAACAGCTGCTCCGACAACTACAGAAGAGCCAACGTCTAATCCTTCAAATCCATATCTTAAAGTAACTGCAACTTCTAACTACTTCCCTGAAGCTGTTGCTGAGTATAATGCTGACACAAAAGAAGTAACGGTTACCTACTCAATGAAGTCTTCAAAGGATTTACTTGATACACAGTGGTATATGTACTTCGATTCAAGTGTTCTCAAATTATCTTCAAAGAATAATCCTAAGACTGTATGTCCTGCAATACCTATGGGCGGATATATTAACCTTGGCTTAGACGGCGTTATTAAGTACAATGCATCAAATATCAGTCTTTATGATTTCTCAAGTGAGGAAAAGATTTTTGCACAGGTTATCTTTGATGTAGCTGATATTTCAGACAAAGCTCCTGTAAGCACAACTATTAATCTTGATGTTGATATACTTAGAGTTTCAAAAGTTGATCCGAGTACTTCTTATTCGGCTAAAGATGAAGAAGTTCTTCTCGTTAACAAATCTGAAGTACAAAAGAATGATAAAACTGACAGTGTAACTGTTGATCTTCATACAACTCTTACACCTTCAACATATGTTGAACCTACAACAACAATACCAGAAACAACAGTTGCTCCTGAGACAACAGTACCAGAAACAACAGTTGCTCCTGAGACAACAGTACCAGAAACAACAGTTGCTCCTGAGACAACAGTACCAGAAACA
>CANQMH010000044.1 GCA_947624865.1 uncultured Clostridia bacterium | reverse complement strand
CGTCTTCTGCAAAATAATTTACGCCCGGGGCCAATAAGCCGTTAGTTACTTCTACATTAACCTTACCCGTAACATAGCTTTCATTTTTGTCAAGATAATAGTATTTTCCATCGCGGTTAACCAGTCCGTAATCATCCTTATGATCAGGATCGGTAATCGGAGGTTTAGTTACTTTATAGTTTTCAAAATAAAGTTCTTCGCCGCCTACAGTATAATATCCGTCAACAGCAAGATGTCCGTTATCATCGAAATAGTATTCACCGATTGACGGTACTAAACCATGAGTAACCGTAACAAAATATTTGCCGAACTGCATTAAGCCGGTTGAGGTTGAGAAATAGTAAATATCATCTCCGACCTTTGTAAGACCTCCGCAATATATATCGCCGTTTACAAAATAATAGGTGTTTCCATTATACTCAGAAAACTCATGGTCAGGCATTACACCGTCAGCACCATAGAAATAGTTCATATAATACTGATTAGTAACCATACGTCCAGGTAACGGAACAGACCTGAAATGATAATACTTGCCGTCAATTTCTGTGCGACCGTTGCCTGCTTTGCCGTTTACAGCGTAGTAAGTATAACCGTCATACTCAAAGAATCCATTAACGCCGCCGATATACTCACCGGTATTTTCATCAAATTCGTCCCATTCAAATCCTGATATACCTGTTGAAATATGAACGGGAGAAATACCTAAACAAATATATCCTTTTTCATTGGCACGATATTTTTTTCCGTCCAGTTCAATCCAACGGCTGACTATAGGCTTGCCTGCGAAATAATATTTTATTCCGTCTGCGGATTTTACAAAGGTACCTTTTATTAACTGACCGTCATCTTCAAAATTATATGTAACGCCGTCAATAGTTTTTGAGCCCTTGACCATTAATCCGTCAGATGGTTCAAAATAATAATACTTATCATCAATAATGCGCCAGCCTGACATAACCTTGTTATTGATAATATAATAATTTCCTTCTTTTGTTTCTAATATACCGTTGTAAATGAAATCGGATAAATAAACACCGTTTTCGTCAAATGTATATACTATTTTGTCAATTAAGACAGAGCCTGTAGCAGGTTTGGAATCTTCAGTGAAGTAGTACTTTTTACCGTTTATTTCTTTCCAGCCGATTGCGGCAATACCGTCTATATAAAATTTTTCATTTACATATCCGTTAGCCAAAGTGTCACAGTTTACACACTGCATTTTATCATCAACCAATTCATAACTGTGACCTGTTGCAGGAATAGCTGTACCCCAATTTACAACAGAGTTACATACCTTGCAGAATGTACGTCCTGTGTAGCCGGATGTTGTACAAGTTGCTTCTGCGTCTTCCATAGCTTCAGCAGAGTGGATATGCCAGCTTTTTTTGGACGAATATACACCGTCGGCATTAAGCACTGCGTAGTTTCCGTAAACCTCCGTGTCAACAGCAAGATCCTTTGCTGAGAACGAACCTGTTGTTTCGTCGGCAAATTTTACCGAACCGTAATCTACGGAAAGCTTAATATCCATTGGCCATAATCTCATATTTTTCCATAGCCACTCAGGTGTGCAAACCTCATAAGTAGGCTTGGAAGCAAGAGTTGAATACCATGTGCGAATAGGAAGTTCTGCAAGAACAGCTTTGCCTGTCATAGTATTGCTGCCTGTTCTCTCAATTGTAATTGTTGCGTCATTTGTAATCTTATCTACTGTATAATTTGCAGTAAAGCCTTCCGCAACTTTCATATTGTCAAGTTCCCAATTGCTGACTGAATTAAGATTAAGTGTTGTTGTTACGGACTTAACCTTTTCGATTGAAGTTGCTTCAATGTTCATCCAATAAAGTGAGCCGATAAGCAGTTTGTCTGCGTCAGGGTCAGCGGGAACTACTGAAATTGTGTCAAGATCTGATTTTGCTGCAATATTTACCTGTCTGTGAATAACGGTGCTGTTGCCCATTTTGTCGGCAATTTCAAAACCGATTGTATGTACACCGTCAGCAAGAGTTATATCTTCAAGCGTAAGCGTGCCGTTAGAAGTATAAGTAAATCCGTTTTCAATTTCAACGCCATCAACAGTAGCTTTTGCCGTACTGTAGTCAAGGCCTGTATAGTTTGATTTTGATGTATCATCTGCTGCATTGGCAGAAACAGTAATTGTATTATAATCAATAGTTTGTCCGTCAAGTAATGATGAACCTTCACCCTGTTTATCAAAAAGGGTTACATTATTAATAACGGGAGCTTCTCTGTCATCTACAACAGAAGAATAGTCAACCGTAATATCATCAATGTAAAATGTAAACTTGCCGTTTACAGAACTGTAATCCTTAAAATAATAATCAAAGTTTGTATTATCACGGTCGCTTACATATATCTGAAGTGTATTAAACGTAGTAGTTTCATAAGGCGTCAGGTCAACAGAGAAGTAGTGCCAGCCGGGTTCTTCAAAAGTTGAAGCAAATCCTGTGCCGTAGATATCCGGATTATATTTCGTATCACTGTTATTGTTGCCATATCCTGTAAATCTAAGATAGGTAGCTTCCGTATCCTCAGGAACGTAAAGCCATAGACCTAATGCCACTGCCTTTTCAACGTTAATGTTTAATCCGCTCAGATTAAGTAGCAGATAACCGGTTTCCATAATCTGTGAAAAGTCGCAGTTTACAGCCATTGCATATTTTCCGTTGCGAACCTTGCCTGTTTCGGCTGTTACAACTTCCAGAGAGCCTATTTCACCCTGTCCGTCTGTTGCAGAAGCACTCGGACCGGAAGTAGGATATCCCGTTTTGATGCTGTATCCGCTTATGTCGGTGTCCTCGAAATCTTTTATAATTTCAGAGGCCTTACCTAAATTGAGTGTTGCGGTAGCTTTAATTCCAGAGTTATAAACAAGATTTGCTGTTATCGAACCTGTGGTAATTCCACTGCTTTCGTCTGCTGCCGTAAACATTGTTCCGTCAATTGTACCGAGTTTATTGTCCGAAAGTGTAAAAGTAAAATCGCTGGCCTTTACAGATACTTGATTTAAGTTGTATTTTGCGGTAATAGGAAGCGAAACAGACTTGCTGTAAGGAACTGTAATTGTGCTTTGCTCGAATGCAATAGAGGTTGGAACTACAACGTGGATGGTAGTTTCACCCACTATCTTGCCGTTATAAACCATTTGAACGACAGCGTCACCGTTGTTTCCGTTTGAAGTAAATACTCCGTCGGAAACTGTTCCCAAGCTGCTGTCTGCAAGCTGCCAGCTGATATCATCAGGAATGTCAGCAGATGTACCCGCAGGGCTAACGCCTACGGAGTTTACTTTAACCGTAGAACCAGGTGTTACATAATCGCTGTCAGCTGTTAATGAAGCATGGTCAAATGTATTTGAGGGAACAGCTGTTGAAACTATCATAAGTGAAGAACTGATAGAACGTTCAGAACCGTCAGACGGACGGTTTACGACTTTTACAGTATCTTCGCCCTCCTGTTTTGCGGCAAAGGTAGTAGAACCGCCGCCGTCAAGGTTGATTGCTGCAACGCAGTTTGCTTCAAGCATAATCTGCGCACACTCATGCATTGTACCGCCTGCCGAGAAAGGTTCCTGACGTCCGTCGAGAACTACCATTACAACCTTTCCCTCTGCTGTAATGCCTACCATAGTACGACTGTGTCTTTCGGTATTATAGCTGCCGCTTAATGTGCCTGTGACATCCTTGCCGTCAGAAACAAGAACAACATTTCCTCCTACAGCTTCAACAATATCATTTTTATTTGCTGTCCATTCGCCTGCTTTGCCTATCATAGCAGTTCCGTCCTTCTTTATGGCAAAGAAAGGATTCTTGTTTGCAGATGAATCTGTACATGCAATTTTTCCTTCCATAACAAAGGCGCCTGAGGGCCGACCTGTAGTCATATCATAGAAGTCTGCATTTACGCCTGCAACAGCATTGTAGTATTTAATGTAATTGTCAGGATCATCGGGATTGGAATGTTTTTTCTGTGCAGAAGCCATCTGTTCTCTAAGCTTTTGCATTCCGTATTCCGAACATTGATTGTCTTTGTAGTTTGCATAAACATTTACTGTCGGGTCGTTGATATCAGCCGTAGCTACATAATAAACGATCTGACTGTCGTTATTGTTGTATGCATAGACTATGTCCTGTGTTACGCCGGGGGCAATTGTAGACGTTTTTCTCGAAAAAGTTTGATGCGTTTCAGAATCATATGCCGATGCTGATAAAGTAAATAAACTTAGTATCATACATAAGCATAGAATTAACGCCGTTGCACGAAAAGCGTATTTTCTATTTTTCATTAATAATATCTCCTTTTATTTTATTATAATATTACTTTGCAATGCTGACGCCATTGCAAAATACAATAATATTACCTATATAATTTTTTATGACACACTAAAAATTACTTGCTCAAAATATACATTTCAATTTTTTTCATGTAAAATTCGATAAAATGCAGAAGTATTTGATTTTAGTCATTATAATTTAAATTTGAATAGCTATAATTGTAATCATAACTGTATTTATAGTGGTAATAGGAATATTTGCCTGCTTTGATATTCAATCCGTTAAGAACAATTCCGCAAATATTCCCATTAGACTGTTTAATTAAATCCAGCGCACGATGTATATCCATATTTTTGGTTTTCCCCGAATAGCAAACTAAAACTGTACTGTCGACAACTCTGGAAAGAATCTGAGCGTCTGCTACGGTATTAATAGGAGGGGTGTCAATAATTATATAATCATATTTTTGTCTTAAATACTCAACAGTTCTGTTCATATTAGCCGAAGAAAGAAGTTCAGATGGATTTGGCGGAGTATCGCCCGCACAAATTATAGATAAAGGCAAGCCGTTAACGCCGTAAACCGAACATGCCTCAACCCTTGCGAGCAGACCGCTTAATCCGGAGCTTTTTTTTATTTTCCACAATCTGTTCTGATTGGGTCTTCTCATATCAGCATCAATCAACAAAGTATTTTTTCCAAGCATGGCTAAACTGATTGCTATATTTGCTGAAGTAAGACTTTTACCCTCCGATTGATTAGGACTTGTGACAGCAAAAACCTTACATGGCCGCTCTCCGTCAGAACAAAGGCTGAACATTAGATTGGTACGAAGCTTTACATATGCTTCCTTTACTGCAAAGGGGCTGTCATTTGTCAACAAACGCGTCCAATCCTTAGGGTTTGGTTTATTCTGTCGGGTTTGCATTGATTTTTTCACTGTTGGAGCTCCTTCCATATTTTAAAACATTAAACTTTTCTGCTTTCCAATAAACTTCTTCGGTGTTGGTCATTTCAACCTCAGGAATTGTACCTATGATGGGGACATCTGTTATTTTTTCAATGTCATTTTCAGAATAAACCGTATTGTCCGAAATCATTTTAATAATATAATAAACAGCTAACAGTATAAAGCCTACAAAAAATCCGATTATACTGTCAATTAAAGTTTTTGGAGATACCGGACTGGTTGAAAGTTCAGCTTGATCAACTACCTCTACACCTCCGGATTTTGTAACACGAACAATTTGTTTCGGCGATACTGAGGCATATGCATCTACGATTTTATATGCTAATAAAGGATCGGTTGATGAAGCGGTAATTTTAATAAGCTGTGTGCTGTTTACAGTTGAAACAGATACCATATCAGACAAATCATGTCTTGATAACGGTTTATTTAATTTTATGTTTTTATCAGAATTAACTTCCTGAATAACCGAATCAAAAATAACATTGCTTTGTAAAATAATTTCATACGTTCCCGCCAGACTTTCAGCAGCAAGCAAATCGTTATTATTTATTACTGATCCGCTGTTCAGCTCAGCGTTATTATGCACATACATAGTAATGTATGATTCATACTTTGGTGTTATAAAGACAGTAACAAAAATTGCAGTAATAAGACATCCACTTATACCTGCAATTATCAGCCATAATATTTTTGACAGCAAAAAATGAAATACTTCTGTAAACTGAAGATCTTGCTTAAATGAAATACTTTGTGTTTCCTGATTACTGTTCATAAATCCTCCCATATTCGGTAAAATTAAAACTTATATGATATAATCTAATTTTATAATGATTTTCTTAAAAATTTTCTATATATAAAATGTTGTAATTTACTGGGACAAATAAATACAAAAATCTCAGCAATGCAGCATATTGTAAAATCCCAAAGTGAAGAGTAACCGATTTTATGTGTATTCCATCGAGTTGATAAAAATCCTTTAACGGTTTCAAATGAATGCCTTTTTATATGCCCGTTCAGTTTAACTCGTACCTTTACAAGCACATCATCAAGATTTTCTGCGTAATATCCCGATTTTAACAATCTGATATACAAATCATAATCTTCGCCGCGGTTCAAATTGCGATAGCCTCCTACATTAATTATAGAAGAACGCTTATACATTACCGTAACATTATTAAACGGCTGACGCCGCCGTGCATATTTTTTAATTTGATTATTTTCAGTCGGAACTTCTCTGATGTCAAAAGGTTTATTTTCATCAGTATCAAACTCTTCGATAAAACCGCCCAAAATCGTAATATCAGGATTTGATTCAAACCTTTTTAACTGTTTTTCGCATCTGTCAGTTACGGAAATATCATTGGAGTCCATTTTAGCTATTAATTCATTTTTACAATGTTTTAAGCCTTCATTTGTTGCTGCACCGACGCCTACATTAGCAGGGAGTCTGATAATATTCATAATCTTTGGATTAGAATTGATGAAATTATTTATTACAGTATTTAATTCATCGGTCAATGGTCCGTCACACACAATAACAAAATCATTTGGCGATACAGTTTGACTGAGCATACTTTGGACTGCCTCTCTAAAGTACAGCGGATTCTCTCCTCTGTAAACACACATTAAAACAGAATAGGATCTCATGGCAACTCCTTTTTGAAAAACTGTAAGCAATAACATCAACGTTCATAGAATCATATATGCTGGTGAGCCTCTTCTGCAACGTCCGAACCGATGAGAGACTTAGGAATAGTTGCAAAAAATAATTTAATATCAAGAATTGCATCAAACTCTTTTACGTACTGTGTATCAAGCTTTACTTTTTCCTCATCAGAAATCAAATCGCGTCCGTTAATCTGAGCAAGTCCGGTTAATCCGGGACGAACATTATATACTCCGTTTTTCATTCTTAAATTATGTATCTCGCCTTCATTTTCAATAAGAGGTCGGGGTCCTACAAAACTCATATCACCTTTGAATATGTTTATAAGCTGAGGCATTTCATCTATGCTTGTTTTTCTCAAAAATTTTCCTATTCTGGTAACTTCATTACAATTGGAATTTACAGACGTTTTACTTTTTTTGAAATTATCTGACATAGTTCTGAATTTATAAATTGTAAACAGCCTGCCCATGTATCCGACTCTCTTTTGTTTGAAAAATACAGGTCCTTTGCTGTCAAGTTTTATAAATACAGCAATAAATATTGTAGGAATAATCATAATCAAAATTCCAATAAGTGAAATACATATGTCTGTTAAACGTTTAACGTAACGGTAAATGGGATGGTTTAATTTTTTGTCAATAAATCCATCTACATTTATTACCTTATTGTGCATAAATATACTCACTTTCCAAGACTTCTAAAATAAAAGTATATATCTTTCTAATGATATCATAATTACAGCATATAAGCAATAAAAACAGTAAAAAATTATAAATTATTTAGATTTACAGCAAAATTATACAGAAAAATATTATCTGCGATATTTAATGTAATTATAACATATATATAGTATATAAGCAATAAAAAAAAGCAGTTTCAACAAATTTGTTAATAACTTTCTTGCAAAAACAATTTATTGATATAAATGTGTCACACTCTGAAAAACAGACGGCTTGTTACATATTAGCACATTGGAAACAATAAACTATACTGTTAAATATAATCAGATAATACAAACGGCATAATGTACATATCTAATAATTTAAGAATAAAAATACCGCTTGAGTTATATTGCCATTTGAAAAAGGCAGACTGGCAAAGGATTGGCTGTGGTTAGTTATTTTTTAGAATCCTATATCGTACATTAAGAATGTCTGTAAATAAAAAATATTATGCAGCGGTGGGTCGATATGTGCCGGTTATTTACCTGTAATTGGCATATTTTATGAAAAGTTCTGAAGAATAGTGGTTATTCGCGCCATATTAATGCCCATTTACGAAAATCTATAGACTTATAATTTCAAAAATTATATAATAATGTAACATAGTGAGTTACACTATGTGTTAAAAACAGCAGCATTTTAAGTTAAATTATTGTTTTTTTATAATTTTATGCAAATATAGTAAAATGCTGTTAGAAATAGTAAGGAGGAATTAAGTGTAAATGAAAAAGTTACTGGCAAGACGTACAATATCGATATTGCTTGTGGTGGTAATGATTTCTTGTATGTCATTAACGGCATTCGCGGCTCCGAGTTATGATTCAGACACGCAAGTGTTGAGATTACATAACAGCGAGACAGAGTTTTCCGCTTCTGAATTGAGAACATTTTTCAACAGTTTAGGAACAGGAGTAACAATAGGAGCAACAGATGTACTTCAAATTATAGGCAATACCGAGCCGTCTGAAGTGTGGAGCAGCACAAACGTTGGAACTAATTTCAGTGCTGTTCATGGTGTAACTTATGATTTTAAGAAAAGGGGTTTGCTTTCCCGCACATGGACTGATGTTGCAGTATTCACCGCTGAGATTTATGACAACTTGACTGTGACAAAAAATAACTCGTCTGCCAATGTGACCGTAAACGAAACACAGGTTACAACAGACGGAACAACAGTTGAAATTACCCGCGGAGAGTCTGCTGAATTGGTTGTCGGCGGCTTAGAGAATTACAGTGTAAATGTAAAATCAGGCGCTGAAACTTTAGATACTTTTGGTGCCGGAGAAGGCGGTACTGTAACCGTATCCGAAATGGATGCCGACAAGGATATTGTTGTTGAGTATGTTAAGGATACCGACGCTTTAATTTCTGTAAGTGAGAATTCCGGTCATGCAACAGTTGCAGTAAATGACAGCAGAATCTATGACGGAGAAACTAAGAGTTTAACTCCGGGAAAGCTTGTTACGGTAACAGCAGCACCTTCAAACGGAAGTTACATAGAAGCTCTTGAAGTTTACAGTAATGAAACTAAGGTTTCCGGAGAAATGAGCTTCAGCGGAAATACAGCAAGCGTTGATTTTACCGCTGATGAAAATTCAAACAATGAAATTAAAGTTTTAAGCAAACAGGCAGAAATTGTCCTGACAGGAAACACTATAGGCTATAACACAAGTATGACAACTCAGGAAATTTGGGACGCTATCTATGCGCTGATTGATGAAACAAACAGTGTTCCGGGTATTTCTGCCGAAAATGTAACCATCCAATATGCGGCAAATAACATTTTTGGAATAAAACAGTGGGTCGATTTAGATTATGAGCCCAAATTGGGAGGTCATGCCTTTGGAGAGAATACTGAAGAGGATATAAAAATCACCTATTCGCCAACAGATTTTCGTTATCCTACAGTGAATTTGGAAGTGACAATCACTCTTGAGGCTAAACCCAGCGACTGTATTATTTCTGTAGGCGAGAATGCAGGAAATGCAACCGTAATGATAAACGGTCAGTCTGCACCTATGAATGTTGCTGAGAAAACAGAGGTTTCCGTGACCGCATCTCCGGCAAATGGTTTCTACATTGAAGATATTGAGATTTGGCAAAATGATAACAAGGTTGACTGTACTGTCAGCTGGAATGGAGCCGTAGTTACCGCGGCGTTTACTGTCGGTTCAAATACGACATATACAGTAAATGTCAAGAGCGCTGAGGCTCGAATCGCTATCAAGCCCGGTTACCATATAATAAGCTACAATAATTTTATGGACATCAATGATGCCAAGAAAGCTATATTTGATATGATTGACACTGAAAACAGTGTTCCCGGAATAACCGAGGATAATGTGACCATTCAGTACGAGGCTTATGCTTCCTCAATTTTAAGCAGCGGCTGGAAGGACCTAGACTATAAACCTCAGTCATCTATAGCTCATGCATTCGGCAATGAAACTGAAAACATTAAAATCACCTTTGATTTAGACGGCGACAGGTATCCCGAGGTTTCAAAAGAATTCACCATTACTTTGGTTGACGACCGTGAGGAAACTGTCATCACCTTGAATGAAGGCACATCAATTGTTTATTCCGAGGACATTACCGAGGAGCAGATTTACAATTTGATTTTTAAATCTCTTACCGATGTTAACGGCAATCCTATTGACGCTGTTTTTGGTAAGGACGGCAATATGACCGTTGAGTACGGCGCTCTTTATGCAGGCACTCACACGGTTACAGTGAAGTATGCAGGCGATAAGACTTATGCCGATTCTTCTGCACAGGTTGAAATTACCGTAAATAAGGCTCTTTCAAATATCAGTGTACAATCTAAGACCGTAAGTTACGCTGACCGCGAAAATATCGGCTCACTTATTTCTGCTAATCCCGAAGGAGTAAGTTACATATCTTTCGCAGCAGGTCTTGACATTAGTGATGGCAGCAGCTATATACAGCTTAACCTTCCTGCACTGATTGACCCGGATTCTGTAAATAATGAACTTATAAAGAACCTTCTTAACAGAATTTACGAGGGTCTGGAAACAGAGGCTTCCATAGCGGAACTTAGTGATATTCTGCAATCTGCTCTGGAATCTCTGGAAGCACTGCAAAATGATTTTAATCTGCCGATTAATCTGGATCCCGAAACCATCCAGTCCCTCATTTCCACTCTTGAGTCTATCGAGCAGTTGGAAGGATTAACGGATTTGACTGTTAAGATTACCGTTGACAGCAGTATTATCCCTGAAAACAGCGGTGTTTATTTAATCGGTGCGGTTACTTCAGACGCAAACTACACAACTGACATAGATTTGGGTTATCTTGTTATTACACCCAACGCATCTAAGGTAAATCTTGAATTTAACGTTATAGATGATAACGGCTTTATCACACGCGGCAGTATCCTTAGCGGAGAATATGACCTTGGTACCCATGTTGTTGCATCTAATCTGACCGATGAGCAGATGGCAGAGGCTGATGAAAAGCTGGTTAATTTGTATATGGGTATAACTGCAAACGGCACTACATTCGTTTCTAATGATCCGAGTGCAGAAATTGGCGTATATACTCAGATTTCATATATCCGCGACTGGGGTAACGATATGTACTGGGCTGTACCCATAGTCCGTACGTACTCTGTGGTTGCCGATACAGTTTCCGTTAATTTTATTGACGAAGACGGCAATGTAAATAATGACCGTCAATTCACATATGACGGTACTCCAAAATCTATGACTGCGGTTGCTAAGAACCGCAATCAAAATGTGCTTGACAGCAGTAACATTTCCTATCTCTATATTGGTGCTGAAAAAGACGGAGAAAGATACTACAGCAGCGAAGCTCCGACCGAGAGCGGTGTTTATACCGTAATTGCTACCTATAAAGATTTTCAGGTTACTTTGGTCGGCGTAGGAATCGGTGCTATGGTCATCAAACCTGCCAATGCTGAAGTTACCGTAAATGACAGACTTTACGTATATGACGGTTCTGGCGTTAATGTGTCAGAAATGATTGACAAAACGCCTGATGCTGCTGAAATGATAGTAATAACAGCAGGTCTTACTGACAAAGACGATTTCTCAGAAAATGGTCTGCTCGCAGTTGCAGGTGTTATGAACATTGACTTGCCTGAAAGAGTAGATGATATTCTGGAAAACTTCATTCCATTTGCATATGCAGACGGAATTAATCTGTCGAGTTTTGTTTCTATGCTTGACGATATTGAGAGCAGACTGATTAATGCAGGTATGGATGCTTCGGTTTTAGAGCAGATGACTGATATACTCTCTCAGATGCCCGATAATATGCTTATTACTTTTAAAGATTATTCCGAGGTTAATCCCGCTAAGATCGGCGTTTATATGGTTACAGCCCTCATCTGTGATCCAAATTATACGGTGGCTGCCGATACAGGAATCCTTGTTATTTCTCCTAAAATAACCAAAGCTGAGCTGGAATGGAATTATGAGGATGTTAACGGCATTGTTTCTCTGCCTGTTCTGAAAGCTGCCGATATGGGTGCTTCCGCTTATGTGGACGGTATAAAGGATGACGCCCTCACAAGTCGTATTGAGTATATATTTATCGGTACAGATGAAAAGGGCAAACCTGTGTTTACAGACGATGTTTCTGAGCTTGGTAACGGCGTTTACACACAGATTGCATTTATTCGTGAAGATGTGAGCGCTTCTATGACATTGACAGCTCCCGTCATGAGGACCATTTTAGTTGCACCGCAGAATGTGAATGTGGATATTTCTGATGTCGATGTAATTTACGACGGTCAGCAGCATAGCTCCACAGCAATTGTTACTGATGCTTCCGGCGAAGAAATTACCGGTGACCGTCTCAGCAATTTAACCGTGACCTATCTAAGTGCAGATATATCAAACGGCTTCTATAACAGCACAGTTCCCCCTGAAAATGCAGGAGTTTATATTGTGATTGCTGAATATGAGGAGCGCGACAGCAACGGTGAGCTTGTCTATTACGGCGCTTCAGCAGGAAAAGTGTTAATTCGTCCTGCGGCAGCTGAGTTTGAGATAAAAGATGCCGAATTCACCTATGACGGAATAGAAAAGTTTACTGATATATTTAATCCCGAGAATTTGAATTATATCTCTGTTATTTATGATAAAAATAACAATGTGAATATCATACTTCCGGAAAAATGGGGTATTGGCTCATTGAACATTGATGTCGCAGGCGGAGTTCAAGTTCTGATTGAAAAACTCAAGGCACTGCCCGGATTTATTGCGGACAGCGATGTTGTGGCAAAGCTTGAACAAGTGCTTAACGGTATAAATATTAACACATTCTCAGTTAACGGAGAGATGCCTGTTGAGGTTGGTGAGTATAATATATTTGCTATTGCTTTCAGCAAAAACTATAAGACTGTTACACAATCGAGCGTTCTGACTATTTTAGCTGATCCGTCAACAGTAGATGTACTTATAGGCGATGCAGACGGCGACGGACAAATCAGTGTTATGGATGCAACAACCATTCAGGAATACTTAGTAGACTTGACTTCATTAACAGGTGTGCCATATATTGCAGCCGATGTTAATGAAGACGGAGTTATTAATGTTATTGACGCAACATTAATTCAGAAATACCTTGTTGATTTGCCGGAGGATGGAAACAAAACAGGCGAAATTGTAAAAAAATCTCTTCCTGATGAAACTAACCCTACAGAAGCTTAAACAAATCCGACAAATTCCACAGACGGATGATTAAAATAACATAACAGCCAGTTTGCTGATTATAACGGATAAATTAATAATTTTTAATTAAAGCGAAACGGAAACGTTATTAAAAACTCATAACAATTTCTATTAAAAGAAATCACTAATCATATATTTCAAAAAAACAAAAACTCCCTTAACCGATTTTGAGGTTTAGGGAGTTTTGTGCTGATAATTAAATGTTATTTACCACGTACCATACTCATAATGACCTTGCGAATCTGTTGTGCTCGAGGCATAATAACGTAAATATGTTCCGTCAAACGGTATGTTAACAGTTTGGCTGCTGCCATTTGTAAATATAAGTCTGTCCATAGTTTTTGGTACTTCAATCGTGTAAACCGTCTGACCGTAATCATTTACTGTTGAGTATGTCATTGCTTTACCGGGCCATGCAACAGGACCTGTTGAACCGTTTTTCCAATAATAACAGCTGATTGTACCGCTCCAGTTGTTAGAATTTGTGAAACTTACTGTGTACGTATCTTTAGGGCTGGTAGTTGACTGTACAGTAGTAGACACATTGGAATTATTATACTCGTTCCACTGATGATTTGATTGCATAATCATTGACTTTCCGTTAAGCGGCAGACCCTCTTCTCCATCGGCAGGATAACGATGTGTCGAGGCGCTGTAGCTTTCAGTGAATATTGCATATCCATTGCTCAGGTTATTTGGAACATCAAGTACATAATATCCTGTTGCAGAATCTAACGTCATTCTCTGTCCCGGCCACGCCGCATTCATAGTTGAGCTGTTATAGATATAGGCATATACATTCGACCATCCGTAAGATGAATTGTCAAAATAAACCTTTTGTGTCGCTGACGGGTCAACCTTTGTGTACTTATAGCTTACAGGTGATGATGTTGTCGAGCCGTTGCTTGCTTTAACTTGTACAGTAGTTGTTGTGCCGTATGAAAGACCTGAACCGATTGTAATGGTTTGTCCGTTTGTATAGGTAGTGAATGAACCGTTGTTAATGGAATACTGACCGCTGGTTGCATTTTCATATTTAAGGGTAAGTGTTAAAGTATCAGTTTTATAGCTCGTTGAATCGGGAGTTATTGAAGCAGAAGGATCCGGTGTTTTCTCGTTGTAAACAACGGCAACGCCTGTATCGCCAATATTACCGCTGATTTTTCCGCCTTCTACCTTAAATGTTGAGCCGGTAATTTTATCCATATATGTACCTGCTGACATTTTGTGTGCAGGCACATTTACCGATGTGGATTTACCTGAGCAGTTTATAAGTACAACACCTTCTGTACCGCGTTCGTTGTATGCGATTGAACCGCTTGAAGCAAGGTACTCGCTCTGTCCGTCAAAATAATTCTTGAATTTGTTAACCTCTGTAACAGCTTTTGATTTCCAGGTAGTATCAGAGCTTGGACTACCCATTGTAGAAGCAGGTCGTGCCAAAAAGAGTGATGTTGCATCGGCTCTTGAACCTACCATTGCCCATGTTTTAATAATTGTGTCGTCCGATATTCCGGAAGTATTATTAATTCCGGCAGAACCGGCATCTCCCATATATGTATCGTGTGATTCTGCCCATAATACAGCTTTATTTGCTGCGGCACCTGTTGAATAATTTGAGGCTGCAAGTCCTGCGGCATTACCGTTGTTTGCAAAAACCAAAGCTGAGTCGCTTGAATAATTATCTGTAATGCTCATATATCTGGTGTAGTTTGAAATGTCTGTACTACATACGTTCAGAATTTCGCCGTAATAATAAATATCGTTGCTTGTACTATTCTGAGAGCCGTTTATTACTGTCGGCCAGAACTGGCTTGAATTTCCTGAGTCTGTAGGAAGTTCAATGTGCTTTGCAGCATCAAAGCGGAAACCGTCAACACCCTGGTTTATGCAGTCGATAAGCAGGTTTTTATATGATTCCTGAATATAACTGTTGCCTGTGTTAAGGTCGGGCATACCGATTGAACCGAGGGTCATTGTATAACGATTGTTGTCGTCATTTGCCCAGTACCCGTTAATATGCCAGTAATCGGAATTGCTTCTCAAATTTGAATCAACCTGAGAAGAAATGTTGCTCATTTGGTTACCGCCTGTATCGGTGACATTAGCCATATGGTTGGCAACAATATCAACAATAACTTTCATTCCCATATTCTCTGCGGCATCACACAGCGATTTCAACTGTGATTTTGTACCAAGCCAGGAGTTGCCGTTAGCAATTGAGATTGAAATTGGCTGATACAGTTTCCACCACTGACTGGATTGGCCAGTCCATGATGAATTGTAGTCTTTCGGAGGCTGAACAGGAGAGGTCTGTACAGCTGTGTAGCCAGCGTCCTTAATACTCTGTAAATTTGCTTTAATGGAATTGTAAGACCAGTTAAAGCAATGCAGAACAGCGCTGCCTTGAATTTTTTTCTGTGGACCTGTACTTGCCGATACAGCCGTTGTGCTTGCTGAAGCTGCTGTACTTGATGATGAAACATCAGTTTTGTTGGTGGTAATTGCATTTGCAGCAAAGCTGCCAACTGCAATACTTGATGCGAGCATAGAAAATGCAAGTAAGATACTTGTGATTTTTTTCTTCAAAAAATCATCTCCTTTATAATTTTTTGCGAATTTTATAATTCGCATTGTTTGAAAAGAGAAATATGACTATGTTCTCTTCTCTCACATATATAATACCAGATAAAAATTGAAATTTCAATATAAAATTATAAAATTTTTTTATTTATGTTATAAATTTACATTTATTTTATACTAAATGTATCAATTATATATTATTAATGGTCTTTTGTTGTATTTGTAATAATTGTAAATATACTCTTATGATTTTATAATTTAATACTATTTTATTTAAAAAACAATTATTAACAACTTAAAACAAATCATATAATCTTACTATTAATTTAAAAGATAAAATACGCAATATTTTACTTGGCAAAACATAGTGTAATTTGGTATAATTTGTCATATAAAAAAGTATTATACGGTATTATGAACGAGAATAATACTATTTTTTAAGGAGGTATTATGAACGAGAATAATATTATTTCATATAGGTTAAAATCTTTGCGCAAAGAATTGAAAGAATCTCAAAGTGAATTTGCTTACAACTGTGGTATAAGTACAGAAACGGTCAGTTTAATTGAACGGATGAAAGTAAATCCTAATTTAGATACTTTGCAAAAAATTGCAGCATATACAGGTACGACCGTTTCAGATTTATTAAAAATAAAGTAATGAAAGAATGTATTTATCTTTTGAGCAAAAATATTTTAAAGACAGCTGAAGGAGAAAAGTATATTACCTATGGTATTGAAGCGTGGATAATAAAGAATTGCAAATCATATCTTGTGCAGTATATTCCGGATATCTTTTTTGAATATGACAGAGCAAAAAAACTTGTAAATTTATGCAATTCTCTGGAGCTAAGTTATGTTCATCTTACCGATGTTATTGAAGATGAGTTTTCATGAAGCAGACCAAAGAGTTACGTATTTCTTTAATATAAAATATTTAATTGATTGTTATTAACAGAATAATTAGTAATACCGATTCTGTTATAAATAGCAATACTATAATTTTAGAGTGCTAAACGAAACTTCTTGAGAGTAAACAAATTAAGCAGAAAACCGATAGTTGTCAACCATTCCGCAAATTTTAGTTGACAATTATCGGCTGATAGTCTATAATAATTGACAGCACAATGCAGACACATATTTTTAGTGTATAAACTGCACGCAAATTAAATAATTCGTTGTTGTGTTACTAAAGATTACGTAAGAAAATTGGAGAAAGTGCTGTGAATTGTTATAAAAAAATCACTGAAAGTTCGGGAAATAAGGTAAAATCGGGCATACTTGACATAGTGCTTATAGCGCTTTTTACTGCATTAATTGCTATCTGTTCTCAAATTTCAATTCCAATAGGTCCCGTTCCGTTTACGCTGCAGACGCTCGGAATATTTATTACCGCCGCATTGCTTGGCTTGAAGCGAGGTACAATAAGCATTCTTGTGTATATTCTTGTAGGCTTGGTGGGAGTGCCTGTATTTGCAGGTTTTTCAGGCGGAATAGGGTCTGTGGCTTCTCCGGCATTTGGATATGTAATTGGTTTTATTTTGACTGCAATTGTAGTAGGTTTAAGCAAAAAATTTTTTGAAAATAAGATCATACCGCTTGTAATTTCTATGATTATCGGCTTAATTTTGTGTTATGCAGCAGGAACAATTTGGTTTATCGCAATTTACGGTATTACCGGATTGAGCGTTGATTTAGGTTCTGTGCTCGGTTGGTGTGTATGGCCGTTCATTATTCCCGATGTCTGCAAAATTGTCATAGCGGCAATTCTTGTAAACAGGCTTGACAAAATAATTAAGCTGTAAAGACGGAGATGGTAATATGAATAAGGTTGTATTGCTCAGAGTACATCACGGGCTATGCTCACATTTTTTCTCAGGAAAAGGTTACAGCGAAGAATTTGTAAAAAATATGACTTATATATTGAATTTGTTAAATACACAAAATCTTAAAGTCAGATTTGTTAATGGTTGTGATGATATTTGTTCCTGCTGCCCTAAAAATATTGAAGGCAACTGTGAAAATTTTGAAGAGGTGCAGATAACAGATGAAACCTGCTCAAAGGAATACGGATTATACCCAGGAGATGAATTGCTTTGGAGCGAGGTAAGAGCTAAGGTCATAAATAAAATAATATCAGAAGAAAATTTGCCGCAGGTATGTAATAATTGTCAGTGGCGCTTAATATGCGAAAGTATAAATCCGCAAGATTTATAAGAAACAAAATATAAAAAAACAGAGCTGAAGATGAAAAAATTTTCATTTTCAGCGTTTTTTATTTTTTATAATATATACAATAAAACAAATTTACACGAATTATTTAATATATTCGTTTTCATTTAAGTGTCATTGTTATGAGGAAAAACATAATATGTAATATACTTCATTTTACAAACTTTTATATGAAGTATATGGAGATTGTGATGAGTAGATTAAATATTTATAACAGCGATAATATTAATAACAATAATAACAATAATAACAGAAACAGTAACAGCAACAATAATAATCGCCGTAATTTTGATGAAGCCCGTAATAATAATTGTCAGGCTAATTCTTGCTGCGATAGAAGAAATAATTGTTCTTGTGGTACAAACTGCCCACTGTGTCCTCCGGGCCCTCCAGGTCCTCGTGGACCACGCGGACCTATAGGACCACGTGGTCCTGTAGGAGATACAGGGGATACCGGTCCACAAGGCCCAGCCGGCCCGGCAGGTGCAGTAGGTCCGAGAGGTCCGATAGGCCCAGCAGGTGCAACAGGTCCAGCAGGTCCAGAGGGTCCAGCAGG
>CANQMH010000043.1 GCA_947624865.1 uncultured Clostridia bacterium | reverse complement strand
GGCTTTTTGTGCTGTCCACACAATTTGGGGCACTCCAAACATTGTATCACAATGTCTAACAGGAGGGGTGCATTTCATTTTAAGGCGGCTTTATTTTTTTCGCTTTAAAATAACATATAACAAACGGCTTACACATTAACTAATATGAGTAAGCCGTTTTTATGCAAAATTGATTTTTAATTAATCTTTATAAATTCCCGTAGAAAGGTAACGCTCGCCTGTATCCGGAAGAAGCGCAACAATAGTTTTGCCTGCGTTTTCAGGTCTTTTAGCAAGCTCAAGTGCAGCCCAGAGCGATGCTCCCGAAGAAATTCCTACCAGAATACCCTCTGTCTTTGCGATGTCGTTTGCAGTTTCAAACGCAGATTCGTTAGCAACCTTTATAATTTCATCATATATTTCTGTATCAAGAGTATCGGGAACAAAACCTGCGCCTATTCCCTGTATTTTATGAGGACCTCCGTGTCCCTCTGAAAGAACAGGAGAACCTTCCGGCTCTACAGCAACAATCTTGACATCAGCGTTTTGGGATTTTAGATATTTTCCCACACCGCTGAGTGTGCCGCCTGTTCCAACGCCTGCAACGAATATATCAACCTTTCCGTCAGTATCCTGCCAGATTTCAGGTCCTGTAGTCTTAAAATGAGTTTCGGGATTTGCTGGGTTTACAAACTGACCGAGAATAACCGAGCCGTCAATTTCTTCTTTAAGTTCATTTGCTTTTGCGATTGCACCGCTCATTCCCTTGCTTCCGTCAGTAAGTACAATTTCAGCGCCGTATGCTTTTAAAAGATTTCTTCTCTCAATACTCATTGTTTCAGGCATTGTAAGAATAGTTTTATATCCCTTTGCAGTTGCAACAGAAGCAAGACCAATTCCGGTATTTCCTGAAGTCGGCTCAATGATTGTTGCGCCGTCTTTAAGTATTCCCTTTGTTTCTGCGTCCTCAATCATAGCCTTAGCAATTCTGTCTTTAACGCTTCCTGCCGGATTAAAATACTCAAGCTTTGCAAAAATAGTTGCAGATGTTGAATATTTCTTTTCTATGTTCGTAAGCTCAACAATCGGAGTTTTTCCGATAAGCTCTGTCACACTTTTATATATATTAGCCATAAAATCAAATCCTTTCAGTAATTTCGTAATAAATTTCTTAAAATTTTATATTGAATCAAAGGCTTCCTGCAAATCGAAAATAATATCGTCGATATGCTCCGTACCTATAGAAAGACGAATTGTGTTCGGTTTAATTCCCTGTTCGGCAAGTTCCTCAGTGTTAAGCTGCGAATGAGTTGTTGAGGCAGGATGAATCGCCAGAGACTTAACATCAGCAACATTTGCAAGAAGTGAGAACACCTGAAGATTATCAATAAACTTCTTTGCTGTTTCCTCGTCGCCTTTGATTTCGAATGTAAATATTGAACCTCCGCCGTTGGGGAAGTATTTGTCATAAAGCTTCTTATACGGAGATGACGGAAGCGACGGATGATTTACACTTTCTACCTTAGGATGATTTGCAAGGAATTCAACAACTTTTTTGGTGTTTTCGGCATGACGCTCAACTCTGAGAGAAAGCGTTTCAAGACCCTGAAGGAAGATAAATGCGTGGAACGGCGAAATAGTTGCGCCTGTATCTCTGAGAAGAATTGCACGGATGTATGTTACAAAAGCTGCACCGGGTGCCGCGTCTGTAAATACTGCACCGTGATATGATGCGTTCGGCTCTGCAAACTGCGGGAACTTGCCTGACGCTTTCCAGTCAAACTTTCCGCTTTCAATAATTACACCGCCGATTGCTGTTCCGTGACCGCCGATAAATTTCGTCGCTGAATGAACAACAATGTCTGCACCATATTCAAACGGTCTGAGCAAATACGGAGTTGCAAATGTGCTGTCAACAACAAGCGGAATATTATGTTTGTGTGCAATTTCCGCAACTTTCTCAATATCAATTATATTTGAGTTTGGATTTCCGAGAGTTTCAATATAAAGAGCCTTTGTGTTTTCATCAATTGCATTTTCAAATGCACCCTCTTCGTCAGGGTCAACAAATGTTGTCGTGATTCCGTAATTAGGCAATGTATGCTCAAGCAGATTGTATGTACCGCCGTAAATCGTCTTTGCGGCTACAATATTATCTCCTGCCTTTGCAAGAGCCTGAATTGTATATGTTACAGCCGCTGCACCCGACGAAACAGCCAGAGCAGCCGAGCCGCCCTCAAGTGCCGCAATTCTCTGCTCAAATATATCCTGAGTCGGGTTGGTAAGTCTGCCGTAGATGTTTCCTGCATCTCTCAAAGCAAATCTGTCAGAAGCATGCTGACTGTTGTGAAACACGTATGATGTAGTTGCATATATAGGAACTGCTCTTGCATCTGTTACGGGGTCTGCCTGTTCCTGTCCAACGTGAAGCTGAAGTGTTTCAAAATGTAATTTTCTGTCTTTTAATGTACTCATATTAATATCCTCTTTTCAAAATATTCAGTATTTTTATTATGTTTTTAACGTAATGACGGTTTGCAATAAAAAGTCACATTCGTGTGTCAAAACAACATCGTTTTAGCAATAGCTTCATAAAATCACCGTTTCCTATATTACCTATTGAATTAATAGGATTTGAGCTTGTAACTATATATTACCATATATTTTTTAATTGTCAATAGCTTTTTTAACTTTTTTTAAAATATTTATTTTTCTTTTATTTTATTAGAATTGAGGATATTACAATAAAAATATATGCAGATTATATTTTATTCATCACGAAGAACCGAAAATAAAAAATAATACAGGAATTGTTATCACCGCGCTAAGCTGTGACACCAGCGCCATACTTGCACCTGCTTCAGGATTTTCTCCGTATGCAGACGGAATAATCACCGTATTCAGCCCAAGCGGCATTGCATGAGCGCAGAGCGTTGCAATAACTATCTCATTGGGGGTGTTAAGAAGCTTTAAAACTGTGGCAGCCACGGCAGGCAAACCTATAAGGCGTATTGCCGTCACAACGTATGTCCGCCACTGACAAAACAACGACTTCAGCTTGTAGCTTCCTATTACAAAGCCTGTTAATATCATTGCAATCGGCGACATACAATTAGCCGCACTTGTAATTATTGTTGTTACAAGATTGAACTTAGGAAATGAAAGAAGTCCGAGAGCCGCTCCGATAAAGAGCGCTATAAAAATGGGATTTATAAATGATTTGATCGAGAAGCTTTTGCCGCCGTTCGGAACGAGCCACGCAATACCAATCGAGTAAGTAAAAAGATTAAGCGGCAGAGTAAACATCATATAATCAAAAAGTTCAATGCTGTCGGCACCGTATATTCCCGACACCATAGCAGTACCCACAAAACCGAAATTTGAAACCGAAAGTGAATATCTGTAGATTTTCTGTAAATACGGAGTTTTTCCGAGAAATTTGGAAACAATATATGCGACTGCTATACAAAAAATGAGTATAGCAATACTGTATGCAATAAATCCCCACTTCTCACTTATATTTTTTACTGTACAGTTTGTGCGGAATGTATTTATTACAACGGCAGGCATTAATATTCTATTTTCGAGCTTAGAGAATACCATTGACGCTTCCTGCGGAAGAAGTTTGAATCTGCACAGGATAAAACCAATCAGTATAAAAGAAAAAAGTACGGCGATCTGAAAAATAACAGAAGAAAAAATACCCAATAAAAGCCGCTCCCTTGAAAAGTTTTAATTATATAGAAAGCGCCCTCAACCGCATAGGCTGAGGGTGCTTTGTGCGGAATTAGATTACTTGCATTCGCACTTTGCTTCAAAGCTCTGACAGTCTGTGCACTGACAAACTGTCGGATTTGATTCATGTGTGCCGACCTTTATTGCTTCAAGTGAGCAAAAGTTCTTTGTGTTGTTGTGGTTTTTACAGTTTGTAACTGTGCAAACAATGCTCTGGTTTGCATATGAGTTGTCGATCATTTCATTCACCTCAAAAGTTTTTAACGGATATTCCGCTTTGCAACACTGCACAATCAGTGTGCATAGTTAATTGTGCAGAGTTGTATTTATTATTCTTGCAAAATAAAATCAAAATATACTGCACATATTTGACTTTTCGCAATAAAATGTATTGAGGTGAATTACATGAATGTTTTATCGGCTGTCTTACTCGTTGTTTTTGCCGTAATCGGCGTAATTGCATTTGTCCGCGAGATATCGTATTATCTTTTCAGATATAAGAATGATAACTCAATAATGTTTGTAACACCTATTGACGGAAAATGCGACGACGCTGAATTTATGCTGAGAAGTGCTGCCGCTAAAGTTAAGTGGGTAAGCAGAGGTAAACACAATTATGTAATATGCCTTGACTGTGATATGGATGATGAAACTAAAAGGATTTGCGAAAATATCTGTAACGAATACGGTTTTGCAAAACTTATCAGCAGAAATGAGTTTTTTGAGTTATTAAAGTAAAAGTAATTCCCCCTGATAAAAAATCCGCCGGTGTTAATACATTGGCGGATTTTGCGGTTTTTCGTTTTTCGCTTTTCACAATTTTAACTTACATATGGTAGAATTTACAACATTGAAAATCCGCAGCCATATTCTCTCACATGCTTTTATGATTATTAAATATAGCTATTGTTATGAGTCAGAAAATGAGTTATAATACTAATATATGATAAATTAGGCAAAAATTTACTGAATAGGCTTTTTGCGGATAAGTATAATGGGAGTTGTCTGTTTTCCCTGACCGCAGGGATTATCGGCAATAAGACCGTGAAGTTCCTCTTCCGACAAAGTAATATCTGAAGAATAACCCAGAACCTCCTGTCCCAAGTCATTCGCGTCAACTATCATACAGCTTATACCGAGCTTTTCTTTAATTTCATCACACACACCTGACGGATTTTCGGGATTTTCTATACCGATATCGCGGTATTCGCTCCATATATGGTCATAAAAGCCGTCAAGGCCTGCAACTTCTTGTCCTACAATTTCGTAGAACACTCCCCTCTTACCAAAGATTTTGCAAATTCCGCCTGCGAGGCTTGCCCAAATTACTTTAAGTAATCCGACCTTTGAAATTGCATACTGCATTTTAATTGTTTCTCCAACGCCGACGCCTGTGTCGGGATGAGAAGCAAATTTTGAAAGAAACTTTGCCCAAAATCCGATTTTTAGGTCTTCTCTTTTAACTACTCGGTTCTGGCAAAGCGCAATAATTTTTTCGCTTGACGATACTATATCGCCCTCTTCATAAAGCGGAGCAACATATTTTTTGAAAATTTCAATATAGTCCTCGCCCTGCTTTACAAAATGAGTTTTGATTGCGTGGCGCATATAGGTAGTTCCGTTTACGGTAATATCTACATTTTTGCCTTCATTTGCAACAAATTCCATTTATATAACCTCCAAAGCGCAAAGCTTTTAACATTATTTTCAGCCACAATTAATTATATATTATTTATCAATATTTATCAACTGTAAGATTTAATATAGAATTTTTTAGTTTAAGGACTTTTTTTATGAATAACGAAAATCTGCTGCAGCTCGAGGGAACTGTAGAAAATATCGTTTACCGAAATGAGCAAAACGGATACACTGTAATTGAAATTTCTGATGGTGACGATTACATCACGGCTGTTGGCATTATGCCGCAGGCGGGCATAGGCGATACAGTAAAGCTGACAGGCACATACACAAACCACCGCAGCTACGGACGGCAGTTTTCCGCACAAACCTGCGAAATATGCCGTCCTACCGAAAGCGCCGATATTCTCAGATACCTTTCCTCAGGCGCAGTCAAGGGCATCGGAGCATCAACGGCGCAACGGCTTGTTGCAGAATTTGGTGAGGCGACCCTTGACGTTATGGAAAATCAGCCCGAGCGCGTTGCATTGCTTAAAGGAATTTCAAAAAGCAAAGCTGAGGATTTTTCGCTGCAGCTAAAAACAAATACAGGCGTCCGCACGCTGATGCTTTATCTCGGCGAATACGGAATTTCAAACACTGCCTCTGTCAAAATCTTCAATGCTTTCGGACCTGGCTGTGTAGACCGCATTAAAGAGAACCCCTACATTCTCTGTCAGGGTGACTTCGGCGTATCATTTGAAAGCGCAGATTTTATAGCCAAAAAAGAAAACCTTGAACCCGACAGCAGCGTGCGCCTGAGAGCAGGCATTACATACATATTAAAGCATAATGAGCACAACGGTCATACCTGTCTGCCAAAAGAAAAGCTGTTGGAAGTCTCTGCCGGTTTTCTCAAAGCAGATTTAGAAAAAATCAGCGAATGTATGGACGAAATGCTGTTTGACCGCTCGCTTATCGGCGATACAATTGATGATAACGAATTTGTATTCACTCCGCAGCTTCATTTGAGTGAAATGTATATTTCGTCAAGGATTAAAATGCTGCTCAAATTTCCGTCAGAGAAAATTAAGGACATTGACAGGGAAATCGAAAAATGTGAAAAAGCAGACGGCATAATCTATGCCGATTTACAGAAAAAAGCTATTACCTCCGCATTGACTGAGGGTATGCTCGTGCTTACGGGAGGACCCGGAACAGGAAAAACAACAACTCTGAACGCCATAATTAAAATAATGAAAAATAAAGGCAAAAAGGTGCTTTTGTCCGCTCCTACTGGGCGTGCGGCTCAGAGAATTAGCGAGCTTACAGGCGATGAGGCAAAAACGCTCCACCGTCTTTTGGAGGTAAGCTGGGACAAGCACGATAACCCTGTTTTCAATAAAAACGAACGCAATCAGCTAAAATGCGACGCTCTGATTGTTGACGAAGTTTCTATGGTAGACACCTTTATTTTTGAGAGCGTTATGCGTGCTCTGCCATTAGGATGCAGGCTGATACTTGTAGGCGACTCTGATCAGCTTCCGTCCGTAGGACCGGGAAATGTGCTCAGCGACCTTATAAACAGCAATATAATTCCTGTTGTCAGGCTGAATGAGATTTTCCGTCAGGCACAGCAAAGCCTTATAGTTACCAATGCACACAAAATTGTAAACGGACAAATGCCGGTTCTTAATTCGGCAGACAACGACTTCTTTTTTCTTCAAAGGAATATTAAAGGTGATGTCACAAACGTCATAATCGACCTGTGTACAAACAGGCTTCCCAATGCCTACGGATATTCCGCATTTGAGAATATACAGGTGCTTGCTCCCTCGAAAAAGGGCGAACTTGGAACAGCAGAACTGAATTTTAAGCTGCAAAATGCACTCAATCCAAAATCTGAAAACAAACCTGAGGTTACTATAGGCTCAAAAACTTTTCGCACAGGCGACAAGGTTATGCAGATAAAAAACAACTATGATATACGCTGGTTTAAAGACGACGGTGAAACAGGCGAGGGAATTTTTAACGGTGATATAGGAATAATAGAAAAAATTGATAAAAAAGTAAAAACTATAAAAATTAATTTCTATGACAAAACCGCCGCCTATACATATGATTATGCCTCAGACCTTGACTTTGCCTACGCAGTTACGGTTCACAAAAGCCAGGGCAATGAGTTTGACGCCGTAATTATCCCGATGTTTTCGGGACCTCCGCAGCTTTACTACAGAAATCTGCTTTACACGGCGGTAACAAGAGCAAAGAAAACTTTGATTCTTGTGGGCAATCCGCAGACAGTTGAATATATGGTAAACAATAACCGCCGTACCAAAAGATACAGCGGACTAAAGGAATTTTTATTACGTGATGATGACGGACTTTATTAAAAAAATTATAAACGCAGTATATGACTGTCTGTTTCCCGTCAGATGTCCCTACTGTGGAAAGGTAATCGACAAAAACGATTATGCCTGTGCTGACTGCAAAAAGCTGTTTCCCGAAAAGTCAATTGAAAGATATGCCGTCGGCGGATATAAATGCGTATCACCCTTTCCATACAGCGGAATTTTCAGCAAGGCAGTAAAAAAATTCAAATTCGGCAACTGCGGCGGATATTCAAAACAGCTGTCATTTATGGTGGTACAAAGCATACTGCAAACATATAATATTTCAGAAATTGACGTTGTTACCTGTGTTCCCATGCACAAAAAATCACTGAAAAAACGCGGATACAATCATTCTCAACTTCTTGCAAAGGAATGTGCGCAAATAATTAATATTCCTTATGCAGATTTGCTTAAAAAAACACGTGAAAATAAAGCTCAACATAGTATAAAAGCCAACAGACGAGCCGATAATGTCAAGGGTGTTTATGAAATAATCAGTAAAGATTCAGTCAAAAACAAAAATATTCTGCTCATTGATGACATAATAACAACGGGAAACACTTTAGGCGAATGTTCAAGAATACTGACTATACACGGCTGTAAATCAGTAAAATGCGCTGTGTTATGCAGTGTTAATTCACGCTAATATATTCTTGAAATATGTATTATATTGTAATATAATACATTTGATTAATATTAACAATGGAGCGATTTTATGGATATTGCAATTGACCTCGGCTCGGACAGAACAAGGGTCTTTATAGAAAACAAAGGCAAAGTGCTTGACGAAGCAAGCGTTGTTACCTATGACATCGACACAGGTGAAATATATTCCGTAGGAGATAAAGCATATGCAATGATTGGCAAAACGCCTGTAGGAGTAAAAGCGGTTCATCCTCTTGACAGCGGAGTAATCGCAGAGTCCGACCTTGTGGAGGATATGGTTTCAATTCTGCTTAAAGAGGTGTGCTCGGCAAAGGTAGTAATGCCGAGAGTAGTTACGGCTATTCCCTGTAACGTTACCGAGGTTGAGAAACGCGCTGTAGTCAATGCAGTAAGCTCATTCGGAGTAAGACGTGTTTATTTGATTGAAAGTCCCAAGGCGGCGGCTATGGGATGTGGAATTGATATTACAGGTCCGCACGGAGTAATGATTGCAGACATAGGAAGCGGAACTGCCGATATTGCCGTTCTGTCGCTGGGCGGAATATCAATTTCAAAGAGTATTAAACACGCAGGCTGTGCAATGGATGAAGAAATCATAAAATACATCAGAAAGCAGTACAACCTGATTATTGGCACAAATATGGCAGAAAGCTGTAAAAAAGCCGTAGGCTGTGTAAAAGTACCGGCCGAACCAAAAACATTCAGAGTAAAAGGCAGAGACGCTGTAAACGGACTGCCCAGATTTATTGAGGTAGGTTCAGAAGAAATAAAGAATGCAATTGAAGAAATTGCAATGGAAATTGTTAATGCAATTAAAGATGTGCTTGAAAAAACGCCGCCCGAGCTTATCGGAGACATATATACCGACGGAATAATTTTGACAGGCGGTCTTGCAAAGCTTACAGGCTTTGCAAAGCTTGTAAGCGAAGCCACAAAACTGAGGGTTCGAGTACACAAATCTGCTGAGGACTGCGTAATAATGGGATGCGGAAAGGCGATAGGTTATATCGGTGAAACCGAAAAACTTCAGTCAAGCGGCATATCCCCTCTGCTTGCGGCATTCTGATAAAATTCATTAAAAACGGGCGGTGTGACGCCGATTATAATTTGAACAGACAGATTCGACAAATTAGATGCCTTTTTTGCCCGAGTATTACCGAGCAATTTCATATTAGAAAAAACGCCTGTGCATAAAGCATAGGCGTTTTTTAAAGAAAGAAGAAAATTATGAAAAGCAATTTTAAGTCATAAGCGTTAATCAATTAATTACTAAATAATTAAAACAATCTATAAATAAATTTTAGGGTGTAATTTTATAGAAATTTCAATTTATTAGCTTATAATTTCACCGGTATCAGGGTTGTAAACTCCCCATTCACCTAAGTACTTACCTTGGTCATCTCTGCTTCCGCTTGGAATAAAGATATTTTTGCCTGCTTCTGTTGCCAAGTCACCTGTTTGATGCGCACCTGACCATGCAGCATCATTTCCTTGACCATTTTCAATTGCACGGTCTACAAAGAGGAAGCCTTGTATTCCGTCTACAGGCAATTCATCATAAATGGTTATCGACCAAATGTTGTTGCCTTCAAAATCCATGTCTAACGTTTCATTACGAATTCCGGCATATGACCAACTGTAGAAATAAACGCCGCTCCACTGAGTTTTACTGTTGTCAAAGTAAATGGTTCTTTCTGTTTGATCGCCGCCCATTGCAGGGTCATAGTCTGCGTAAGAACCTACACCGTCAGCGATTACGGTGAAGGAGTTAGCATCTCCTCTGTCTGCAAGATTATCCCATGCGTTCAGAATGTAAGTATCAGGATGATCTTTTTCATTATATACTTTACCTGTAGCCTTATAATCAGCCAATGAAGTACGGAAATCCTCTTCAGATACTTCTATTTTCTCATCTTCTTTTCCACGTTGATATAGCGGTGTTCTGAAGAATGATATATTTGTCCAGTCCTCCGGCAAATTATCGGTATAGTATACTCCGGTATCTTCATCATAGTTATCAAAATAAATTACTGCATCCGTCGCATTATTATATATCCATATTTTTGCGCCGTACTCGTTAAGCCATTTTACATAGTTTGGCATGTAAAATCTGTCTGTGGGCGGATCTGTTGGTGTTGTAGGATCTACTGGCTGAGTTTCAACAGGAAGAGGTTTTCTGGCTGTTTCGCCTGTTTTGTTTCCATCTTCTTTCAAATCTACAAGATATTTCTGAACAAGTGTTGCGTCTATAACAGTGATGCGTCCGTCTTCGTTTACATCTGCCGCAACATACGGTGCGCCTGTTAATACAGACAAACTTATTACATGTGCCTGTATGGTTGTAGCGTCTATAACGCTGATGCGTCCATCGCCGTTTGTATCGCCGATAAGTACATCTACATATTCAGATGATGTTGACGATTCTGTTGGAGCAGTAGTTTCATTACCGCCGATTGGAACCAGCTTTTCTAATGCTTCGTTAAGAGACGCAAGTGCTGCATTAATTTCAACTTGTGTTGCGTTTTTATTCTTAAGCACACGATTTGCTGTTGTCATAGCAATTGTCAGATTTGCATATGAAGCGGCAGTATATTGGTTTTTGTCAATTGCTTGGGCTCTTTCATATGCTGCCTGAAGCTCGCTTGTATCAAGGTCAATATAACGAACTACAATACCGTTCTCTAAAGCATATGTTTCCGCTGTGCTGTTACCCTTGCAGTAAATTTTCAGCCCACTGGGTATTTTTACATCATCAGCAGATGTGCCCTGATCCTTATATGCAAAAACATCTGTTCCAAAATATGCGTCCATTGAGTAAATGTAAAAATTTGTAAGAGATTTTCTGCCGGCAAAAGCATAATTACCTATCATCTTTAAGGACTCAGGCAAAGTAATTTCATTCAGGGTATTTGTTTGCGCAGTTAATCTTTGAGCAAAAGCTTCATTTCCAATTTTTACAAGTGATGAATTTTCACCAAATGTTACTGTTTTTAATCCCTCAAGGCCGTAAAAAGCTCTGTCACCTATTACTTGTACCGATGAGGGAATGTTAATAGTTGATATAGCAAAAATGTTCTCAAATGCATTTGCACCGATTCTTGTGACCGGAAGTCCGTCTATTTCTGCATCTATATTAAGTGTTGTTGTAGGTACGTAACCATCTCTAAAACCATTAATTTGAACTTCTTTACCGTCATTTATCTTTTCCCATTTAAAGATTGATGTATCGGGATCAGTAGTTACAGGTTCTGTAGTTACAGGTTCTGTAGTTACAGGTTCTGTTGTTACCGGTTCTGTAGTAGTTACAGGGTCTGTTGTTACCGGTTCTGTAGTAGTTACAGGTTCTGTTGTAGGTTCAGATGATAAAATTTCACTTTGATAGCTTTTTTTATTTATCCATTCTAATAGCGAAGAACCCTCATAGACATGAAATGTTATATCTGTAGGACAACCTAAAAATGTCATATCGCCGAAAGTTGGTTCACCATAACAATAAATATCCTTCAAAGAAGTATTACCGTTAAAAGTTCCTAATCCAAAACTTGTATTTCCTCGAATATATACCTCTTTCAGCGCAGGACATCCCGCGAAGATGTTCATACCAGTGATTTTTTCTACTGAAGCCGGGAAATCAATACTTGTCAGATTCGAACAATTTCGAAACACGAAATTTGCAGCGATTTCCTTTAAATTTTCACTTAAAGATACTTCTTGAAGTTGCTCAGCATTATCAAGCATAGACGCTGGCAGGGTAGTTACTGATGTATCTTTCATAGAAAGATTTTGAATTGTTGTAAGAGATTCAGAAAAAGCACCCGACTCTATTGCAGAGATTTTAAAATCATGACCATTATGAGTAACTTTTTCAGGAAGCTGCACATCAACTGCATCTTTACCAACAGAAACCAATGAAACAGTATAATCTAATATATCATCAACAACTTTATAGGTATAATTTCCGTCTTTAAACGTCTCTCCGGGTGCAGCATAGACAGACATCGGTGCAATAGCAAAAAGCCCAAACAACATTGAAATTACAAGCAGGAAGCTGAGCAATTTGGTTTTTTGCTGTATTATTATTTTATGATTAAATTTCATTTTTTATAAATCCTTTCATTTTATTATCATAATTTTCATTTTATCGTAATTTTCATCTTTTTTGTTTTTAACGCTTTTATGACGTTTTTTTAACTGTTTATTCATTCATTCTTTCGTTAACTTTTATGTGTTTTATCATAATTTTCCTCCCCTTTCCGTATTATTTATAACATCTAACCATTTTTACCATACAAAACGATAAATTTAGTTAGTAATCATATGAAATCTTCTATTTTTATGTAGTATTACGCTCGTTCCTTTTCGAAAAAGACCAACACGTTACTACAGTTGTGTTTCATTCAATTTTCAAGGTGCTGTGAAGTATTTTTTATCTTACTTCAATTTTAAAAATTGTTTTATGTGTATAAAAATTTTTAACTATTTTTTAAGTAGCACTCTCTCTAAGTCGATTATTATTTTACAATATTCATCATAAAATATATGGCATTGTTACGTTTTATAACAATATTATACTATATCAATTTAATAAAATATCACTTTATTTGCATTATAATTTCATCTACAGAATTTGTCAACAATTTTTTTGGCATTTTAAGACATTTTACGTAATTTTTATATATCCTACAATTTTTATTTCCTCAAATAGCAATATTGCACAAAAAACGCCTGTGCATAAAGCACAGGCATTTTTTAAGAAAGAAGAAAATTATGAAAGGCAAAATTAATGCATAACTC
Source organism: uncultured Clostridia bacterium (assembly GCA_947624865.1). Classification (GTDB taxonomy): domain Bacteria; phylum Bacillota; class Clostridia; order Oscillospirales; family Acutalibacteraceae; genus Ruminococcoides. Next base: position 5,861 of record CANQMH010000043.1, on the reverse strand, counting down.
TACTTATTATATCTTTGCACCTAAAGCGTCAAAGCATATGTTACTTCTTCACCGGCGGAAACCAAAGGCTCCTGGTCTGGAAGAACATTACCATCCATATCTCTTATTGTAAACTTTCTGGCTGTATTCCAGTCAGCTGTTGTTGTGAAAATAACCCGCGCAGAACCGTTGATTACATATGTGTATAATCCATCGCCTAAATTTTGCATGCTGTTAAATGATGGCCAAATTCTGTCTCCTCCAAAGGTATATACATAAATGTCGCCTGTGAAATTTTCAGCATAAGCAGTAATTACAGCGTATGACTTCTTTGTATAAGTATAGGTTTTTGAAATATCACCGGCAGCAACTGTAACTGTTGTTGTCTCTGTAATATTAAATGAATAAGAATCTGTGAATTCTACAGGCTCAGCGTCATTAAGCTTATATGTTGCTGTAACGCCTTCAGGAAGGTTAAATGCATATACGCCTACAATAATTGGGTCTGTAAAATCCTTTGAATAAGGAGTTGCCAAAACTTCCGTCTGTGCAGGAATGTCTGTGTATGACAAATCAACAGATGCAATAAATCCATTAGCATTAAATGTGAAGTCACCGTCAGTCTTTACAGGTGTGTATGTATTAATACCTGCTTCTACAGGCATATTAGCTGTCTGCTGACCGCTCCAAGTGGTTGAGTTTGTAAACAGGAAATATTCTGTAGGTATGTTTACGCCGTCCACTTCAACATAAGCCGGTACATCTACAGGAACAACTACACTGTAGAGATTTTCATAGCCTTCAACTGCTTCCATAGGAACGAAGTCAACGTAGTAACCGTAATTCCAAGCGTAGAAGTAAATTTCATCCCACTGTGTTTCTGTGTTATCAAAATAAATGCGTGAGCCAGCTTTAAATGCAATATTGTCCGTTACTGCGGCAGAGGCAGAAACAGATTTGAAAGTAATTGCTGAAAATGCAATTACCGCGGTTAACAACAGAGATATTATTTTTTTCATAACAAAACCCCCTTATGATTATTTTTATATAATTTTTATTATTGCATATTGGGAAAAACGCCTGTGCATAAAGCACAGGCGTTTTTAAAGAAAGAAGAAAATTATGATAACGAAATTAAGGAATAAGCGTTAATCAATTAATTACTAAATAATTAAAACAATCTATAAATAAATTTTAGGGTGTAATTTTATAGAAATTTCAATTTATTAGGGTGTAATTTCACCGGTTGCAGGGTTATAAACTCCCCAATCACCTAAGTATTTACCAGCACCCTCTTTTTTTCCGTTTGGAATAAAGATATTTTTGCCTGCTTCTGTTGCCAAGTCATCTGTTTGATAAGCGCCGTTCCATGCACCTTCAACAGTACCATTTTCAATTGCCTGACTTACAAACAAGAAGCCCTTGACTCCATCTATAGGTAATTCATCATAGATTGTGATTGACCAAATGTCTTTGTCTACATATTCCATTTCTAACGTTTCATTACGAATTCCGGCATATGACCAACTGTAGAAATGAACTTGAGACCACTGAGTTTGACTGTTGTCAAAGTAAATGGTTCTTTCTGTTTCATCGTTGCCAAAAGCCGGGTCATAGGTTGTGTAAGAACCTACTCCGTCAGCGACTACTTTGAAGCAGTTAGCATCTCCTCTGTCTACAAGATCAACCCATGCGTTCAGAATGTAAGTATCAGGATGATCTTTTTCATTATATACTTTACCTGTAGCCTTATAATCAGCCAATGAAGTACGGAAATCCTCTTCAGATACTTCTATTTTCTCATCTTCTTTTCCACGTTGATATAGCGGTGTTCTGAAGAATGATATATTTGTCCAGTCCTCCGGCAAATTATCGGTATAGTATACTCCGGTATCTTCATCATAGTTATCAAAATAAATTACTGCATCCGTCGCATTATTATATATCCATATTTTTGCGCCGTACTCGTTAAGCCATTTTACATAGTTTGGCATGTAAAATCTGTCTGTGGGCGGATCTGTTGGTGTTGTAGGATCTACTGGCTGAGTTTCAACAGGAAGAGGTTTTCTGGCTGTTTCGCCTGTTTTGTTTCCATCTTCTTTCAAATCTACAAGATATTTCTGAACAAGTGTTGCGTCTATAACAGTGATGCGTCCGTCTTCGTTTACATCTGCCGCAACATACGGTGCGCCTGTTAATACAGACAAACTTATTACATGTGCCTGTATGGTTGTAGCGTCTATAACGCTGATGCGTCCATCGCCGTTTGTATCGCCGATAAGTACATCTACATATTCAGATGATGTTGACGATTCTGTTGGAGCAGTAGTTTCATTACCGCCGATTGGAACCAGCTTTTCTAATGCTTCGTTAAGAGACGCAAGTGCTGCATTAATTTCAACTTGTGTTGCGTTTTTATTCTTAAGCACACGATTTGCTGTTGTCATAGCAATTGTCAGATTTGCATATGAAGCGGCAGTATATTGGTTTTTGTCAATTGCTTGGGCTCTTTCATATGCTGCCTGAAGCTCGCTTGTATCAAGGTCAATATAACGAACTACAATACCGTTCTCTAAAGCATATGTTTCCGCTGTGCTGTTACCCTTGCAGTAAATTTTCAGCCCACTGGGTATTTTTACATCATCAGCAGATGTGCCCTGATCCTTATATGCAAAAACATCTGTTCCAAAATATGCGTCCATTGAGTAAATGTAAAAATTTGTAAGAGATTTTCTGCCGGCAAAAGCATAATTACCTATCATCTTTAAGGACTCAGGCAAAGTAATTTCATTCAGGGTATTTGTTTGCGCAGTTAATCTTTGAGCAAAAGCTTCATTTCCAATTTTTACAAGTGATGAATTTTCACCAAATGTTACTGTTTTTAATCCCTCAAGGCCGTAAAAAGCTCTGTCACCTATTACTTGTACCGATGAGGGAATGTTAATAGTTGATATAGCAAAAATGTTCTCAAATGCATTTGCACCGATTCTTGTGACCGGAAGTCCGTCTATTTCTGCATCTATATTAAGTGTTGTTGTAGGTACGTAACCATCTCTAAAACCATTAATTTGAACTTCTTTACCGTCATTTATCTTTTCCCATTTAAAGATTGATGTATCGGGATCAGTAGTTACAGGTTCTGTAGTTACAGGTTCTGTAGTTACAGGTTCTGTTGTTACCGGTTCTGTAGTAGTTACAGGGTCTGTTGTTACCGGTTCTGTAGTAGTTACAGGTTCTGTTGTAGGTTCAGATGATAAAATTTCACTTTGATAGCTTTTTTTATTTATCCATTCTAATAGCGAAGAACCCTCATAGACATGAAATGTTATATCTGTAGGACAACCTAAAAATGTCATATCGCCGAAAGTTGGTTCACCATAACAATAAATATCCTTCAAAGAAGTATTACCGTTAAAAGTTCCTAATCCAAAACTTGTATTTCCTCGAATATATACCTCTTTCAGCGCAGGACATCCCGCGAAGATGTTCATACCAGTGATTTTTTCTACTGAAGCCGGGAAATCAATACTTGTCAGATTCGAACAATTTCGAAACACGAAATTTGCAGCGATTTCCTTTAAATTTTCACTTAAAGATACTTCTTGAAGTTGCTCAGCATTATCAAGCATAGACGCTGGCAGGGTAGTTACTGATGTATCTTTCATAGAAAGATTTTGAATTGTTGTAAGAGATTCAGAAAAAGCACCCGACTCTATTGCAGAGATTTTAAAATCATGACCATTATGAGTAACTTTTTCAGGAAGCTGCACATCAACTGCATCTTTACCAACAGAAACCAATGAAACAGTATAATCTAATATATCATCAACAACTTTATAGGTATAATTTCCGTCTTTAAACGTCTCTCCGGGTGCAGCATAGACAGACATCGGTGCAATAGCAAAAAGCCCAAACAACATTGAAATTACAAGCAGGAAGCTGAGCAATTTGGTTTTTTGCTGTATTATTATTTTATGATTAAATTTCATTTTTTATAAATCCTTTCATTTTATTATCATAATTTTCATTTTATCGTAATTTTCATCTTTTTTGTTTTTAACGCTTTTATGACGTTTTTTTAACTGTTTATTCATTCATTCTTTCGTTAACTTTTATGTGTTTTATCATAATTTTCCTCCCCTTTCCGTATTATTTATAACATCTAACCATTTTTACCATACAAAACGATAAATTTAGTTAGTAATCATATGAAATCTTCTATTTTTATGTAGTATTACGCTCGTTCCTTTTCGAAAAAGACCAACACGTTACTACAGTTGTGTTTCATTCAATTTTCAAGGTGCTGTGAAGTATTTTTTATCTTACTTCAATTTTAAAAATTGTTTTATGTGTATAAAAATTTTTAACTATTTTTTAAGTAGCACTCTCTCTAAGTCGATTATTATTTTACAATATTCATCATAAAATATATGGCATTGTTACGTTTTATAACAATATTATACTATATCAATTTAATAAAATATCACTTTATTTGCATTATAATTTCATCTACAGAATTTGTCAACAATTTTTTTGGCATTTTAAGACATTTTACGTAATTTTTATATATCCTACAATTTTTATTTCCTCAAATAGCAATATTGCACAAAAAACGCCTGTGCATAAAGCACAGGCATTTTTTAAGAAAGAAGAAAATTATGAAAGGCAAAATTAATGCATAACTCTACTTATTATATCTTTGCACCTAAAGCGTCAAAGCATATGTTACTTCTTCACCGGCGGAAACCAAAGGCTCCTGGTCTGGAAGAACATTACCATCCATATCTCTTATTGTAAACTTTCTGGCTGTATTCCAGTCAGCTGTTGTTGTGAAAATAACCCGCGCAGAACCGTTGATTACATATGTGTATAATCCATCGCCTAAATTTTGCATGCTGTTAAATGATGGCCAAATTCTGTCTCCTCCAAAGGTATATACATAAATGTCGCCTGTGAAATTTTCAGCATAAGCAGTAATTACAGCGTATGACTTCTTTGTATAAGTATAGGTTTTTGAAATATCACCGGCAGCAACTGTAACTGTTGTTGTCTCTGTAATATTAAATGAATAAGAATCTGTGAATTCTACAGGCTCAGCGTCATTAAGCTTATATGTTGCTGTAACGCCTTCAGGAAGGTTAAATGCATATACGCCTACAATAATTGGGTCTGTAAAATCCTTTGAATAAGGAGTTGCCAAAACTTCCGTCTGTGCAGGAATGTCTGTGTATGACAAATCAACAGATGCAATAAATCCATTAGCATTAAATGTGAAGTCACCGTCAGTCTTTACAGGTGTGTATGTATTAATACCTGCTTCTACAGGCATATTAGCTGTCTGCTGACCGCTCCAAGTGGTTGAGTTTGTAAACAGGAAATATTCTGTAGGTATGTTTACGCCGTCCACTTCAACATAAGCCGGTACATCTACAGGAACAACTACACTGTAGAGATTTTCATAGCCTTCAACTGCTTCCATAGGAACGAAGTCAACGTAGTAACCGTAATTCCAAGCGTAGAAGTAAATTTCATCCCACTGTGTTTCTGTGTTATCAAAATAAATGCGTGAGCCAGCTTTAAATGCAATATTGTCCGTTACTGCGGCAGAGGCAGAAACAGATTTGAAAGTAATTGCTGAAAATGCAATTACCGCGGTTAACAACAGAGATATTATTTTTTTCATAACAAAACCCCCTTATGATTATTTTTATATAATTTTTATTATTGCATATTGGGAAAAACGCCTGTGCATAAAGCACAGGCGTTTTTAAAGAAAGAAGAAAATTATGATAACGAAATTAAGGAATAAGCGTTAATCAATTAATTACTAAATAATTAAAACAATCTATAAATAAATTTTAGGGTGTAATTTTATAGAAATT
>CANQMH010000042.1 GCA_947624865.1 uncultured Clostridia bacterium | reverse complement strand
CCTCCTATGGTATTTTCTTAAATTATACCATAGGAGGGCCTTTTTTTCTATTGTCCGTTTTTACTGGTCCTGTTCAATAGGGGAGTGGGTGCTAAAAATCTGTGTTTTTAATTTGTTATTGATGAGTGAGATTTATCCCATTGATTCCTAAGAAATTGAATGTAATAATTACACAACTCTATTTGAATACGTTTTGTAAATTCTAATATTGGAACGCGGCTCATATTTCCTTCAATATTTGAAATTTTTTGGTCTATTTCTTCTTTTGTTTGGAAGGCGGATACATCTACAAATTGTCTGTCATAAGAAGAAATACTCAAAATAGCAGTTATGTAAGTTGTGTCATACTTTTTTATATTAATACGACAACAAGCAATAGAACCCTTTAAGTTGTGATTAATATCGCGATTGTCAACATCATCAGGAACATAGTGTTGTTGTAAAAAAGTTTCTTGTTTACTATTAAAAAATACTAGTGGGTTTTGTTCAGTAGTATTTTTTAAAGCGTAGGAAAAAGTAGTATTTTTCGATAATAATTTATCGATAGATAGTCCCTTTTCATTAGGAATATCAGCCCATTGCCATACATTTTTATTCTCTAAAGGAAAATTGTAAGCAATACTAACATATAAATCCGAAGGGTCAAACTTACGCCCTTTTTCAGATAACATATATGCAACACAATTTTTTAGTTCTAATATTGCATGTTGTAACTGTACACATGGTTCACTATAAACAATAGGAGGCTCAGTGTTGTTTGTTTTTATATCAATAATTTTTTTATTTGAGTATTGTATTTTGGGGCACAAACATTATCAACAGGATTTAAAACAGTATCTAATAATGAATACCAATTAAAATAAGTTAAAGCATTGTTTTTTTCTTCATCATGAGTTTCTTTATATTTATTAATTAATGTGATTGTGAAAACCAATGCTAGTAAGGCAAAGGTTGCGATATAACCCATAACAGAAAGACTCTTACTAGTAATCGTATTATCTTTAACTACATAATTTATCAGCCCAAGAGAGTCTCCGAAATATGTAAGAATTAGTGAAAACCACCATGAAGAACCAGTAATAAAAAAGGTGACAAGCAGCCAATGTTTAGAGGTAATTCTGCATAAAAAATCTAAGAATTTTTTAATTATTGCCATTCTTTTTATTCTGTGAAGGTCTTACAAATAATAGTTGATGACAACATAGACCTTGCAGGACGCCCCTTTAACTGACCTTTCTCTAATATCCTCGATTTACATAACGAATAAACTCCTGTTATCGGCATTGTAAAAGATTTTTTTAACATAGTAATTACTCTCTTGATATTCTGCAAAATTTTTTACCTCTTTTCTTGGTATTATGACCTTTCTTCAAATATATAATGTGAAAGCACAAAAGACATAGTGTGAAAGTTGCGCCAATATACCCCATATATTATACAATTATATAGGGGGATATATTGTCGCATTAACATTCGCCCGTTTTTTTATATTATATTCTTTATATTATATTCTTATTTCTCAATGCAATGTTCATTACATTTTCGGTTGCTCGTTTTACAATTTTATCTGCTTCGTTTTGTAATGCACGAACTGTTGACTGTGTAGCATCACCTTGAATATTTATGTTGGTAACAGGTGAAATTGTTGACTCATTATTTATATTTTGAGATGACAAATTTTTAATAACCTCATTTGTCAGTTCCTCAACATCACTTGCACTCGGAATACTATGTTGCACAGGAAAGGACTTAATATAATCAGATGAGATATATCCGCCGGGGCTATTTGTAACTATATATAATTCATCTTGAACTTTTGGCAGAATAACATCTCGAACAAAATCATCAGGATTAGAACCAATCTTTTCAAGATTTTCAGTAGCTTTGGCAGTAACAATACCGTCACCTTGATTAAGGATTCGGTACTCCGCACCATTTTCACCGACTTTTGATATACCGCCTTTAGCTGATTTAGTTCCTTTTGCGTAATGCTTAATCGTTCCATATATACTTGCTGTACTGGCGGGAAATCTGCCACCAAACTGGTGTTCAATTTGGCTAAGAATATCCTGTATTGCGCTGTTTCTGTCTGTCTTTGATGATTCGTATTTCGTACCTTGCCAATTATAATACCATTTCGCTTTATGCTCTTCACGCCATTTATTTTCTGAATCCATTGCAAGAGCAATTTGCGAAACCGCATTTTGTGCAGAGTTACTCAAATCGTCTAATTTGGACTGAACCCCGCTAATCTTACTTTCATACGAAGCAATACTCTCAGATATAGTATCAATTGCTCCATCTACTTCATATATACGTGATTGTAAGTTGTTGAGCAAACTAAATGTATCAAGATTTGCGATATTATAATTTTGCATAGCGGTTTGCGCTGAATACCACATATGGTTAAATTCCGCTTCGGTTGTTGTCGTGTATATTCGAGCATAATTTAACAGATTACCGTATAATGTGCCGTTGTCATTATCAATCATACTGCAAGCGGCACGATATAAAGCTACTTCATTATTCAAGAAGTTATTAATGGATTCTATCTGACTGTCGTAATATTCATCAGACTTATTTTTCATTTCATCCAAAGCATTCATACGGACATCAATTTCGTGTTCATATAAGGTATCATACATATCACTTCTGCTTTCTATCAATGCATCATTTGCTTCCATATATGCTTTTTTACCCGCACTGCTGTCGTCCAGACTTGCGATAGATGCTGAAAGCGCATCTGAGGCTACGGCATTTTGTTTTTCAGCAATTTCTTTATTCCAATTATACTCGTCTTTCTCAGCCTGTAATAATTCTTTTTGAGATTCAATAAGGTCATCAATACTTTGCTTTTTATCTTCTAAGGAACTAATTTCATCCTCTTTAGTTTGCTTAATATATTTTTCTGTCCAATCAATTAAATCTTTAACAGATTTTAAAGCATCTTCGTAACCGTTTTTAGTATCTTCAAGTGCAGATTTTTTATCTTCAAGTGCAGATTTTTTATCTTCAAGAGCTTGTTTACTGCTTTCAAGAGCTTTTTTCTCTGCTTCTAAACTATCTTTATATTTGTCGGTTGCCGTTGAAAGTTCACCGACTGAAAAAGCACTATCTACATAACTATCAATTAAGGCACATTGGCGACTATAAACATCTTGCATTGCAAAAACAACTTGTTGATACGTATCACCAGTACCTTGTGCTAAATCTCTTGCTTTAGCCGTAGCTAATGCTTCTTCCCATTTTGCATCGGCTAAAGAGAGTGTAGATTTTGTGGCTTCTTTCTGACATCCGTCCAGATATTCGAGCGCTTTTGCTTTGGTATCAATGGAATTAGCAACGTCTATAGCTTCCTGTAATAAAGCGGCTTTCATTTGCAACGCCTGGGCTTTAACTAATTCTTTGTATTTGTCAGTAGTTAAGTCTAATGCACCTTGTTCATTGGTCAGTGCCAATAAATATGCATCATCAAGGCTTAACAATGATTTAAGGTTAGAAATTGTTAGATATCCGTTTTCATTGTAATCATTTATAGCTGATTTAATTGTATCAAACGCAGAAATAGCTTTGTCAAAGCTGGAAGTAGCGTCCTCTACAGAAACAGAGAATCGATTAATATCATTGTTTGTATTTAAAGATAATACAGCTCTTTGAAGTGCTTTTAGCGACTCAATATCTTCGGTTGTGTCTAACTTGCCAAACTGCTCATCAAAATCAGCCATCATATCATTATTTAAATCATTCATTAAGTCAATAATGGCTGTATCTAAATTATCAGTCTGATTAGCCAAAACAGGGAAGTCTTTAATTAAACTAATAAGCGACTCGTCTGAAAAATCGCCCTTTTGATAATCGCTCAATGCTTGCTTTAGTGTATTGATGTTTTCAATATAACTATCTATATTTTCGGAAAATGACGGAGTATTGTCAGTTCCCTTTTGTGATAATAGTTTGTCAAAAGCACCCTCAGACTCATTAACAGTATCAACTGTTGCTTTATAATCTTCTAATGCTTTTTGCCATTCCTCTAACGAATATTGAGCCGTATCAGTGTCACAAGAAAGATTATAAACAATTTCTTTATCATTGTCTGATAAACCATCTATCCAATTGTTAAATTCATCAACTTGTTTTTTAGCTTCGTCCGTAAGATTAGGTGGGGAGATTTGAGGAACATCACCACTAAAAACATCAATAAGTGAATTGTCAGGTTCAGTAACATTATTAGCATCACTTTTTATGGCTTGCTGATATTTTTTCTTAATTTCATTAATTCCTTTTACTGTATCTGAACCAAATTTATCATACCACTCATTGTAATAATCAGAAAAATCATCAAGTGTGCCTAAATAATTATCAACTGCTTTTTGCAGGGAGTCATCATTCATTACTCCATCTGTAATCATCTCGGATATACTTGAATCATTTTTGAGTTTATCAATTATTTTATTTCGGTATTCAATATAATCATCAAGTGAATTAACATCCTCACGATTAGTGTTGTCATAATCTATAATCAGCATTTCCGATAAACCATTGCCTATTTCGGCTTGTTTATCGTATGTCTTTTGAAGTTCATCCTTAAATTTGCTTAATTTTGAGAATAAAGTAGAGGAAGTATCATAGCCATCCAAATTTTGCAATTGTTTGAGGATTTCATTGACTGCATCAAGCTGCGATTGAAAATCACTTGCACCAACCTTTGAAAAATTGAACGATAAACTTCCATAACCATTCCAGACTTCTCCGTATCGGTCTTGAATAACATTTTTAATTATGTTGGTTACTTTTTCTTTGAGTTTTTCATCAAATGGTAATAACTCATAATTTATTAAATAATTTTCACCGCCAAACAAGTTATCAGTCCAGAATCCCTCATGAAACGCATTTTTAGATTGTGTTTCGGCTTTTGCATCGTTGTATGCAGTTCTATATGACGGTATAGCTTCAGAAATTCGCTGTGCGGAAATATTTTTGAGTTTATCTAATTCTTCATCAAGTTTACCGTTTACAAGGTCAAGATTATCTGCCTGCGCACCAACCAACTGCGTAATTTCGTCTTGAACTTCTTTAATAGCTTCACGATTAGAATTATCCGTTCTGTCAGCCGAGGCTAATTCCTTATATTTGTTAATTAAGTCGGTCAGACTTTCAATTTCATCTTTTGTGTTTTCTGCAACTTCCTTTGACTTTTGCGCTTGCTCTTCCGCTGCTTGTGCTGCTTTTGCAGCGGCATCATTTAAAGAACTAAAAGCCATAACGCCGATGGAAACGGCAGATGCTATCATAATAAACGGATGAGCTTTTAATGTAGCCCATAGTCCTTTTAGTGTGCCTGACAGCGTTACAGTAGATGTTGCAGCTATCCCCTGTGTGTCAGCCAAACCCAAAGATGATAGTGCAGTTTGCGCCTCTGCTTTACTCAAACCTTGTGCCGTAAGTATAGCAATCCTCTGCTCAGAAGTAAGTGCTTCGGAGGATAAGACCAATTTTAATTGACTATCTGACAATAAACTCGTCATCTGAGCAAGCTGCTGAATTTCCTCCTCCCCGATGTTACCGGCTTTTAGCAAAGTAAGTGCAGAATTAAAATCAGTTAATTTTTGTACGGTATCAAAAATGCTTTCCCCGAGCAACGAAAAGCCTTTAATTGCTCCTGCTGTTGCAATTCCAGCAAGACTACCTTTTAATAAATTTGTATCGTCAATAAATTGTAGCACAACAGCACTGGCATCAATTATATCATCGAACATATCAGCGGAAAATGTATCTGTAGCCAACGCTTCAAAAGTGGCTAGTAGTGTTTTAGTTTTGGCCTCTAACGAATCTAAATATGCGCCGAATTTTTGTTCAGCTGTTCCTGCTGAATTTGCAGCCGTATTCATATACTCTTGCGCCTTGGAATAATTCTCCATAAGAACTAAAAATCGTTCTTTTTGCCTCGTACCGCCAAATGCTTTTGCTATAGCACTTTGCTGTGTGCTATTAAGAGAATCCCATTTTTCAGCTAAACTATCCAACGAATCACCGGCATTGTCAAAGTTGGTAATAGTAGTTCTCATATCTATTCCGACATTTTTTAACGACTGTTCAACATCACTTAAAATCTCAACTGTTCCATCATCATCAATCAGTTCAAGTTTGCCGACTTTTACGTCGGAATATCTTGCAAAAAATGTTTTGAACGCATTACCAATTGTCGACATATTCTCTTGTGTTACTTCGCCGACAGCGGCAAGGTAGCCTAACAGCTTATCCATACTAACACCTGCTATATTTGCAGACACAGCGGTCTTTGACATAGCTTCGGCAAGTCCACTGGCATTAGTAGCTGATTCGAGATCAACAGCAGTCAACTTGTCTACTACTCCGAGTGCATTTTCGGCTTCTATTTCGTAGCCCTTAATGGCACTGGTCAAATATTCTGCTGCAGCGGCAGAATCAAGCTGCCCGACCTTTGACAATATCATCGAATCCCTAATAAGCTTATTGGTATCAGATATTGTATTGCCTTGTCGTAGCCATATATCAGCTGCATCGGTTACCTCTGTTGTAGTTGCTCCGAGTGATTGTGCCATCAAATTATAGCCATTGACTAATTGACTGACTTTCTCGTAACTGTCACCTGTTGCCATCCTCAAATCCATAATGGCATTATCAAAATCTTTAACAGCCTCAAGTGCATTATTAGCAGCGGTTTTTATCAAATTAAAACCTTTGTAAACAACTGTTGCCACTGCGCCTAAATTTAATGATTTTTTGAGCGTATCACCAAATGATTGTGTGGTTTTACTTGTTTTTCCAATTCTTTTATTGACATTTTCGATATTCTTTTGAGCGTTCTCTGCATCAAGATTTATTTTTAATTTTTCGTTTGCTAACTTTCTTAATTCTTGCTTAACATTTGATGTGTCTAATTCTGCAACAATTCTTGCCTTGAATTCACTAATAATAATCACTTCCTTTGTTTCGATATAATAAAAAAGCCAGCCCGTTGGCTGACTATAAAATCGTAGTTTTATTTACTTTTTATGTTCATTAGCAGGGGTTTCATCTTTTTTCTTATAACATTTAGTTTCAAGCCCTTTTCTGCGTTACCTAAAATGTAGTTATCATTTTTATCTATTAGCGAAAAAGTAAAATTTGGTAAAACACGGAGATAGCATTTTAATCTTGCTGCCATACGCTTTGCTTCTCTAACTTTTTTCGCGTGATTCATACTCATATATATTGTGCTGCCGTCAATCGCTTTAACCGGGTATTTTTTATTTCCGATTTTCCTATTTTGCACGGAATTAGTAAACTGATTTCGCTCTTTATGATTCATTTTGTTCACCCTCTAAAATGGTATTTTTTGCATTTTCAATTCTTTTGCAAGTTCGTATTGCTCGAAACCTCCTATTAACTTAAAATCATATGATAGATATACAGGAATCAATTCTTTGGTTTTCCAATAAAGAGAGCGTGATTTATTTAATATTTTTTCACTCACATTGTAGTTACCTACTTTGATTTTATCAATGCTGATTCTTGGATATTGCTTTTTCTTTCGGAGATGATTGCCGTTTTTACTGGTTTTTTCACCTATCTTTTTCCAAATGAGAGTGCCATCTTTATTATATTCGGGGTTGTATTCTTTTATATTTTTTAATTCCATAGTTTTTTTCCTCATTATAATATCTTATTTATGTTTTTTCTTAATTTTTTTACTCCGTGGTCGTGTCTATACCGTTTTACCGCAAGATGAGTTTTTTTTAAATTAGTAATATACATATCTTCTGCAATACACTCATCATCCAAATACAAAGCATATATTTCAGGTTGATATACCTGTTGTGGTGTCATTTTCGCCCATCCACTGTATGGATGCAGCGGAAATATATCGAGTCGAAATCCCCACCGTTTGAAATCATATGCAATTTTCCTTGCTTCTTTAATAATTTTTTCTCTGTGCTGCCGGTCTAACTCTTTTATCTTTTTGGTTTCAGGTTTCATTGCTCAATTTCCATCTCTGTTATCCTCACTATCAGGTTTATTTTTAATCATTATGATGTTATATTTTTCTGCGAGAATATCAATATTGTGAATATACCACTGAAATTGATTTGAACCGAAATTAGATATACTCATATTGGCAGGTGGACTTTTAATTTTTTCAGCGAAAAGATTTTCACCGTCAAATTCACGACATATGTAGTATCTTAATCTGCCATCTTTTCGCTTGTTGCGATTTTTTGCACTGTATAATAATTTACTCTTGTAGTTGTACATTTGTCCTCCTTTGCTTAAAATAGGGTGTTTTATTATGTTTTTCTCTCTGTCAATGAGAATATTTTTCTCCGACTCCGAAAAATTGAGACAATAAATCCTCGAATAATGGTATCTAATACATCCCACCGAAAATTACCGAAAACAATCGTATGTGGCATATCGGTAAAGACAACTCTTGATTTATCAATTTAATTATTGTATTACATAGCTTTTATTTGATAAGCCTATTCAGTTTATTAAATTTTCATAAACCAACAAAAAAGGAATAGGGTTATCGTACAATTACTCATTTAATTTAATAATATACAATATATGTAAGAATCATATTAAATGAGAAATTGTATAGTAATTAAGAATAGTCTTAATCCATATACTAAAAATCAATACTATTTTTAATTATATATAGTACCCATCATAATTTTTTCATTAGCCTTGACAGGCAGTCTTATCTCCAATTCCTTATTATTTGTTGGTTTTCCAAATTAATATCAAAAAAAAGAATTGAAGATAAACACTACTATTTTTATAATTTATTTTGAAATTAAACATACATAGAATAGATAACTCATCATTCAAAAAATGCCCGAAAACCCAGTAATTATAAGGCTTTCAGGCGTTTTCGTGCGTTTACAAAATGTTGAGCTTATTTTACTGTAAAAAAGCCATAATCTCATATACAAACACTCAATAATTGAGTAGTTGTTCTTCCGATTTTACTTAAAACCGGCAAAAATATAGCGTTTACAAAATGTCGAGAAAGTTAATCTTTACAGAATGCTCCTAACACTTTAACTTGACTGTAATTCGTTCCGTTGTATAAAATATGTGGATTAACAAATATTCTGGATTTTTTTCTGTCTAATCCATCATATGTAAATGCACAGAAATTTTCTTGCTTTCCATTAACATTAAATTTAATACTATTATATATGTTGAGCAATCTATTAAGTTGAGAAATATTGTAGCCTATGATATTGCAAAATTCCACTAATGATAAAAGTTCAATTTTATCCAAATCCTTTTCCATTGGATTTTTACATAGAACATTATATTCAAGATTTATAAATGGCAACATCTTAAATATATAGCCTAAATGCTTATGATTGGATATGTTAGTAGCCTTATATAATGTTCTTATACCGTTAATATAAAATTTTTGGTATGGATTATATTTTCCTCGTTGGCTTAATTTTCTTTTAATGAATATATCTGTGTTTGTAAATATCAATCCGTCATCTTGTTCTTGTATATATTTCGGACTGACTGCTTGCCAAAACTTTGTTACTACAGCCTTTGAAACACCAAGGATTTTGGCTAAATCTTTTCTTTTCATCAGTGTACGTTCCGTTAGCATTAACTTATTATCGCCGAAATGAGTATATGTATTCAAGTATATCAGCCTTGTAACGGTTTGAGGTAGCAAGTCATCGAAATCTTCATCATTTGATATAAAAAAGAATTTACCTAAATCTTTATTTGATAATCGCCTTAACTCGTTTTGCTCTTTTAGTTTAAGATATCCAGATTGTGCAACTATGTTTTCAGGTGTCCGTATTTGTGAGCCAATAGGTACACACACCCAGACTGTTTCTGTGATTTCGCCGGTTGAACGCTGTACTGCTTTTGTTCCACCGAAGGCATCTACGATATATTCATATCCTTTTAATTCACTCAATATTATTTATTCCTTCCAGCTTCTGAATTTGCCATTTATCAATGCAGTCTCTTAATGCCAGCGTATTTGCAAATAAAAAACGGTTACGGTTATCGGTTTGGTTTGGCAGTAACTTTATTAAAACAAAGCCGTGCAGCATAAGAAAACCAGCTAAACGCTGTCTATATATGGTAATGAAATTTGTTTCTCTATTTCTCATTTTCTTACTATCCTTTCAGATTTAACCTCATCATAATAAATTTCATCTAATGTTCTGATACCATTTTTGTAATCGTTGTATGCCTTTTTTGTAATCCATACAAATATTGTGGCGTTTTCCTTTTCAAATGTTACACAGCGGTATTCTTCATCCCATTCGTTATCTTTTTGAATTTCCGCAATGAATTTGTTATAGTCCGCGAAATCATTTGTTACTTTTGCTTTTTTTAGCAATTCGTGAGCTTTCAGATGCTCCGATTTCGTCATCCATATTAGATTAACAGCGTTATTATTGTAAATATCTCCATCAATATGATGAACTTCGCATTTAAGTTTTCCATTTTGACACCAGACGAAGGCAACTAATACGTGTACTCTTTCATCGAATTTTTTGTTGTTGACCCTTATGCTTGTTTGCAAATAGCCGTGAGCAGATTTATTTTTACTTAAAACTCTGCGATATGTTAAATCTATTACTTGACCTTTATTTGATATGGCGTACTGACATATGCTCTTGTATTTCAGAGGTGTGTTTGTGCTATTGGGATTGTGAAAACTTTCAAGGAATCTTATTGATTCATCAAAATCAAGCGTGATATTTCCAAATGGAGAATACATACTTCTTGCAGTTATTTTGCCGTCCTTAAAATCTTTAACCTGATTTCTATTCAGCAATATTGTTGTTGTGCCGAATATATCTAACTGATGCTTTTTGATTGCTTTGTAAATTATTGCTTTTGCCTTTTTTAATGCCAATTTATATTGCGCATCTTTTTTGTCTGGATTTACAAATTTTGTGCTGATTAAGTATTCGGCAGCCTCTTTTACTTTGATTAAATTATTTTCTTTGTTTTGCATTTTGGATATTCCTTTCGTTTACATTTACATTTAGTTGTTTTGATATAAATTGTTAAAATCCGTACTTTGTCAAATAATCGTTAATGCGTTCGTAAACTTTCTTTGAAAAGTTAAGAGTTCCTTTTTTACAAGCATAAAAATATGATGCTGATATTCCTACTTTTCGGCAAAATGAAGTAGTTGGTATCCCTAACTCATCAAGCATTTTCTGACTTCTCGTGATTAAATCCATATTAGCCTCCTTTTTTTAAATTTCACACACACATATATTTATGTTTATATGTGTGATAAAAAAATAGAAGGGAGATGTATTTTAATTTATGTCCGATTTTAGAGCGATATTATTTTTGTTTTATCTATTTCCCTTCAATAGACTAAAAAT
Source organism: uncultured Clostridia bacterium (assembly GCA_947624865.1). Taxonomy (GTDB): domain Bacteria; phylum Bacillota; class Clostridia; order Oscillospirales; family Acutalibacteraceae; genus Ruminococcoides. The sequence continues at coordinate 7,749 of CANQMH010000042.1, read as the reverse complement.
CGTGTTTTTCAAAAATGCTTCTAAATGGTATGCAAACCCTCAAAGTTTGAGCAGTTATCATTACATTTTGTGATGTTGATAAAGATTATCTCAAAATGAACAAGTATTATTCTTTTAATTTTTCTTTCCATTTTCTTTGATTTTCTCTGTTAATGCGCTTCCTTTCTGCTACATAACATTTATTTCAACGAATTCTACGAGATAGGGAGTCAACTTCAAATTCTTTCCCACAATCAACACAGACTATTGTTTTAGAGTCTTGAGGCATATATGTAGTGCAATTCTTACAATACTTTTTTGTGCCAGTTTTATTACCACGGGTTAGAATGCCACAGTCTGCACATCTAATGAAATTCTCACCCTTGTATAATCGATACTCATATCTAAGTTCTCTAAAATCGGAAATAAATAATTCTTCTTCGCTATCATCGTTAATGAATGTTACTCGACAATTAAGATTGTCATTTCTCTTTGAAAATTCAAGTAAACCTTTTTTCCACAATTGACCAATTTTAATTTCTCTCTCATTTGCCTTGCAAGAAATCCTTGCATAATTGAAAATCTCTTTTGAATCTGCATTTACCCAGCCATTATTTCTTGGGTTTTTTATGTTATTGAGTTTAGCAAGACAAAGCATTGTAAATGCAAGTCGTTCTAAAACCTTGTTTTTTAATTCAATAATTGTTTCCATTTCAGATTTCGTAATTTTAACACCTGAAATTTCAAATAATTTGAACGAGCCAGCATTTGATGCAATCTTCTCAACGCTTGTTTGCCAACTCAATTCATTAAGTTCATATCTTGGATAATATTTTGAAAGATAGTCAAGTAATAGAGATGTAATTTTCTTTTTACGATAGCCGAAACAATGATAATAATATTTTGCAAGAATAGAAAGCGTGTTAAAGGGTTTTGAATCCATCAAGCCGTTTCGGAGACAGTTTTCAGCATATTCTTTTTCATTCAGAATAATCACTCAAATTCACCACCAATTCTTTTTTCACACATCGTGAATTTTTTGCCGCAGTATGTAAAATCTTCATTTTCTTTTACTTGTTTAGGATAATGTATAGTATTATTGTTTAGTAATAATAGATTTTTCAATATTGTTTCGGCACAAATATCCCATGCAAATTGTTTAGAAGCCTCTTTTTGATAACAAATATCTAAGACTATATCGCATAATTCATCTTGATTAGAACACACTCTTTCACATTCGCTTTTAAACCAAGTTGACTGTGTAATCATTTGACTTTTCCCATTCATTTCGTTTGCTCCTTATGGATATAAATTTACATTTAAATTTTTGAAAACAAAAAAAGGCTGCGCATAATCGAATATAAAACCAAATCAATATCAAGTCTAATTTTCTCAAAATATAGACTTGGTATGATTTTTTTATTAGCCAAAATCGGCTAACAGTTTATACTCAATCAAGCACAGCCTTAAAATACTTAAATATGAAGGAAATCGCTCCGCACATTGCGGTTAAGATTGATTTAATTTTCTTTATTATAACATATCTTTTTTGATTTGTCAATAGCAAAAGTCAAAAAATTGTATAATATCAATAATTTTATAATGTGACATAGGTTATAACTATGTCAATAATAACTAATAGTTTTATATTCGGAATTTCCATACAGAAATAATACATCTAAAGCCATTTATGTTAATCTTAAATCGCTATGTGTGCCTGTGCGAGTCAGGACTAACAACAATTTATCATCATAAATCCTGTAAACAAGTAACCAGTCAGGCTGGATATGGCATTCTCTAAAGCCTTTCCAATTACCGGTTAGCGAATGGTCTTTATACTTTGGTTCGAGTTGTTCGCCTGTCTGCAATTTATCAACTACCGACTCCAGCAAGTCAATATTATATCCTCTTTTCTTGATTTTCTTCAAATCCTTTGAAAATGCAGAGGTAAAATCAATTTCGTATTTCTTACTCATTTGCAAATATTTCCTTTTTTATTTCATTAAAACTGTTGTAATGTTTTCTATTCGGGTCATTTGCAATTTTTTCAGTCTCCATCATTGCCTGTGCATTTTCGGAGGCGAAAAGAGTAATAAAAGCCTCTATTTGCTCATCGGTCAATGTATTAACAATATTCATTGCTATTTCTCTGTTGCTCATAAAATTACCACCAAACTAACAAATTAAAATAAAAATAGAATTTAGTTGTTTTTTTGAATTGCTTAAAATTATTTCTTATCATCAAAAAAAATTTCTTTATTATCTTCTACATATTCCATCAAGTCGCCAGGCTGACAATGGAACACAGCGCATAACTTCGCTATACTTTTAGCATCTAATCCGCCAGTGCCATTTTTAATTGCTGTTAATGTTCCTTGCCCTATTAACTTTTCTTTTTTGATTCTATAAGAAGTATAACCATTATCTGATAATAATTTTAATAGTTTATTGTAAACAATAGGCAAAAGAATTCCTCCTTATTTATATTATAAATGATGACTTATATATAAACTAACTCTTTCATTTTATTTAATTATATTACATAAGCATCTCGTAATCAAGTGACATCTTGCACAAATAGCATCTCCTAACTTTGTGATATTTGCCTATTGAGCATCACTGTATTAAGTGATACAATGTAGACAGTGAAGGAAACACACCGACACAATAAATAATAAAAGGAGTTAAAAAACTATGTCAACAAATGAAATGGAAATGAAAATTACTTCATTAAAGGAATTGTTGGAAGAATAGCCGCAAACGCTTTTTATAGCTTTGCCTGGTTATTAAAGGACATTAAATTTGTAATTATCAAAACTGTAAAATAACAAAGGAGATTTTAAAGATGATTAAATTTACAGAAAAGGACAACAACAAACAATTTATTTCAATTAACACAGATGAAAATACCAACATTGATATTATCGTCCAGGAAATAAGAAAACAATACCCATCATTAAAACAGTTGCACATCATTTTTGATGAGGCTGAAATACTTATACCGCTTGAAACCGGCTTCCCTTATGGTTTTTCACTCAACGAATTAAGAGAATATATAAAACCCATAGCAGCGGCAACAGTAACACATTTCAGCGTTGATACAGAAGAACCAACACAAAGATATTACGGTTAATATTTAAGGCTGTGCTATCGGCTTGACGGGCTGGAGGTTGAAATGAAAACAACAATAAAACTTGAAACACTGCCAAAAGCAAAGTTAAAAATAATATATGTTGATAAATTCCGAGTTGATGCGATTTTCCTATATAAAAATGAAAAATTGTGGTTGACTTGGTATAGTGATTATTTTATTGAATGTGATTCATCATATATTATCAGTAACAATATTTTTAAAATGTTAATTGATGAGATGATGGACATATGCGCTAATTATCAACATTGCAAAATAGGCGGTTAAAATATACCGCCTAATAATTGCATTATAAAATGTCAATAGGGTATACCTAAAAGACAGACTATAAATCTATTTCAATTAAATTAAAAGCCGATGTTTGACATATTGCAATATTGTCATATATCCAAATGAAACAAATAACGGAGGAATTAAAATGTTAATAGGCTATATTAGGGTAAGCACTGAGGAGCAATGCACATTAAGACAAAAAGCAGCATTGCAAGAAATGAAAGTTGACAAGCTATTCACTGACAAGAAAAGCGGAAAAAGTACAGACCGCCAAGCATTAAAAGAAATGCTATTTTTTGTGCGTGATGGTGATACTGTTATAACAGAGAGCATTAGCCGAATAGCAAGAAGTACTAAAGACTTACTAAACATTATAGATACATTAACACAAAAGAATGTTGAGTTTATAAGCCTGAAAGAAAGTATTGATACCACAACGCCACAAGGAAAATTTATGCTAACCGTTTTTGCTGCTATGGCAGAGCTGGAAAGAGAAAACATATTGCAACGGCAAAAAGAAGGTATTGAAATAGCAAAGTCACAAGGAAAATACAAAGGCAAACCGCCCATAAAAATTGATGAAAAACTTTTCAAATCGGTTTGTGCCAGATGGCGAAATAATAAAATTACAGCAACACAAGCAATGAAAGAATTAAACCTAAAACCGAATACATTTTACAGACGTGTTAAAGAAATGAATATATAATCATTGTAAAAAGATTGACAGCGGTAATATATCGCTGCTTATTCTTTGCATATAGTGGGGGTGGTTTACATTTTGAAAGAAAAACCGACACACCCTAAAAACCTAATGTGCTATTCTTCACTCTCACCGTATTTTTCAAATCGTGGCTATTATCCTTATTTTGTTTTTGCATTCCTGTCAAGGGCACAATACAAATTCGGTAGCAGATGTTACGACAACAACGGAATCAAAGTTGCTTGGCTATTTCTGTTTCTATCTTTTCATTAAACAGTTTCGAAATCGAATCATAAAGATATATTACCAAGAAATTAAGAGAAACAACGCAGATTAATGAAAGAGCATAAATCACATCACTTATGTTTTCTTGCATAAACAGGAGTGTTTCAAATAGCATGGACACACACGGAACAAGAATGGCAATAAATAAGTAAGATTTTGGAATAGGCGCGTCACCCTTTATGCTTTTGAATTTGCCGATAATTTTGATAACAAAGAACTCCAGAATTGCAACTGAAATCAAGCAAAAACTATCACCGTAGTAAGTCCTCTCAAAAATATTTACGCCACTTAATCCTACCACTGCTCCAACAATCATTTCACAAGTATTAATAGTAACATAATTTAATACTGCTACAACAATTTTTTTTGAAAATTTTGAATCATAGCAAAGTGTTATAAGAAAAGTTGCTATCAAAGAGCTTATCATATTAACAATAATAGAGGGAAAAAAGATATAAACGATACTTGTTATTGTGTAGTACAATGCATAAAGGAAAACAGGCGCTTTTTTGCTTGTAAAGTTGTTATTAAAAAACAATCGCATAAATTGGTACATTAAATACGTTACAAACGCATTAATGAACAGAAATACGAGGTTATATAGGGTAAAAGTCAATACAAAATCACAACTCCTCCAAATCAACAAACATGGAACGCACAGCCTTTCTGCGAGACTGACTTATGGGAATAATCTTATTATTGGACATGGTAAGCTGCTCATATTGATATTTGCATATATATTTAAAATTAACAAGAAATGATTTGTGGACAAATAAGAATTTTTTATTTTTTACTTCGCTGTAAATTTTATCTAACGAGCCGTAAAATTCATATTCTTTATTTATCGCTACAATATTGATTTTTCTTCCGTTGCTATAAAAATACAAAATATCCGAAAGAGATACCTTGTAATAATTGCGCCCTGCTTTAAAATTAAATACATTTGTATCTATTTTGTTGAGATGTAGAAATTTATCGATTAAACTCTCTATTTTTTTATTTGACAATGGTTTTACAAGAAAATTTATGGGACGCATTTCAAACAGTTCCATTGCATATTCCTGTTTGGACGATATGTATGCAATTTGTATATTCTCGTTTTTAAGTGTTTCTCTGATATATTGTCCTACTGCAACTCCGTTCATTTTAGGCAATTCAATATCCAGAAACAGCAAATCATAATCAGTGCGTTTCATTTCGTTGCAATGCTCTTCGCCTGAGTTAAAACAGTCAATCTCAAATATAACCGACTTTGATTTTGATAAATCTTGCAATTTATTGTACATGGTTGAGCAAATAATCTGCTCATCATCACAAATAGCGATTTTAAATTTCATTGACTCACCTACTTTAGAACTATTTTAGCATACTTAAGACTAAAAATGAACATAAGCATCGTAAAACTTTAAATTTTTACAAAAACATAGGTGAATTATTACAAGTACGGTTTTGATTACGATTTTCATGATAGTATTAGCGTGTCGAAAGAAATAAATGACAAGGAGGTTGTTCTTAATGGAAAAGATAAATAAGGTAATTGAACACGCAGCGGCAAAGCTTGCATATAATTCGGCAAAACATTCTGCAAATTCATCTTGTAATTTCTGGTTTTCTCAATCGAAGTTACCTGAAGCTGTCAAGAAGCTGAGAAAATTTTAATGTTTGCTAAGTTTTCATGCAAAGTTACAAATTACTTACTTTGTAAAAAAGTAATTAAAGATGACGACCGTGAAATATAATAATACGGATTTGAGCAGTTTTTTAAAACTCTACTAAATGTGGTAACTATGTTACTGTTAGGAATAGGGTTCGGAGAAATTTATCAATGCATAATATTGACTGTTTCATTTATTGCGTTAAGATCTTATTCTGGCGGTTATCACGCAAACACTTCATTACGATGTTATATTCTTACTGTATCGTCAATCTCGGCAGCTCTTTCGATAATGAAATTTATCGCCATTAATAGATTCATTTGTCTGGGGTTGTTGGTTTTGTCAAGCGTTATAATCCTATTGTTTTCACCAATAGGTACAAAAAACAAACCGCTTGATGAAATTGAAAAAATTATTTACAGAAAGAAAACAATCATTGTATGGTGTATAGAAATCTGTGTAGCATTAATGTTTATGGTGTTAAATATTACGCAAATACATATTTCCGTAGTGCTTGCACAGATATTAGTAGGTTTTGCACTAATATCCGGAAAAATGCAAAACAAGGTTATAAATTTAGGTAAAATGGGGGAATCGCAATGAATGCAACTAAAAAATCAAATTTATTTAAAAAGGTTACAGCATTAGCTATATGTGTAATGATGGTGACATTTATTGGCGCGGTTACAGCATCTGCTAAGAATACAAACTTCAGCTTTTCAAGCGTATCTGCTAGAAAAGGATACTATGGCTATTTTGCTACAAAAGATGATTCTGAGCAGTATGCTTACATTAATCCAAGCACTATTACAGGGTCTTTTAGATTATATGCGGTAACTAAAAGCGGAACAAAGGTTTCTGCTGCAAGAACATTATCGACTAAAGGTAATAAATCATATCATTATACAACTTATTCGCCTAAGAATATTACACGCGGAGTTGCTGCTTACAATATGGGAAACCGTTCTGCGAAGATTTCTGGCAAATGGTGTCCTTGATTCGTTAAATAATATGCTGCTTGGCATATATGAATATCGGGGGAAAGATTTATGTACAATAGAAAAACTTTTTTGGCAGTTTCTTTTATGATTGTCGGTATATTGTTTTGCTCGTGCAGTAATGGTAGTAAGGATAGTAATGAAAGCTCAAAGGATTACGCAATAAATGCTAACGGTTTGGAAAATTCGGATCATCTGGATTATAAATTGCAAGATATGCTGACAATTAATGCGGATCTGGAATATGAAAAAGATAAATCCGTATACGATATTTATGGAGCAAAATTGAGGGTTTTTGATGAAAAACTATGTAGGTCTGTCTTAATGCCCGAAAAATTAGTGACCAATGAATTTTATAAGGGTGCCGGTGAAGGGTTAAGCCGAAATGTTACCACAGATTATTATTTGATGGGAAATGAGGAGGGAGCAAGCCTCGGAATCGGTGGAACAATGTTACATTATGAAAGACCCGAATACGATAGCATATATTATGCATTCAATTTGGATACAAATTCCGACTTATACAATGCCAATAAGTACAGCATCAATAAAGAGCTTGATTTTATGAACAAGGATTCGGCGTTTGCTGAGGTGAAATCAATTTTATCAGATTTGAAAATTGAAATTGATAATAATTATTCCTGCTACTCGCTTGACAAAGATACAATGACAAAGGAATACCATTATATTGAAATGTCGGACGATGAC
>CANQMH010000041.1 GCA_947624865.1 uncultured Clostridia bacterium | reverse complement strand
CTTTTCTATACCCTTTTCAGCCGTCTGCTTTTCCACATTCCCGTCATTTTAGGGGTTGACTTCTAATAGTTAATCTTTCAAGCAACAAGTATATCTACAATTTTTGAAATGTCCAGAGAAACTTTTACACCCTTACATTGACTGAGTAAAACCTTCCGATTCATCTTCAGCCTCGTCCTCAATTTCATCCTCATCCTGCTTCTCGGCAAGTGCCTGTTCATATGCTTCCATAACCTTGCTGTTAAGCATATTTCTTGCTTCCTTTGAAATCGGGTGGGCAACATCGCTGAACTGAGTTTCACCGTCCTCATTAACATATGTGTTGGCAGGCATTGCAACAAATAAACCTTTTTTAGAGTTCATAACTCTGATTCCGTGAATCGCAATTGCTCCGCCGACAGTAACACTTGCATAAGCTTTTGTATTGCAGTCATCAATATCTACAAAGTTATCAATCCTTGCGTTGATATACGGCAGTTTTCTTTTTTGACCGTTGTTTTTGTAATTTGTATTCTTTGGCATTTTAATCATCCTTTCCGCTTTTCAGCCCACAGCAGAGAAAGATGTACAAGTGCATCTCTCTGTTCTTCGTCCGATAAGCTGTCAAGAAAATCTTCGAGAGTGATATTGCTTTCGTATTCATCTGCAATATCAATACAGTTATCGCACACCTTTTCTCTCTTTACAAGAACCGAGCCATCATCCTGCTGAGTAAAGGAAAGAACATCATTGTACTTAAAACCTATTCTTTTGCGGATTTCATAAGGGATTGTAATTCTTCCCCTTTTGCCGAGGATTCTATACATTGTTATCATGATTCAGCCTCGCTTTCGTCAAGTCCGAGTTTTTCTCTGCATTCATCACAAATACAGTCACATTCCTCGCATTCTTCATTGTCCCTCTCTATCAAGATTATACCGTTTGCCGCCGAAACCTGCACGGGTGTATTCGATGTCAGTCCGGATGTGATAAGTGCGTCAAGCGGAATTGCTATCATAACTAAATTGTTTGTAACTTCATTTTTCATGGCTTAAAATGCCCTCCTTTAAAATTGTATTTATTTCTGTAGTTTTATTTGCGTCAAAAAAATTGAGCTGATACGGCATCGATCTCTCTCGTTCGAGTAAATCATAATTTGAAATTAACAGTTCAGGAAACTGTTTTCCGGGAGCATACTTTTGCGCCATACTGTGAACTCTTTCAAAAGCGAGAAAGTAACATCCTTTATACAGTTCCCTGCTTTCCTTACAATCGTTATATGACAAAAGGAACTTGCCCTCAATTCCAAAAAGCGTATCACGAAGTCGTAAATGGTCATCCCAACCAAAGCCGCAGGAGTAAAAATGCTCCGTTTTAATATACGGGGGATCACAGTAAAAAAGTGTTTCCTTACGGTCGTAATGCTTAATCAGAGTTTCGAAGTCTTGATTTTCGATTACTACATTAGATAATCTAATACTGACATCTTCAATCAGTCTGAACAGGCTGCGGATCGAAAACGGCTGACATGCATAACTCTTACCTGAGCTTAAATAGCTGTAGCGGAGAAGTTTTAAAAACATTGCCGCCCTGCGGATGTCATAGTCATTTACTGCATTTTTGTAAAGTTCAATTATTTCCTCTGCACTTGGTTCCGGTAAAATTACTTTTGTGAGTTCAATCTCCTCATCAAGAAATTTATCTGCAAAACTCTCACGCTTAAAGAAACTTTTAATAGCTTTAAAATCATCTCTTGAGTTCAAAGAATAAAAACCGAGTTCTTTAATTAAAGCCATTGGCCGCTCTTTCATACAGCGAAAGAGATTGACAAGGTTTTTGTTATAATCATTAAACACCTCAAAATTATCCGGCGTCGGTTTCCCGAGCAGAACAGCTCCCGAACCGCCAAACGGTTCAACATATCTTCTGTAATCCAACGGAAAAACTGCATAGAGTATCGGCAAAATTGAGGTTTTGTTACCTACCCACGTTACAGGTGTTTTGATATTCATCACTCCAATCCGAAACAAATATCAATCGTCCCTGAAACGAAAAAAGCCGTTGAATAAGTCTTTTAAACTCAATCAACGGCTGATATATATGGTAAGCCAATATCAATCGCTAAAGGAACGATTGATATCAGTCATTATTTTCTTAATTATTCTGTTTTGCTATTGTACTTTTCCATCTGTTCATCTGCTTTGGAGGCTGCATTACATAGTGACATTATACTAACACCTATGAAGCCTCCAATGAACAGACCGATTATAAATCCAATCATATGGTTTTTCACTCCTTCGTATAATTACTTTTTACATTTTATTCCTTTCCTCAATATCTAAAATTATTCTGCTCAAAGCAGAAATAACAGGAACGCTTACTGCGTTTCCTGCCATTTTATAAAGTCTGCTGTCAGAAAGTCCTGTTGTCTGCGCCTTGCAGAACTGTTCATCGGTAAAGCCCTGCAATCTCCAACATTCAAGAGGCGTGAGTTTTCGTATTCTGCCGATATGGACTTTGCCGTCCTTATCTACAAATACAACTGCAAAAATATCGTTATCATTCTGCTCATCAAGTACGGATAAATCCTCAACAAATACACCTGAATGCTCTCCCTTTCTGTTGCCTATTCCTGAATCATGCCGTGCAGTTATACATCTTGCAATTTCGGTGAGTTTTGGATCAGGGTTTAAATCAATAAAGTAATATGCCTGCGTACTGCTTGTTGTCAGCGTATGGGCAATTTGATTTCCTACTCTGCCGCGCCTTGTGTTTTTCCCTGAAAAAGCTGTATCAATGCTGTCACCAGGATAGGCTATTTGATAACCGCTTTTAGTTTTGGACTTTATCTGTAGTCCGAAGTCCTCAATAAAGTAAAGTCCTGTATTACCACTAAAACCCCCACCACCGCTTGTCAGAGTACAGCTTAATCCGTCTGACGAGTAAATTCTTTCTCCCTGTTTGCCGGACTTCCTTTGTACAAGAGCTTTTCCGCTTGTTTTCGTGAAAGATAATATTTCTCCGGCACATTTTCCTCTAAGATATCCGATAATATACACCCTGTTTCTTGATTGGGGAACTCCGAAATTTTTGCTGTTAAGTACCTGCCACACGACATCGTACCCCAACTCATCCATCGTACTGAGGATTGTTTCAAACGTCCTGCCTTTGTCATGGTTAAGCAAGCCGGGAACATTTTCGAGGAAGAGATACTTAGGTCTTTTAACGGCAGCAATTCGAGCAATCTCGAAAAACAGCGTTCCTCTCGTATCTTCAAAACCTCTCCTTGCTCCGGCAATACTAAAAGACTGGCAGGGAAATCCTCCGCAAATAAGGTCGATATCGGGTAACTGTTCGGGTAGGATTTTTCTTGCATCATTAAAATACAGTTCTCCTTTGGTTTTATACATTGCTTCGTATGCCTGCTTTGCAAATTTATCGATTTCACAGTATCCTACACACTTAAAACCGCATACGGCTTCAAGTCCTGAACGGAAACCTCCTATACCTGCAAACATATCTAAAAATCTTATCGGCATATGTCATCCGACCATAAAATATTAAAACAACACCTCACATTCCCATATTCATTCTGTTATCTTCATTCAAAGCTTCGGATACATCTTCAGCATCCGATAACTGTTCAGCTTCAATTTCTTCCTGAGTAAGCCTTCTAAAAACATCCTCACCAGGTACTACCCCAAGTGTTCTGCCGTCATCCCAATTAGGATGTAGGGTTCCCATATCATCGACTGCAACAACAGTTCCTCTTGTTCCGGGCAAAATAGGTGCGTATGGATCATTCATACTGATAAGCTCAATTCGTGTTCCCGGAGGATACATCTTTTTTGTACTTTCAGCCATTCGCCTTTGTCTTTCAAATTCGTTCAAGTTAACACTCCCTAATTTTGTTTTTCATCAAATAATGAATTTTGTAGGACTTCTGTTTTTGATTTTCATGTTACTACTCCTTGTATACTTAATTTTTAGGGTAAAATAAAAAAGCAACCGTTCTAATTAAATTTATAATTAAAACGATTGCTATTTTTAATATCTATGTGCTTATAAAATCATATTAAATTGTGTTTGTAAGAGTTCATTTACTTAAAACTCTGAAAATTGCCCAAATGCATCTACGGATATGACAACCGTCTGACAGCGTTTCAGGCAGCAAAAAAGCCCGATAGAATCGGGCTTTAAGGCGAATGCATCTTTTTTATACGCCTAACATGGTGGAGGTGAGGGGAGTCGAACCCCTGTCCGAAAACTGCTTACAAAGACTTTCTCCGAGCGCAGTCGATGTTTTAAATCTCCCTTGCTGCATCGCCCAACGACAGGCTATGCAGCTTGGCAGCTCCTGATGTGTGACAGGGCCCGGAGCACTTCCCTATTCACATTTACCGCTAATCGACGCCCCTTACACAGCCGCGGTACTCTATGCAGGGACGAGCAGCATTAAGCTGCTAATGCAACTTTATTGTTGTCAGTTATTTTTAAAATGCGGATTTTATGGCGGTTCCGCACCGCCGCTCGCTTATCAAAGCTTACAATCCCCGTCGAAGCCTTTACACCCCCATATTTTGAGCAGATAAGATAATATATTAAAATCTTGACTGCTCTTTAATTGCACGTTCTATATCACGCTTTGCGCTTCGCTTTGCCATATCTTCACGTTTATCATAAAGCTTTTTGCCTTTGCACAAACCGATCTGTAATTTAACCTTGCTGTCCTTGAAATAAAGGCTAATCGGTATCAGTGAATATCCAGTCTGCTTTACGGTTCCGTAAAGACGGTTGATCTCCTTTTTATGCATCAAAAGTCTGCGAACCCTCATTGGGTCGCGGTTAAAAATATTTCCGTGCTCATAAGGCGAAATATGCATTCCGTTCACGAAAATCTCTCCGTCAACAATTGAACACCAGCTGTCTTTCAGATTAACTCTGCCGTTCCTGACAGACTTTACTTCCGTTCCGCACAGCTCAATTCCTGCTTCATAAGTCTCCTCAATAAAATAATCGTGATGAGCCTTTTTGTTCTGTGCAATAGTCTTTAGTGAACTCATTATATTTCGTTCCTGCCTTCCAAAGCCTTTGCAAGCGTGTATTCATCTGCATATTCAAGGTCGCCGCCCACAGGAATTCCGTAGGCAAGTCTTGTCACTCTTACTCCCATGGGCTTTAACAGCTTTGATATATACAGCGCAGTTGCATCGCCTTCAACAGTCGGATTAGTTGCCATAATAACTTCCTTAACCGTATCATCCGAAAGCCTTGCAACAAGCTGCTTAATTGTAAGATTGTCCGGTCCGATATCATTAAGCGGAGAAATTGCACCGTGTAAAACGTGATAAACGCCTTTAAACTCGTGAGTGTTTTCAACAGCAGTTGCATCTCTGGGGGTTTCAACAACACAAATAATTGAATTGTCCCTTACAGGATTTGCACACACCGGGCAAAGCTCTTTATCCGTAAGATTACAGCATTTGCTGCAATAATGAATTTTTGTATGTGCATCAAGTACGGCGTCCGCAAGCTCCTCTGCTTGTGTTTTTGACAGATTCAGCACATAATATGCAAGACGCTGTGCAGTTTTATGTCCTATACCTGGCATTTTTTCAAATTGCTCCACAAGATTTTCCAGCGGAGCCACATTATACTGAGCCATAATTAAAACATTCCCGGAATGTTAAGTCCGCCAGAAATAGTTTCCATTTTTTCTTCTTTTTCTTTTGCTGCTGACCTGAGTGCTTCATTTGCTGCTGCAATTACAAGGTCGGAGAGCATTTCAACATCTTCGGGATCAACAACTTCTGGTGAAATTTCAACCTTTGTAAGTTCCATTTTACCCGTAACAGTTACTTTTACCGCACCGCCGCCTGCGGCTGCTTCATATTCCTTTGCTTCAAGTTCAGCCGAAACAGCTTCCATATCATCCTGGAGCTTCTGTGCCTGACGTGCGAGCTGCTGAATGTTATTTGCTCCGCCGTTTCCGTATCCCTTTGGTAATCTTGCTTTCATAATATTAAATTCCTTTCAGTTTTATTCTTCAGTTATTTCAATTCCGCTTCCCTCAAGACCCTTTTTAAGGGTTTCCAGTGGGTCGGTTTCTTCCTTTTTATCCTCTACGCGCTTGTACGGTCCGAGTTTATATACTCTGCCCGTAGTTTCAAGAATTATTTTCCGGATTTCCTCACGTCTGCTTCCGTTTTTCAACAGTTCAAACGCCATTTCATTGCTTGTGTCAATAAGCAGGTATCCTCCGCTTTCATATGCCGTTGAATCTGAAAATGCCGCCGCAATTGCCCTTGAAACAGGCTTCAAATTGCTTATTACATCTACCCACTGAGAAAACGGTTTTGCATTTCTGTATATCTCTTCCAAATTTGCAGATGTACGCACTGCATTTGCAGACGGAGTAGGTGCAGGTCTTGTAACAGGAGCTTTCTGCACAGGTCTGTCCTCATCTATATCAGGAGATGACTCAATAATCTCTGTTTCTTTCGGTCCCTGAACTGTCTGTTTTGGCACAGATGTTTGCTTTTTGCTTTCAGATTTTAATTTCTTAACATCCTCTGCACTTTCACTCGGCAAATAGTTTGAGGATATTCCCTTTTTCACCTCTTTTTCAAGCGCGGTAATTCTTGCGGCAAGTGCCTCCGTTGTACCGTCAATCTCTGCCGATGACAGCTTGACCATAGCCATTTCAAGCTCTGTTCTGTCGCCTGTGCCGTGCCCCATACGCTGATATGCTCGGGATAAAACATCCATATAATAAACAATGTCAGCAAGTGAAAGATAGTCAGCCTGAGTCTGTGATTCTTCATATTCATCATCAGACATAATAAGAATATCTCTTGGATTTTTTACGGATTTTATGAGCATAAGCGATCTGAAATGAGAAATCAATTCATCACACAGGCGCGCCATATCCTTTGACTCGGAGTAAAGTCTGTCAATAATTTCAAGTGATTTTGCAGTATTTTTATTGATTACACCTGCCGCAAGCTCAAATAGATAGGTCTTGCGCGCGAGTCCTGCGGCATTTCTGACAACTTCTTCATCAATATCAGAACTGATTGCAATACATCTGTCCAAAAGCGACAGAGCATCACGCAAAGCACCGTCGGCAACTGAGGCAATCAGCATTGCTGCGCTGTCAGAAAGATTTACTTCTTCCCGACGTGCAACAAAGAGAAGTCTGTCTGCAATTGCACGAGGAGGAATTCTGTGAAAATCAAAACGCTGGCAGCGTGACAAAATAGTCTGAGGCAGCTTATGTACCTCTGTTGTAGCTAAAATAAAAATAACGTGTTCGGGAGGTTCTTCAAGCGTTTTCAAAAGCGCATTGAACGCTTCTGTAGTCAGCATATGCACCTCATCGACAATATAAACTCTGTATTTGCACTTTGCGGGCTTAAACTGCACTTCATCCACAATCTGGCGTATGTCGTCAATTTTTCTGTTGGAAGCCGCGTCCATTTCTACAATATCAAGCACGCTTCCGTCATCAATTCCGCGGCAGATTTCGCACTTGCCGCAGGGATTTCCGTTTTGAATATCAAGACAGTTTACAGCTTTGGCAAGAATTTTTGCACAGGTGGTCTTTCCCGTACCCCTTGAGCCCGTGAAAAGATAGGCATGGTTTAATCTGCCCGCAGTCAGCTCGTTTTTAAGGGTCGTTGTAATATGTTCCTGTCCTGAAACATCATCAAATGTCTGAGGCCGCCATTTACGGTATAGAACCTGATACAAAAAATCACCTCCGCATCAACAAAAAATGCAAGCCGTCAGCCGAAACAACGGCAATCGTGCAAATAAGTGAACGACAGACTTACTGCATCGCATCGGCAATACTGCTTAATGCTGCTCGGTTCCCCGCCTGACATGGTTCACAGACCCCAATCGCACAGGGCCTGCCGCTCACTTAATTGCACGCACTTGACTTCTTGCAATTCTTGTACATTATAACATATAAGATTAATAAAATCAATAGTTTTATTTATGGTTTACCCCAAATCTTCAAAACATAATACGACAATTTTTACTTTTATAATAGAAATAACAAAACATCAACACACAATTTTACAATGTATGTTGATGTTAAAAATCATATTTTTTCGGCGATTTCACCCAGTCGCTTGTAAATGCTGTTCTCGGCAACATAACCGCGCACAAACGAAAGCGGATATACGTTTGTATTTCTGCCGATTATTGAGCCGGGATTAAGCACGCTGTTACAGCCCACTTCAACAAAGTCACCGAGCATTGCACCGAATTTTTTAACGTCGGTTTCAACCTTTTCGCCGTCACAAAGTACGGTCACAAGACTTTTGTCGCTCTTTAAATTTGACGTAATTGTACCCGCTCCCGTATGCGACTTATATCCGAGAATACTGTCGCCGATATAATTGTAGTGCGGCACCTGAACACCGTCAAAAAGAATTGAATTTTTAAGTTCTGTGGAGTTGCCTACAACCGCGCCCTTTCCGACAATAGCGCTTCCTCTGATAAACGCACAATGGCGCACTTCTGCGTCCTCGCAAATAATTAGAGGTCCTCCGAGATATGCCGAGGGATATACCGTTGCGCTTTTAGCAACCCATATGTTCTCTCCCCTCTGCTCATAAATTTCAGGGTCAAGCGATTTGCCGAGCTCAATAATAAAATCTTTGATTTTAGGCAAAGCCTCCCAAGGATATTCCACAGTTTCAAGAAGCGGTTTTGCAATGGTTTTGCTGTAATCAAATAAATTGCTTGCGAGTAAATTCTCATTACACATATTCCCGATAAACTCCATTTCCAAATAATAATATTATTAAAACTATATTTTAACAAAAAACAGCCAATAGCCGTTTGAGTCCTTGCCTGCGACAAATTCTACTCCGCCGCTGATATACTTTGAAAACACATAGGTTTTGCCATTCTGAGGATTTGTTACGGTCGCACATCCGCCTGCGTGTCTCCATTTTTCAGAAAACACATTGATACCTTTAATCAGAAAACTATCCTTTGAGGTTTTTCCGACATATCGGTAGTTATTAGTCATTACTATCAGCCTTCTTATATTTAAGGTCGCCCGAAAGTTTTACGTCAAGTTTTGTTTTCTTGAAAACAATAATCGTTACTACTGCACAGGCAATGCCAAGCAGAATACCGAATAAAACATCGGACGGAAAATGGACATAGTTGTAAATTCTTGAAAAAGCAATAAGAAATGCAATAATCAGTGCCGGTATTCCAAACCGCTTGTCACGAACAATCATTACAGTTGCCGCGGCAAATGAAGAACAGCTGTGCCCTGACGGAAAGCTGTAACCCGACGGCGGTGAAATATTCAGTACCACATCGCTGTTGATAACAAACGGCCGCGGACGGCATACAATATTTTTTAAAGCGATTTCACCGATTAAATATCCTGCCAATGCAGCACAAAGTACCATTATTCCCGTTGCACGGGTTTTGCGGAAGCACAGCATAATTACCGCAGCAATTATCCAAATACCCCCTGCATTTCCGATACAACTGAGAAATGTCATTACTCCGTCAAGGAAACCACACCTCATTGTACTTTGTATAAAATCCAGAATATTAAAGTCAAATGATGTAATCATTTCAAAGAAAGACAACCGTACACCTCATTTTTAATAATTATACCAGTATTTACTAATATTTTCAACATAAATACAACTATTGAATAATATTCGACTTATTTTTCCTCAAACTTGTTTACTTTTGCATAAAGGGCTTCATCAACAACTGCCTCAATTTCAACGCCCTCTGCAACGTAATCCTCACAAATAAGCGTTCCTTTAACGCGTATTTCGTTTATAACGCCTGCATCGGCAAACGGAATTAACAGCTTTACTCTTTTTAATCTGACCGGAAGATTATCTTCTATTGTTTTCAGAAGTTCATCAATTCCACTGCCGTATTTCGCGCTTATCCTTACATATGATTTAAAGTCCTGAGCAATCGTGCCGTCTTGGATCAAATCACATTTATTAAGTACAGTTATAATCGGCGTCTCACCGCATCCGAGAGATTCAAGCAAATCCGTTGTCACCTGCATATGGGTTCTCGACTCCTCGCTTGAAGCGTCGCATACATTGAGGATAATATCCGACTGCGCCGCCTCCTCAAGCGTTGAGCGAAATGCCTCGACAAGATGATGCGGAAGTCTGCGCACCAGTCCTACGGTATCAATCAGCATTACGGTTACGCCGCTGGGCAGTTTCAGCGCACGAGAGGTCGGGTCAAGCGTTGCAAAGAGCTTATCCTGAGCAAGCACTCCTGCGTTGGTAAGACAGTTCATCAGAGTTGACTTTCCTGCATTTGTATATCCCACAATTGCGCAGGTAATGATTCCGTCTTTCTCTCGCCTTTTTCTGAGCATAGTGCGGTGTTTTTCAACATCTGACAGTTCTTCTTTCAGAGTTTCCATTCTGCGCCTTATATGCCGTCTGTCTGTTTCAAGTTTAGTTTCGCCGGGGCCTCTTGTTCCGATACCGCCTCCGAGCCTTGACATTGCAATACCCTTGCCCGTAAGTCTTGGGAGCATATATTTAAGCTGGGCAAGCTCAACCTGTATTTTTCCCTCTTTTGAACGCGCTCGCTGTGCAAAAATATCAAGTATCAGAGTAGTGCGGTCAATAACTCTTACGTCGGTTTGGGCTTCTATATTCTTAATTTGAGTCGGAGTAAGCTCGCTGTCAAACACAAGAATGTCAATGTCCTGCGCTACGCAGATGTCTGTAATTTCTGCAAGCTTTCCCGTACCCACATAAGTTGCTGTTTCCGGTTTATTAAGATTTTGAGTTACCGAAAATACAGGCTCTGCTCCTGCGCTTTCAACAAGCTCAAACAGCTCTGCCAAAGAGGCTTGTGCATCATATTCTTCTGTATCTACGCTGACAAGCAGCGCTCTTGCAATTTTTTCTTCATTGCTTTTTAGTTCCATTTTTTATTCCTTTTATTTCTAAAGTTGTTATTTACTATTCGGCCAATTAGTAGTATAATATATAAACATAAATTTGTAAATGAATGACTTGCATTATTTTTAATAATTTATTCAGAGGTCTTTTTATGGATAAAAAGTATGATGTAATAATCGTAGGAACAGGCGCAGCAGGACTTTATGCCGCAATCAATTTTCCTGAAAATATAAATGTTCTGCTCGTGTCAAAGCGAGAGCTTCCGCTGTCTAACAGTTCGCTTGCTCAGGGCGGGGTTGCCTGCGTGCTTGATACGGTTCACGATGATTACAAACTGCACATTACAGACACGCTGATTGCAGGCAAATATAAAAACAACCTTTCAGCAGTTGAAAAACTTGTTTTGGAAGGACCGTCGGATGTTCTGAAAATTAAAGAGCTGGGCGTTGATTTTGACCTTAATCCCGACGGAACAATGTGCAAAACTCTTGAAGCAGGTCACAGCCGCCACAGAATAGTTCATCACAAGGATTCAACGGGCAAGGCAATTGTTGACAGACTTATTGAGGTTGTGCGTACTCACCACAATGTTACTATTTGTGACAACGCACTTGTTTATTCAGTTAAGAAAGTTCTCAACGGGTTTTATATAAGCATATTAAAGAACGGAAAAAGCAGTTATTACGGTTGCAGCTATTGTATTCTTGCCACAGGAGGAATAGGCAGAGTTTATAAATATACCACCAATTCTGCAATAGCAACAGGCGACGGAATTGCGTTTGCGTATATGCTCGGGGCAAAAATAAGCCATTTGTCGCGGATTCAGTTTCATCCTACTGCATTTGCAGCCGAAAAAGACCGCGAGCGTTTTCTGATTAGCGAAGCTGTACGCGGCGAGGGGGCTGTTCTGTTAAACTGCGACGGCAGAAGATTTGCCTTTGATTACGACAGCCGCGGCGAGCTTGCTCCCAGAGATGTTGTATCGGACGCTATTATACGCGAGTCAATAAAAACAAACAGCGAAAATTTTTATCTTGACATAACGGACAAGCCGTCTGATTTTATAAGGGCGCGCTTCCCTATGATTTATGAAAGATGTCTTGAAGAGGGAGTTGACATTACGAAAGACAGAATTCCTGTTTTTCCCTGTCAGCATTATCTTATGGGCGGAATCAATGTTGACCTTGACGCAAGAACTTCAATTGACGGACTTTACGCCGCAGGAGAATGTTCACACACGGGAGTTCACGGCGCTAACCGCCTTGCCAGCAACTCTTTGCTTGAAGCACTTGTTTTTTCACGTTCAGCGGCAGAGGACATTACAAACAGAATTAAACAGCACGGAAGAAAACCGCTCGGCTCAGAGCCTGCTCATAAATCCATTTCAGGAAAGCCTATGCCGCAGGGCTTCCGTTCTCTGATACGTGAAATTTTGCAGGACACATATTTTGTAATTCCAAAGCCTGAAAAATATGATGAAAGCTACAAAAAAGTTGAGGAAATTCTCAATCAATTATTCAGCGAGGATTATGAAATTAACTCTGACCTTGTTGAAGCAAGAAGCATTGCCATTGTTGCAAGCATAATTCTTGATGAAGTACGGGAGGGCATTAACCTATGATTTTAAACAGTATTTACGTTGACAACATTATTAAAACAGCCTTGCTGGAGGATATTAACTATCTTGACACAACAACAGACTATCTCATTGATGAAGAACAGGAAAACACAGCTAAATTTCTTGCAAAAAGTGACGGAGTTCTTTGCGGAATAGATGTTGCGCTCAGAGTTTTTGAGATTTTACAGCCGACAGGCTTTGATGCAAAAGTCTACAAGCACGACGGCGACAAGCTGAAAAAAGGCGATATTATAGCAGAGGTTCACGGAAAAACACGTACTATTTTAAAAGGCGAACGCACCGCCTTAAATCTTATTCAACATATGAGCGGTGTTGCGACTGCTACAAATAAGGCTGTGGAAATTGTAAAAGGTACAAAAGCGTCTATTGCCGACACAAGAAAAACTCTGCCGGGTATGCGACCTTTGCAAAAATATGCCGTTACAGTCGGTGGAGGAAAAAATCACCGTTACAATTTATCCGATGCAGCTATGCTGAAGGACAACCATGTTGACGCAGGCGGCGGAATTGCAAACGCCGTTGCAAAACTCAGAACAAAACTCGGACATATGACTAAAATTGAGCTTGAGGTAAGAAATCTTGATGAACTCCGGCAGGCGCTTGATGCAAATGTTGACGTGATTATGCTTGACAATATGAGCCCTGAGCTTATGAAACAAGCTGTTGAAATTACAGACGGCAGAGCATTGCTTGAGGCAAGCGGCGGAATCACAGACGAAACTCTGCGTGAAATTGCCGAAACAGGCGTTGATATTATTTCTATGGGTGCCGTAACTCATTCGGTAAAGGCATTTGACATTTCTCTTAAAATAACTGAATAATAAATACTATGGGCTTATAAGCTGAAAAATGATTTTGCTCATACCTTTTGTCTAAATATGTTTATTGGTTTATTTTACAACTCTATAGCTTATAAAAACTCCGCACAGAAAATTTATCTGTGCGGAGTTTTTATCACTTGCAGGTCTATAAACAATGCTTATATCATCACACTTGAAAACCTATTAAATCTATGATATTATAGTGTTAAAAGTTAAAGGGTGGTGTTAAATTGAAAATTTCTACAAAAGGCAGATATGCTGTGCGTATGCTTTTAGACCTTGCGGAACATCAAAACGAAGGATACATTGCTTTAAAGGATATTGCGGCACGTCAGGATATATCTAAAAAATATCTTGAACAGATTGTTCCTGTTCTGAACAGGTCAGATATTCTTATCACTAACAGAGGCTATCAGGGCGGATATAAGCTGGCTAAATCTCCTGAGAAATATACGGTCGGAGATATTCTGCGGCTTACTGAGGGAAGCCTTTCCCCTGTCGCCTGCCTTGACCGCGACCCTATAGAATGTAACCGAAGCAGTGAGTGTATGACTCTTCCTGTATGGCAGGGATTAAAAAAGGTAATTTGCGAATATCTGGACGGAATTACGCTTCAGGATATTCTGGATAATCAGAGAGATAAATACGTTAACAACTATGTAATTTAATTTGGATATATAATATATGCTTGTTTAATCAGTGAACAAAGGTTTATTTTATATTTGGGAGAATTAAGAATGTTAAACCAGTTTTCAAGGACTCAGTTACTTATTGGCAAAGACGGAATAGACAAGCTCAAAAACTCAAGAGTTGCTGTTTTTGGAATAGGCGGCGTTGGAGGTTATACCGTTGAGGCACTTGTACGAAGCGGACTCGGAGCTATTGATTTAATTGATGATGATAAAGTATGCCTTACAAACATTAACCGTCAGATTTATGCAACTCATAAAACATTAGGCAAATATAAGGTTGATGTAGCTGAAGAGCGTATTTATGAAATTAATCCCGATGTTAAAGTAATTAAACACAAGACATTCTATATGCCTGAAACATCACATAATTTTAATTTTTCGGAATACGATTATATTGTTGACGCTATTGATACGGTAAAAGGAAAAATTGAGCTTGTTATGAATGCAAAGGCTGCTGATACACCTATTATTTGCTCTATGGGAGCAGGCAATAAAATGGATCCTGCGGCATTTGAAGTTGCAGATATTTACAAAACATCTGTTTGTCCGCTTGCAAGAGTTATGAGATATGAACTCAAGAAACGCGGAGTACTCAATCTGAAAGTCGTCTATTCTAAGGAAAAGCCTATCACCCCTATTGACGATATGGAAATAAGCAGTCATACAAATTGCATAAGTCCGACGGACACCGCAAGAAAATTCATACAGCGCAGACAGGTGCCGGGAAGCAACGCTTTTGTACCGTCGGTTGCAGGATTAATTATTGCAGGAGAAGTAATTAAGGATTTGATTAATACTTAATGCTGATAAAAATTTAATCGATATTTATGACGTATTTTTCGCCATACTGCACACCCTGCCCTATTTTCATAGGGCAGGGTTTTTAGTTTGCATAGGCATAGTCTACTGACAATAATTCCTTAATTCTGCTCTCTATTTTTTCAGGCTCTACCGTAGAAGCATAGCGTTCGACTACATTTCCTTCTTTGTCTACAAGAAACTTGGTAAAATTCCATTTAATTTTGTTTCCCATTATTCCACCTTTCTGCGATTTTAAATAGGTATATAATGGGTTTTCGTTTTCACCGTTAACTTCTATTTTTTCAAACTGCTTAAATGTAACACCGTAACGCAGCTGACAAAAACTAACTATTGAATCTTCTGAACCCGGCGCCTGATTGCCAAATTGATTACAGGGAAAATCAAGAATTTCAAAACCTTGTTCACGATATTTCTCGTACAGCTTTTGCAAACCTTCGTACTGCGGAGTAAAGCCGCAGCTCGTTGCCGTATTGACTATAAGCAGGACCTTGCCCTTGTAATCAGAGAGCGCGACTTCTGTTCCCCTTGCATCTTTTACCTTGAAATCATAAATATTCATTGTAATTCCTCCGATTATAATCGCTTTATATTTATAAAGTAATCAATTGATTTATTATTAAGACTTATATCAAAGCAATGCCGATATAGCTTTTTACAGCTTGATTATTGTTTATAAATCATTTCTTTTATTTAATATATATTTTGCACAAAACCATTGACCGTATGCATTATATTGACTTTTTGTAAATCATTTATTATTTTAATATCAAAAAACGATTTATTATGCAATTGATGATATAACTGCATAATTAAAAACAACCACGACAGATAAAGTCGTGGTTGTAAAATAATAGTTTTAATATTATTATCAATTTTTAACACGATGAAAACCGCTGAAATCCGAAATAACAATACAGCCTGTGGTGCATTCCCTTGCGCATACTCCGAAGTCATCACAGTCGGGACATTTTGAGTAGTCAATTACGGCAAGGTTATCAACAACCTTAATCACACCCAAAGGGCAAACTTTTTCGCATTTTCTGCATCCGATACAGCCGTTTTTGCAAGCCTTGCGAGTCAGTGCGCCTTTATCTTTGTTACTGCAGGTTACGACAACTCTTTCAATATCATCCATCAATGAAATAAGGTGATTGGGACAGGCTTTTGTACAAAGTCCGCATCCAACACACAGCCTCGTATTAATGTGAGCAATGCCGTTTTCAATGCAAATAGCATTGTTGGGACAAACGCTTACACAGTCGCCGAGTCCAATACAGCCGTATGGACATTCTCCCTTAGAGCCAAAAAGCAGCTTTGCCGCAGCACAGCTTTCAATACCATTGTACTCAACTCTGTCCTGAGTATAGTTGCAGTCGCCTGCACAATGCACAACGGCAACCTTTTCAACAACATCCTCAAATTCAACGCCGAGGATTTCACTTAATTTTCGTGAAACGGAGTCGCCTCCGGGAACACAGAGGTTTGTTGCCGTGCCCTCAACTTCGGCAAGCGCCTTTGCGTAACCGTCACAGCCTGCAAAGCCGCAGGCTCCGCAGTTTGCACCGGGCAGGCACTCACGAATTTCAGGAATTTTTTCGTTTTCCTTTACAGCCATAAATTTTGAAGCTGCTACAAGCACAACGGCACAGATTATGCCGATAATCACAACGGGGATGACCGCAGTTAAAATTTCATTCATTATCAGCACCTCCGTTACGCAAAAAGATTATCAATAACGCCCGAAAATCCAAGGAACGACAGTGATGTTATTGACGCTGCCACAAGCGTTACCGGAAGTCCCTGAAACGCCTTTGGAATATCTGCACCCTCAATTCTTGAGCGAACGCCCGAAAACATTACCATAGCAAGGAAAAATCCGAGTCCGCTTCCGAGTGAATTTACCATAGACTCTGCAAAGGTATATCCCTCGTCAATATTAAGAATGGTAACGCCGAGTACGGCGCAATTTGTTGTAATCAGAGGAAGATAAACGCCGAGAGATTTGTGAAGCGAAGGAATATACCTCTTTAATATAATTTCTACAAGCTGAACGAGCGCCGCAATTACGAGTATAAAGACGATAGTCTGTAAATAGCCGAGATTATTCGGGTCAAGCAGGTAAGTCTGAATCGGCCAGGTAACAGCGGTAGCCATAAGCATTACAAAAATTACCGCAATGCTCATTCCCGTCGCCTGATTGAGCTTTTTGGATACGCCGAGGAACGGACAAATTCCGAGAAAGCGTGACAATACATAGTTGTTTATAAAGACAGCTGAAAGCATAATTATAATGAATTTTGTCATTTAGCTTCCTCCTTTTCTCCGCAGGAGGCTTTTCCGCAGATTTCAGCCGACGGACAGCCTGCGCATCCGAAGTCCTTTTTGGTTTTTTTGCCGCCGGTAATTTTATTTACAATCGCAATAAGAATACCGAACACAAGGAAACCTCCCGGTGCCATCGTCATAATTGAGATGTTATTGTCGGCAAGCACGGGAATCTCTATTCCCATCCAGGTTCCGTTGCCGAGCACCTCGCGGATTGTAGCCATAAGAAGCAGGGCAAGAGTAAATCCTGCACCCATTCCGAGTGCGTCTATTGCGGAATCAATTACCTTGTTTTTATTTGCAAACATCTCGGCACGTCCGAGTATGATGCAGTTTACTACAATAAGCGGAAGATAAATTCCGAGCGATTCGTCAAGTGCAGGAGCAAACGCTTTGACAAGCATCTGTACCATTGTTACAAAGCCTGCAATCAAGACTATGTAGCAGGGTATTCTCACCTTATCCGGAATTACCTTGCGCAGAGCTGAAATTACAATATTTGAGCAGAGCAGTACCACTGTAGCCGCCGCTCCCATTCCGAGAGCACTGGTAACACTTGTTGAAACCGCAAGCGTAGGGCAGGTACCGAGCACAAGGACAAGAACGGGATTTTCCTTGATGATACCCTTTAAAAAATTCTGTCTTTTGTTCATTACTCTGCCTCCTTTACCGCATTAAACGCCGCAAAGGCGTCCTCAACTGCGCTTTTGTATGCTGTGGAAGAAATTGTTGCTCCCGAAATTGCGTCAACCTCGCTGAGTGTGTCTGAGGTTTTTCCGCTGTATTGGCTTCTGTAGGCGTCATCGGCGGTTTTCGAGCCGAGTCCGCTTGTTTCTGCGTGTGAAAGCGTTTTGCAGGCTTCAATTACGCCGTCAGCTTTAATTCCGCAAATCAGCTTCATATCGCCGCCATAACCCTTTGTCGTGAGCATAAACACATATCCCGCACCGTTTTCGGCACGATAAATTTCGGTTACTCTCTCTGGCATACCGTCAACGGTAACCTGTTTAAACGCGTCTGCTTCCGACAAAACCTCAGCCATAGCCTCTTGCGCCGCCTTTTGCTCAGCCTCTGCAATAATCGGTGAGGTCACAGTATTTACATATGCAAGCAGTGCCGACACGACAAGGCAAATGCTGGTCAGCACAAGCACGGGTTTTATGATTTCTTTGAACGTGTTTTTCACCGCCTGTCACCTCCGATAAGAGGCTTTGAGCGTGTAAGCCTTGAAATGTAGGGCGTAAAAATGTTCATAAGCAGAATTGAGTACGACACGCCCTCTGGAGACGTACCCCAGAATCTGATTAGTATTGTAATAAGACCGCAGCCTACGCCGAAAATAACCTTGCCCCATTTTGTGCATGGAGTTGTTGCATAGTCGGTAGCCATGAAGAATGCGCCTATAATAAGTCCGCCTGACATAAGCTGATAGAGCGGCGCTTTGTCAAAAATCAGCGACATAACAAGTACCGTGCCGATAAAAGCAACAGGTGTGTGCCAGGTTATAACACGCCTTGCAATAAGGTAAATTCCGCCTGCAAGCAGAGCTATCGTACAGGTTTCTCCAAGACATCCGCCGTGAAATCCTAAAAGCATATCAGTGTAGGAAGGCAGAGAATTAAATTCTCCCTTGAACATAAGCGCAAGCGGAGTTGCGCTTGAGGATGCATCGGGAAACGTCCAAGTTGTCATAGTTCCCGAAAATGCCGTCATCATCACAATTCTTGCAGTAATTGCCGGATTCGCAAAGTTCTGACCTATTCCGCCGAATAGCTGTTTTACAACAACTATCGCGAACATACTGCCGAAAGCCGCCTGCCACAGCGGAATGGATACGGGCAGGTTGTAGGCGAGCAGAACGCCTGTTACAACTGCCGAAAGGTCAGGTACAGTGTTATCTTTTTTACATATTTTTTCAAACACCCACTCTGATATAACGCATACGGCAACACACACGCCGATAACGAGAAGCGACCTTGCCCCGAAAATTATAACTGAAGCAACACCGGCGGGAAGTAATGCTATAAGCACGTCAAGCATAATTTTCTGCGTCGTTCTCGAAGATGAAATGTGAGGAGAAACAGAGGATATAAATTTATTCATTTTTGTCCTCCTTTTCTGCCTTTTGTTCTCTTAAATATTTATTTAATTTAGCCTTGGCAAGCTTATTGGTCTGGACAATTTGCCTGTTTGCAGGACAGACATACGCACAGCAGCCGCACTCCATACATAAATCGGCGCACAGCTTTTTAAGCTCATCGCACAAATCAAGCTTGTATGCTTTTGAAATTTCACGCGGATCAAGCCGCAGAGGGCAATGGTTTACGCATGCGCCGCAGTTAATACAGGCGGTAGTTTTTGGCGGTCTTG
>CANQMH010000040.1 GCA_947624865.1 uncultured Clostridia bacterium | reverse complement strand
TTTTCAAGTTTATCTTTAACCTCGGTATATGTTTTGCCATATATCGAATTGTACTTAATTTTGCCGTCAGCACCATATTCTTTAAAATACCTGCCCTCCCAGCGACCGTCTTTTCTTTTGTAAATATTTCTTTGTGTTCTGATAATAATCAACTCCAATCTATAAAATAAAACAAATCAGACCATATTATGACAAACTATAACCGCAAAAAAAGTAAAAATAGAGCAAAAAGCTTAAAAACTTGTACAATAACATCAAAATAACTCATAAAAAATAATATATTCTGCACAGTTGTATGGGCAAAAAACTGATAAATTCCTGTAAATTAATTAATATAATTGAGGAAATTTTGGGTCATTTTTAAATTAAAGACATAATTTCCTACATATTCCTCCACCTATACCTACAAAAATTTAAAAAATTGCATTATTATACGCAATTTTTCTAAAACTTTTATTTTTCATATTTTTTACGCAAAAAAAGACACCGCAGAGAGTTCTGCGGTGTCTAAGATTTTTATGCTGTTTTGCCTGTATAGAGCTGATAATATTTGCCTTTTTGCTCTAATAACTGCTCATGTGTTCCGCGCTCAATTATTCTGCCCTGTTCAAGCACCATAATACAGTCGGAATTCTTTACCGTTGAAAGTCGGTGGGCAATTACAAAGGTTGTTCTGCCGTGCATAAGCTTATCCATACTGTCCTGAACCATTTTTTCTGTTCTGGTATCAATTGAGCTTGTAGCCTCGTCAAGTATAAGCGCTGGCGGATCTGCTACCGCCGCACGCGCTATTGCAAGCATCTGCCGCTGTCCCTGACTGAGATTTCCTCCGTCGCCTTTCAGCATTGTGTTGTATCCGTCAGGCAGTCTGCGTATAAAGCTGTCTGCATTTGCAAGCTTTGCCGCCGCAATAACCTCTTCATCGGTAGCGTCAAGACGTCCGTATCTGATATTTTCCATAACTGTATCCGTAAATAAATGCGTATCCTGCAAAACAATTCCGAGTGAACGCCTTAAATCTGACTTTTTGATTTTATTAACGTTTATGCCGTCGTATCTTATTTTTCCGTCCTGAATATCATAAAAACGGTTTATAAGATTGGTTATGGTGGTTTTGCCCGCTCCCGTAGAGCCTACAAATGCGATTTTCTGACCCGGATTTGCGTACAGATCCACATTGTGCAATACTATCTTTTCATCGGTATATCCAAAATCCACGTCATCCATTACAATTGCGCCTTTAAGCTCTTTATACTCAACTTCTCCGGTTGCCTGATGAATATGCTTCCACGCCCAAAGTCCTGTGCGTGCCTTGGTTTCTGTCAGCTTTCCGTTTTCACTTGTCACATTTACAAGCGTTACATATCCGTTGTCTTCTTCACTCTTTTCATCAAGCAGTTTAAATATGCGCTCTGCACCCGCAAGAGCCATTACTATGCTGTTAAACTGCTGGCTAACCTGGTTTATCGGCTGGCTGAAGCTTTTATTAAATGTCAAAAAGCTGACAAGCTTTCCGATTGTAAATCCTGCAAATCCGTTTAATGCAAGTATGCCTCCGAAAATCGCGCAAAATACATAGCTTACATTTCCAAGCTGTGCATTAATCGGCATAATTATGTTGGCAAATCTGTTCGCGTTGTATGCGCTGTCAAAGAGCTTATCATTGAGTTCCGTAAATTCCTCTATGCTTTTCTTTTCATGGTTAAATACCTTGACGACCTTCTGTCCGTTCATCATCTCTTCTATATAGCCGTTTTCTTTTCCCAAATCAGTCTGCTGGGCAAGAAAATATTTTCCGCTTTTAGATGCGAGCTTCTGTGTTACTAAGAGCATTACCCCTACCATTACCAAGGTGAGAAATGTAAGAGGTATGCTAAGACTTACCATACTTACGATTACCGCAACGATAGTTATTATGCTTGAAAAAATCTGCGGCAAACTCTGGCTTATCATCTGTCGGAGAGTATCAACATCGTTTGTATATACGCTCATTATGTCACCGTGGGCGTGAGTATCAAAATACTTAATTGGCAGACTTTCCATATGCGAGAAAATATCGCACCTTAAATCACGCATAATACCCTGAGTTACATATACCATTATTCTTGAATATGTGTATGTTGCCGCCGCTCCGAGAAGATAAAAGAATGCAACTCTGGCTATTGCAAGCAAAAGAGGTGTAAAATCAGGGTTTTGTGTTCCGAGCAAAGGAGTTATATAATCATCTATCAAATTCTGGATGAACAATGTTCCCTGTACGTTTGCAAGTACGCTGATTATTATGCAAATGAACACCGCAATGATTTGCAATTTATGATTGCCGAATGTGATTTTTAAGAGCCGTCTAAGGGTCTTTCCCGGATTTTCTACCTTCGGCCTTTTTTGAAAATTTCTTCTTCCGGCAGGTCCTCTCATTGTTACATCTCTCCTTTCTCATCAAAATCTCCGCTTCCGCCTGTCTGGGCAGTATATATTTCACTGTAAATCGGACTTGTTTCAAGAAGCTGTTCGTGAGTTCCTACGGCACTTATCTCGCCGTCGTCCATTACAATGATCCTGTCTGCGCTTTCAACGCTTGAAATACGCTGAGAAATTATTATTTTTGTTGTATCGGGAATTTCATCTCTGAATGATTTGCGTATTTTTGAGTCTGTTGCCGTATCTACTGCGCTTGTTGAGTCATCAAGAATCAGTATTTTCGGCTTTTTGAGCAATGCCCTTGCTATGCAAAGCCTTTGCTTCTGTCCGCCCGATACGTTTGTACCGCCCTGCTCAATGTAAGTATTATATTTGTCGGGGAACGACTGTATAAAATCATCTGCGCAGGCAAGTTTGCAGGCTTTGACACATTCCTCTTCAGTCGCGTTTTCGTTGCCCCACCTAAGATTATCAAGTATTGTTCCGCTGAACAGCACATTTGACTGGAGAACTACCGAAACTTCGTCCCTCAGAGTTTCAAGGTCGTAGGAGCGGACATCTTTTCCGCCTACCTTAACTGCGCCTTCCGTGACATCGTAAAGTCTGCCGATTAGATTTATAAGGCTTGTTTTGGAGCTTCCCGTACCTCCGATAATGCCGATGGTTTCTCCAGATTTTATTGAAATGTCAATATTTTTCAAAACAGGCTTTTCTCCGCTTGCATTGTAACTGAATGTTACATTTTCAAAATCAATGCTTCCGTCTGTAACTCTGTAGTCAGGGTCCTGCGGATTTGTCAGGTCTGATTCCTCGTTAAGTACGCCTGAAACACGTTTTGCGCTGGCAAGACTCATTGTTATCATTACAAATACCATTGCCACCATAAGCAGGCTCATAAGTATATTCATACAATACGTAAGCATACTGGTGAGCTCGCCTGTTGTGAACTCGTTGTTCACTATCATATTTGCTCCCATCCAGCTTATTGCTATGATTGAACCATAAACCGTAAACATCATTATGGGCGATACCGATACCATTGCATTCTCGGCTTTTACAAAGAGCTTGTAAAGGTTGTTTGCCGCCTTGTTGAATTTTTTAATCTCGTGGTCTTCCCTTACGAACGCTTTTACTACTCTGATTGATGATACATTTTCCTGAACGCTCGCATTAAGCTCATCATATTTTTCAAAAACCTGATTAAAATACTTATAGGTGGATTTCATAAGAAATAACAGTACAACCGAAAGCAAAATTATTGCAAAAAGATACACGCACGCAAGCTTTGCGTTGATTAAAAATGCCATTACCATTGCACATATTAGACTGAACGGCGCACGGAAACACATTCTTAATATCATCTGATAAGCGTTTTGCAGATTTGTTACATCGGTAGTCATTCGCGTTACAAGACCTGCGGTCGAGTATTTGTCAATATTCGCAAATGAAAATGTCTGTATGTTTGTAAACATCGCATATCTCAGGTTGCGCGCAAAACCTGCCGACGCCTTGGCGCCATAAACGCCTCCCATTATTCCTGAAAACAACCCGACAAGCGCACATAAAAGCATCCATAAGCCTGTTGTAATTATGTGCTCCATATCTCCCTTATTTATGCCGTCGTCTATAATCGAAGCCATAAGCAACGGTATTATTGTTTCCATTATAACTTCAAGTATCATAAAAAGCGGCGTCATAATTGATTCTCTGACATAGCCTTTTATGTGCCTGCCTAAAGTCTTAATCATCATATTACTCCTTCCAATATAAAATCAGCCGTTTTCAAGCCCGTTTCTGAGCTTCCTTATCAAATAGATAAACGTTTTTCGCTCTTCGTCCGTCAGCACGCTGTTAAAACGTGTTTCATTGTCTGCAATCGTCTGTGTGAGAACAGAATTGATTTCAGCTCCTTTGTCAGTGAGAATCAGCTTTTTCAGCCTTGCGTCACTGTCAACAGAAATTCGTCGTATATATCCTTTCTTTTCCATAAGCTTTAATATATTCGTCACCGTTGACCGCGAAATGGCGAATTTGCTTTCAATATCCTTTTGATAAACATCCTTGTCTTTGTTTTCAAATAGATAGCCGATTATCCATCCGTGCATAACCGTAACCTTGTCAATTCCCTTATCGGTGGCAGACGCAAGCATTTTTCTCTGCATTACATGATTGATTGCCTTTATCTCATGACCGATTGAATAAATCTTCAAGTCCGATTCTTCGCACATAAAATCACCTCCGCAACTATTTGTAGTAAATTGTTAAATATTAAACTATTTGATATAAAACTGTTTTATATCTAACTATATGCATATTATACCTATAATATTAAAATGTCAAGACATTTATTTAGATTAGTAATTTCATAATTATAATTATTATTCATCTTATCAACTGATAAGAACAGTATTTTTATAATTTTACAGGCTGTATCGCAAATTATGTGATACAGCCTGTATTTCTCAGATTTTTAAAAGTATATTACATTATTTTTGCAGATATGACGCATCAAGGATGTTAATTTCCTTGTCTTGGTTTACATCGCAGGCGAACTGAATATAAGCGTCTTCATCCTTATCTTGATATTTCAGAATTTTAGCAAGATACTGCTGAATTAACAAGCTGTCGCTGTAATCTGATTTTCCGTCAAAATTCAAGTCTTTCATTGACTTCGGCACTTCTCCGCCTGCAAGCACGAAGTCAACATCTTCGTTATTCATAAGATTGAGCGCATAGTCGCTGTCGGTTTCAATAATGAAAATTCCCGCTGTGTCAAATGAAGATGTAATATTTGCGCCAGACTTTTCCAGTTCTGTCTTTAAGGTTTTTGCGCGCTCGTTTTTTACTCCCATTGCAGATAAAAACGAATTAAGCTTTGATATGGTGCTTAGCGCATAGGTATTGTCGGTAAATACCTTGTCGAGATCAACTCCGTTTGTAATATAAAATAATCCCGCAACTGCTAGAACATACGGACTTGAAATGTCAAGACCGCTGTAAACAGCTGATTTTTCAAAGGTGGTGTAATCGTTTTTTACGCTGAGTTTTGAGTATCCGTTGATTATGCTGTAGCCAAGATCCATTCCCTCCTCATTTACGTAATCGGTATCAAATGCACAAACAGAAATAGTGCTGAAATTAATTAATGTAATTATCATTGATAAAGCTATCACAAAAGAAACTATACGTCTGAAAATTTTTGATTTGCTCATAAAAAAACCTCCGTTTCGATAATATGATAATATTATTATCACCGAAACGGAGGAAAAAATGAATCAATTAACTATTTTGTTATCATTATACTAATCGACTGTTTTATAGATGGTTTTGCAGTTAAACAAAATCTTATCTGTGCCGATTACATCAGCTTTATTTACCTTGTAAAACAAGTGCCAAAATGCAGGCATTGGTGAAACAGCATTAGTCAATTCTGTCTTGCCTTCTAAGAGCAGTGCATTGTCCTGTACACCGACTGAAGTGATTTTTCTGTAATAATCCCAACTTGCATCAGTCGCAAGCCATACTACCAAAGCAGATTCACTGAAAAACTTATCATCAAATTCCGGAGAATATACGTTAAACAACGCATAAAATTCGTTAGTTGACTTTATTAGTGCAATTTCACCGTATCCGTTCTGTCCGCGTTCATTTGTAAAAATTACGTTACGTTTATTCAAAACTTCTTCAAAATTAATTTTATTTTCTTCGGGTATGTTTTCAAAATTACCGCCGTCATATAACAAATAACCATTATCAGGATATACAAAACAATCATAAGTTATATCAACAAGGTATTTTTGAATTTCAGTTGCATCTTTTACGTCAACAAATCCATCACCGTTAAAATCGGCAGCCTTCAAAGCTTTATCAGATAAGACAGTATCGCTTACAATATATTTTTTAATTGATGTAACGTCACTAATATCTGTTGTTTTATTATTATCAACATCTCCCGGTACATAATAAGAAATATTTTCATATGCAGATACATACAGCATTGATGAAATACTCAAAGATATTATAATGACAAACAATAATAAAGATTTCATTTTTTTAATCATAATCCATACCTCAAAATTAATTATAAATATACTTATATCATAATGATTTAATTTTAATAACCAGTATTAATTTTTATAAAATTAATTTTCTTTGAACTTCCGTTGTATCAAGAATACTTACTCTGCTGTCCTTGTTAAAATCATAGGCAGAATCTTTTTTAAGGTCTTTTTTATCCTCTTCTAAAATTCCGATTGCAGTTTTTTGAATTAATGTTGCATCCTTAACCGTAAGTCTGCCGTCATAATCAGCGTCGCCAATCAAATACATTTTAAAATTAAAATATGTTTTGTCGTAA
Source organism: uncultured Clostridia bacterium (assembly GCA_947624865.1). Taxonomy (GTDB): domain Bacteria; phylum Bacillota; class Clostridia; order Oscillospirales; family Acutalibacteraceae; genus Ruminococcoides. The sequence continues at coordinate 12,830 of CANQMH010000040.1, read as the reverse complement.
CATTCAAACAGCTTATCAAGGTCAACGATTCCGTTTTCAATTGCTTTTTCAAGAGTAATCACTTCACCGGTTTGGCTGTTAACTGCCATACAAGCAAGTTCCGACGGAGCATAGAGATTATTACTCTCTACAATGTAATCTCCCATTCTAATAGAATTAATCTGTGTAAAATAACCGTTGTAATGTGCAGAAACGAGCCTGTAACCGTTAAAATCTTTAAATAATGGAAGAGAGTTAATACAGTATGGTGCCTCTGATTCGTTATCATATAATTTTCCATAATAATCATATAATTTTCCAAAGTAATCTTTTAAAATTTCATTGGTTTTCTTTGTTTCATTATATGATACAATATCCGGATTTTCAACGGTTTGTTCAAGATTTGTTAAAACTGCTTCAAGGTCATTTGCTGCTTTGTCAACTTCTTCCTGGGATTTAGCATAATATAACGCAAATGGAGTACCCTGCATGCAGGTCTTTAAATTCTTTATTGACTCCTCACTGAAATATTCAGTATAATTATTTAAAATTTCCTCACCGTAAGAATAGCATAAAATAAGTTTATCTCTATCCCAATCACATAATACAAGATTATATATTGCATTATCAAGCTCATAATATGCCTTGTTTATTTTTTCCTGAGTTGCATTTTCATCTTCAATTACACTTTTTGCGTATAAATATGCTTTCATATATGCTTCAAACGATTCAGGGGTGTAATTATTTCCTGCTGTCTCTGCAGTATGTATTAGGTTTTCAATATCTGTCTTTGTTTTGTCCCCGTCAGGAAGGATCTGAAGGTGAAGCAAAAATGCAATATTATTTAACTGAAAATCTTCAAATTCACCGTCATCATATAATGCTTTTATTGAATAAAAGTCATGGTTTTTATAAAGCTTTACATCTCTGCCGCTGCTGTAAACATATATGTATCTGCCCAATTGGTCATAACACATCATTTCAGGATATTCAATTCCTTCAACTTCGGTAAAAACCAGCCAACTTTGATCGTCACCCAAGCCTCCGTAAAAATTAACCGTAACCTGCTCTTTAGTATAATTTTCACCGTTTACATTTACTTTCTTTAAATAGTCCTCTTTAATCTGATTTTCAGTTTCTTCATCAAGGCTCAGCGGTTTTGGGAGCCTCGTAGCCTTGTACATTGAATAGTCAGGATTATTATCAGGTTGTGAAGTTTCTGCTGTTTGATACGACGCGCTATCCGTACTGTCTTTATTAACGGCAATTACGGAAAAACTGCTTGAAAATACCAGTGCCGCGCATAATGAAATTCCTGTAATTTTCTTAATTGAATTCTTTTTCATTGGTTTCTCTCCTTTATTCATAAAAATATATGTTATCGTCTCCAAGATAGAAACGACGTTTAACAGAATTACCAAATGAATCGTAGAACGTTATATCATACTGTCCTTTATAAAGGTATATGGAGCGGTCAGATGGATTGTAAACGCCATAATAACTGCCATTGCAATCGGTAATGTCATAAACCAATTCGCTGTTAGAGTAACGCACTGTGTAAGAAATTCCTTCAAGCGATTCGATATGACAGAAAATGTTACTGTTTTTGCTTAAAATACCGTTTTTCTTTGCGATAAAATAAATGTTTCCGCAAAATTTATCCTTATTATCCTGATAACCCGGCACACTGGGATCTTCTGCTACTGATGGATTCCATGCCACTGTAGGATTTTCTATCGTAGGATTTACCGCAGGATAGTCTGTAAAAGGCTCAGTCGGAATAACCGTGGGTTCAGGAGGTTCTGTCACTTTGTTGGGACGCGTTGTTGATGGAGTATTGTTTTCAGGATCGGTACTGTTTGGAGACACAGCTTTCGTTGTTGGATTTTTGGTATCATTTAATGAATTAGAGTGTGTTTCATTTATTGGATATGATGGATTACCTGAATTTTTGGGAAAGTCGGGATTGGTTAATACAGAATTTCCGTTGACTCCGACTGAGCCGTTTTCAGCAGAGGTACTGCCGTTATCCGATGAAGTCGCCTGTATAAACGTAAATAACTCTGCGTTATTATCAGGAAAACTGCTCTGATTACTGTTTTCGGAAACAGATGTTTTTTGCGCAGGAGTCACCGGAACAGGCGCAGTATTGTTGAAATTAACAAAAATTATAAAACTTACTACACAGCAAAACACAAAACAAGCCGCAGAAGCAATAACATATGGTCTGAAGTAAAATGGAATTGGTTTTTTATTCTGTTGCGGAATATTAATTGCTTTTTCTATCCAGCTTTCAGGTGTTTTTACATTTTTCAGGTGATTAAAATTCAGTTTTTTCAAGCGTTATCACCTCCATAAACAGACCGAAGTATATCTCTGCCACGTTTAAGTAAAGATTTTACGGTGTTTTCTTTAATTTTGAGGATTTGAGCAATTTCTTTCACCCTGTACTTTTCACAATAATAAAGATAGAGCACATCACGATATTTTGGAGGGGTTTTCATGAGCGCCCACGATATGTCACGGCTGTCGTAGTCAAACATTATCTTTTCATTATGTAAAGTTTCGGTAGGAATTTGCCTGCGCATTTTCCTCATATAGCTTGTACATTCGCGTATTGTAACGCGAATAAGCCATGCTTTGAGATGATCATCGCTTTCAAATTCGGGGGATTTGTAGTACAGCTTGACAAAAACATTTTGATAACAGTCCTCAGCATCCGCCATATTTTGCAGTCTCATAACGCAAATGCCGGTAACAGTATCAGAATATTTGCGTACAGCTTGTTCGTATGTAAGCTGCGCAAACAGCTTTTCTGCCATTTACTTCCCCCTCCTTCATTAGTAATACGCATAAAAATCTGTTTTGGTTGCAAAAAATTGAAAATTTTATTTTTATAATATTAAATGCCCGGCAAATGCTTGACGGGCAAAAATTAAATAATTATTTTTTCTTTGATATTGTCTTTTTTCTCAGCTTAATTATCATTGTTTTTAAACTGAAATTTTTTATATTATCATGATAAACGAAATTAATCTCTGCACAAATCATAAGACACACCATACAAAAATACAGCCATACCATTATTACTGCAAGCTTTGTAAGTCCGCCGTAAACGGAAAACCCGTTAAAATCACCGACATAAATCGAAATACCAAAGGATAAAACATACCACGAAACCGTACATAAAAATGCTCCGGGGAGCTGATATTTTATTCCGTACTCTTTGTGCTGTTCTCTGGATATATTCGGGAAATTACGGTAAACCAGTGCAAACAAGATTGTAAGAAATAAAAATATTAAAACATACCGTAAATGAAAAATTACCGCTATAATATCGGGCACATAAACAAGATACGTCGACAGCCATTCGTTGATTGTTGAGCCGAGAACTATGATTATAAGCGATACAAGTATTATTGCAAAAAAAGCAATCGTATAAAACATTGCTCTGATGCGAAGAAAGAACCAGTTTCTGTTTTCATATGCATCATAAATTCTGTTAAGTCCGTTTGTAAGCGCGTGTATTCCCTGCGCCGCAGACCAAAGCGTAATAATTAAAGTGATAAATGAAATTCCCACAGCACTTTCATATACATTACTTAAAAACGATGAAACCTGATTTACAATAGAATCCGAAAAAATGCCGCTTAGCGCCAATTCAAAAAAATCAACAGGTATATGTAGGTTTTGTAGCAGTGAAACAATAAACATTGCAAGCGGTACTGAGGATAAAATAATAAAGAAAGCAGACTGTCCCGCAATTGCAAAGATGTTATCGTGGTTGCACTTGCTTGTTATAGGTTCATATCTGTCAATTATACTTTTGACAAATGCAATAATACGTTTTATGAATTTCATTTATTCACCTCCTGATTATTATGTGCTTTTTCAATACTTATTTGATTTTTTTGAGTACAATAATAAATAATATGTGGTCAGGACCCGTTCTTTTTCATTTGCACGTTATATGAAATTCGGGTAAGCATTTTCTCGCTTGCAAAATGCTGTAAAAACTTTGTCACCTTCATTTCAACACCCGGTGTGATTATCATTTTGCGCTTAAAGGTTTTATCAACGGCATATTTTGCAACAAATTCGGGAGTAAGCCCTCTTATGCAGAATTTTACGTTGGCAACATCATTAAAATTTGTCTGAACAGGACCCGGGCAAAGCGCAGATACTCCCACATTGATTTTATCCCGCCTTAGTTCTTCGTGAATAGCCTCAGTCAGGCGTACTACGTAGTTTTTGGAGGCATAATAGCTCGAAAATGTGGGGCCTGCAAGAAAGCCTGCGGCAGAGCCTACGTTGAGAATATAACCGCTGTTGCGCTTTATCATATCCTGCAAAAACATCTTTGTCAGAACATGAACGGCTACAACATTTGTATGAATAAGGTTTATTTCTTTTTCAAGAGGCACGTCACAAAACTTTCCGTATGCGCCGAAGCCTGCATTATTGACTAAAAAATCAATTTTTTCATCCTTTAAATGCTCATACAAATCCAAACTGTCCTGCTCGCGCGACAAATCCAGCGTAATTACTCTTACATCAACATTATTAAGTTCGTCACGAAGCTCATAAAGCTTTTCCATATTGCGGGCAACAATAATTAAATCATAATTTAATGAGGCTAAATATCTGGCTATTTCCTTTCCTATTCCCGAGCTTGCACCGGTTATCAATGCTTTCATAAATTACTCCTTTATGATTTTTCGGCTGTTGCGCACAACCAGCTTGTACCGCTTTTTGTAAACGTCTGTATATTAATATATCCTGCTCTGTACAAAATATCGCTTATTTCTTCTTTTTTAACAGCATTTGTTCCTATTATTTTTTCAACCTTTTCCCACTTAAACGGATCATCATCTGTTTTGAGCATTTCAAACACAAGCAGAAGCTTTCCTCCGGGCTTCAATACTCTGTAGATTTCTTTCAAATCATTTAGCTTGTCCGGCCAGAAATAATAGGTCTCCACCGCTGTAACAATGTCAAAGCTATCTACATCAAAAGGCAAATTTGACACCGACGCCTGCGTGATTACGGCTTTTCCGCAAATGACGTTTTTATTATTGAGTTTTTTTGAATTTTCTACGCACAGCTCTGAGCAGTCAATTCCATAAACTTTGCCGTTTCCGATTTTGTCGCACAGCTTGGACACGGTTTTTCCGCCTCCGCAGCCTATATCAAGTATGGTGTAATTTCTATTTATTTCAACGTGGCAAAGTCCCCAATCAGTGAGCTCGGAATGATTTTTATTCATTGATTTAATCATAAGTCTGCCCCAAAAACCCTTTGGGTCTGCTGCATTTTCTATCAGCTTGTGATACTTCATTTTTATCTCCTTGATTTAATTGGCTTTAATATTTTCTTTCTATCAGGCATACGCTTTCAACGTGAGCAGTACGGCTGAACATATCACATGGAGTAATTTCTTTTACATAATAATTATGCTCCGAAAAATACTTTAAATCCCTCGCAAGCGTTGCAGGGTCGCACGATACATATACAACACGCTTTGGCGACATTTCATTAATTGTATTTACGAGTTCCTCTCCGCATCCCTTTCTTGGCGGGTCAAGGATTATTACATCGGGTTTCAATCCCTCATTTTTAAGCTTTTCAGCTGCTTTCGGTGCATCCGCACAGATAAACCGCGCATTATCTATTCCATTTACTTTTGCGTTTTCTTCCGCGTCATTTATTGCTTCTTCAACAATTTCAATCCCGACGAGCATTTTACAGTCCTTAGCCATTGTCAGTCCTATTGTACCCGTTCCGCAATATAAATCAAGGAGAATTTCGTCGGAATCAAGATTTGCATATTCCTTCGCCTTGTTATACAGCTTCTCTGCCTGTCGGCGGTTTACCTGCCAGAAAGAAAACGGTGATATTTTAAATTTTAGGCCGCAAAGCTCGTCGGTTATATATCCTTTTCCATAGACTGTCCTGTTTTTTGAACCTAAAATCACATTCGTTTTTTCTCTGTTGGAATTAATAATCACACTTTTCAGCATAGGCAGCTCGGCTCTGAGCATTTTTACAAGCACATCTTCCTGTTTCAGTCCGTTTCCGTTTACTACATAGCAAACCATTAGTTCGCCTGTAACCTCTCCTATACGAATGTACAGATGGCGCAGTCTTCCCTTTCCTGTAGCTTCATCATACACATCGGCATTTGTTTCTTTAATAAACCGACGAGTAATATCCATTACCTTTGTGAAAACTTCGGGCTGCAAAACACAATCCTCGCAGTCAATAATTCTGTGACTGTGAAAAGCATAAAATCCGATTAAAATATTTCCGTCCTTATCCCTGCCAATCGGAAACTGCGCCTTGTTTCGGTATCTGAGAATTTTATCCGAACGGATTATAGGCGCAAACACCGCATTTTCAATTCCGCCTATGCGCTTTACCGCGTCAATGACTTTCTGCTGCTTAATGTTACATTCCTCATCATAGCTTATATGCCGCCATACACATCCTCCGCATTTTGAAAAATGAGAGCAGTCAGGTTCTGTTCTTGAAGGCGACGGAGTTATTATTCTTTCAATTTTTCCGTAAGCATAAGTCTTTTTAACCTTTAGTATCCGAACTTCAAGCCTATCACCTATTGCTGAAAGCGGTACAAATACGGTCGTTCCGTCATCTGCTTTTCCCACTCCGCTTCCCTCCGATGAAGCGGAAGTTATGGTTAATTTTATAATTTCATTTTTCTTTAAATCCATAATTTTACCACCAAAATATTCTGATTATATTCTATCATTCTTATCAATATTTGGCAACATTAAAAAATATAGCTTAAATTTTAAATTAGGTATTTATTTTTTGCTGTTTTAGCTTTATAATAATAAAGATATAAGATACATATAATGAAATGGAGTGGACTATTGTGAACTACGACAGTCTTTTAAATAATATTAAGCGAATACATTTTATCGGAATCGGCGGAAGCGGTATGTGTCCGCTGGCTGAAATTTTGAGAAGCGAGGGTTTTGAGCTTTCGGGTTCTGATATGAACGAGGGCGATACTCTTGACAGAATTAAAGGCTACGGCATTCCCGTTTATATGGGGCATAAAGCCGAAAATATCAGCGGTGCGGAACTGGTTGTTTATTCAGCCGCAATCAAAGATACAAATACCGAACGCCAAGCCGCAGTTGAACAGGGTATTCCCTGCATTGAAAGAAGCGTTATGCTGGGCGTTGTTACAAGAAGATACAAAAGAAGCATTGCAGTTTCGGGTACACACGGAAAAACTACTACAACGGCTATGCTTTCACAAATACTTATCGGAAGCGGATTTGACCCTTCTGCAATTATAGGCGGAAAGCTGCCGTTTATTGGCGGCAACAGCTATGTTGGCAACAGCGATATTATTGTGTGCGAGGCATGCGAATATGTTGACACATTCCTTGAACTAAACCCCTTTATTTCAATTATACTTAACATTGACGCAGACCACCTTGATTACTTTAAAAATCTTGACAATATTAAAAAGTCATTTAACAAGTTTTCAAAACAGACAACAGGATTGCTTGTAATAAACGGCGATGATGAAAATACTATTGACTCGGTCAAAGACGCTGAAATACCGAAAATCAGTTTTGGTTTCGGCGAAAACTGCGATTACAGAGCTGTCAACATAAGCGCAGATAAGGGAGTCCACGAGCAGTTTGATTTGCTTTACAAGGGTGAAAAAATTACAAATATTAAACTGATCGTACCGGGGAAACACAACATATACAATGCGCTCGCCGCTGCGGCTACGGCTCATTATCTGGGCGCTACTCCGAACGAAATCTCGGAAAATCTGCATAAGTTCGGCGGCGTTCACAGAAGATTTGAAATTCTCGGAACTCCTGACGGAATTACCGTCGCAGACGATTTTGCGCATCATCCGACGGAGCTTACGGCCACACTAAACGCCGCAATGAATATGGGTTTCAAGAAAGTATGGGCAGTTTTTCAGCCTCACACATTTTCAAGAACAGCTATGCTGCTTGATGATTTTGCCGAGGCTCTTAAAATTCCCGATGTTGCAATAATTTCTGAGATACTCCCCGTTAGAGAAACAAACACCTATAATATATATTCTAAGGACTTAGGCGCAAAAGTTCCGAACTCGGTTTGCCTTGATACTTTTGAGGAAATTACGGACTATGTGTGCAAAAACGCAGAAGAAGGCGATTTAATTCTTACTATGGGCGGCGGAAATGTTTATATGTGCGCCAATATGATTGTTAAACAGCTTAAATTTATGGAAGAAAATAAATAATGAATTAAGAAGAATACTATAAAACAAAAATCCCGACATATGTCGGGATTTTTGTTTAGGAGAGGGATTTATGAAAAAAACATTACCAGCCAAACATCTGTGACCAGATGGAATCGTCAGAATTATCCTGCGCCGGTTCTGTTGCTGACTGTCCGTTTCCTGCACTTGACGGAACATACTCTGCAAGAGTCAGTTCAAGGTCAATCGTTTTTCCGCTGCGGTAAACTGTAAATGTTACTTTATCGCCTACGTTGGAGTCTTCAAGAGCCTTATTAATATCTGATGATGTAGAAACCTCGGTACCTTTTACTTTGGTTACCAAATCTCCTGTTCTGAAACCTGCCTGCTCAGCATTTGAGCCTCTTGTTACTGACAAAACATAACAGCCGGTTTTATTAACACCGTAGTAGAATGCGGTTTCGTTGGAGTTAATATCCGCAAACTGCATTCCCAAATCAATCTTGCCTGTTACATAGCCGTAGGATTTTAAGTCATTGATTATGTCAAGCACATTGTTTATTGGAATGGCAAATGCTATACCCTCAACTTCAGTTGCACTGTCTTTTGCATTTACAATACCGACAAGCTCTCCGTTTGAATTGAAAAGTCCGCCGCCTGAGTTGCCGGGACTTATCTGTGCATTTGTCTGAAGCAAAGTCATATTCTTGTTTTCTATCGTTACTTCACGTGCGAGGGCGCTGATTATGCCGTCTGTAACCGTTCCGCCGAGTTCTCCCAGAGGATTGCCGATTGCCACAACATAGTCACCTACTGCAAGTGATGAGCTGTCACCGAATGTTGCAGGGCTAAGACCTTTTGCATCAACCTTTAAAAGAGCAATATCGTTATCTGAGTCACTGCCGATAACAGCCGCGGTGTAGCTTTTCTGACCGTCGCGGAGTGTTACGGTAACACTGTTTGCACCCTCAATTACGTGATAGTTTGTGATGATATATCCGTCCTCAGATATAATAACTCCCGAACCTGCACCATTACGAACATATTGCTGTGCAAAGTTTCCCGTAACAACACTTTCAGTTGCAATTTCAACTACGCTGTCAGCGGTTTTCTTTACTATTTCAGATGTAGTGCCTGTCGATTGTTTGCTGTTATTTGAGGTGTTGCTTGCCGATACCTTATTAATATTTATACTTCCGTTTGAAGAACTATCCAAATTGTTTGCAAGGTATCCTCCGCCGAAGCCTAATGCCGCAGAAGCGATTATTGTAAGAATAAGCATTGCGGCTATAAATCCTCTTGACGCGGGTTTAGCCGGCTTCTTAGCCTTTTTTACCTTTTGTTTTTTTACGTTTGGTGCATTAGAATAAACAGTATTGGGATTGTATGAGGTATTTGAATACTGTGGATTTGAATAATTATTATACGTACTCTGACCGCTGTATCCGCTGTATGAATTATTATAAGCCGAACTGCTACCGTACTGTGATGAAGTATTTGTGCTGTCCGAAACGGATGAAGTATCGTAATTATTGTTTGACGGTTCCGATGAATAAGCGTTTTCATAATTATTTGGATTGTGCGACGCATTTTCATTGTTGCCGTTTACATATGAATAATGATATTCTGTGTTAGAAAAGCCATCATCCTTTTTTGAATTCCATTCATATGAGCTTTCCTCAGATGAGGATGAAGTATCATCCTTCGAACTGCTGAAAATATCATCCGGCTGTGCTGAATTTGTACCGCCAAATTCAGAATTTTCCGATGGGCTGTCCGAAAAATTGTCTTTGCCGTATTCATTATTATTTTCAAAAATATCTGACATAACGATGCCTCCTGTGATACCAGCTTTCGCTGTATTATTTTGATGTTGTAATAATAAATTCCAAAAGTGAAAATTATATGAAATAACATTGAAATAATTATGAAATAATATATTTATTTTGTGATAATTATAAGAAAACCAAAAGTTTCAGCAAATTTATATTTCCCAAAATATTAATATATTATCTTTATAAACATTTTCTAAACTAAATTATTAAAAACAGGTCGGAATCATACCGACCTGTTTTGTTATTGATTCACATAATTTGTACATTAGATGAAGTTTCGTCTTTCGCTGCTTTTTGTTTTTTCTCAATTATCTTTTTCTTAACCGATACAGAATCATATTTCTTTTTAAAAGACACCCTGCCAAGAAAGTTTCTTCTGCAGTTTTTACACAGAAATTCAGCTGTAAAGCTCTTGTTGTGAAGCCTCCATTTTGTCATCCTTTTAGTATGTGCGCCGCAGCAGTCACATAGAAATTTCATTTGCTCCTTATCAATCTCACTGCTTTGCAAGTTTGTTATGTAATGGCTTTTGAACATAATCCTATCATAAAAAGACTTACAATCTGCATTTATAATAAAACCGTCGAGAGGAGTTTTGTTAATCAAATGAGAAAGACATTCCAAACTGAGCTTTGCATCTGCAAATGCTCGATGCTGTTCATTCTGAGCAAATTCAATTCCAAGCAGTTCAGCGCACACCGAAAGTCCGAGCTGACTTGAAGGATTTTGCAGGTCAAGACATTTTTCGCAATAAGCCTGCAAATCACAGTATTTTTTTAAAAACGGCAGCCTTTTATTATGAGCATAATAACCGTAATTCTCAATAAGAACGTGTATATCAGAAGTTCCCCAGGTAAGCAAAACACCGTCATTTAAAAAATCGGTAAATTGAGATACAGCATCTAAAAAAGATATGCCGTTATCTTTTAGCTCTTCGTTAGTAATTTTTGTAAGCTCTTTTACCTTTCCGCAAAGCTTTTTGCCGATTTGCGGTGAGATGAGTACGGAAAAAGTGTCGGTTATATTAAACTCATCGTCAGTTTTGACTGCGCCGAATTCAATTATTTCATTAATAAATTTACGCAGTTCCCTGCTGTATGAGCCGTTCCATTCCAAATCAAGTATTACATAACTCATTTTTTACGAAATGCCTGCTTCATACGCTGTTCCTTGGAAAGTATTCTCTTGCGCATACGGATATTTTCCGGAGTAACCTCTACAAGCTCGTCATCTGCAATGAATTCAAGACATTGCTCAAGAGACATCTGAGTAGGAGGAGTTAGTTTAAGAGCGTCATCAGAACCGGACGCACGGGTATTTGTTATATGTTTTTTCTTGCATACGTTAACAGTGATATCCTCTGCCTTTGGGCTTGCGCCGACTATCATACCCTCATACACGGGTACTCCTGCGCCGACAAAAAGTCTGCCGCGTTCCTGAGCTGCATAAAGTCCGTAGGTAACGGTTTCGCCTGTTTCAAAAGCTATTAAAGAACCCTGGTGACGTGTAACTATTTCACCCTTAAAAGGCTCATATCCGTCAAAAACATGGTTCATTATACCATTTCCGTTTGTATCAGTAAGGAATTCGGGGCGGTATCCCATAAGACCCCTTGACGGAATTCTGAATTCAATGTGAGTTACACCGCCGTCGCGAGTACCCATATTTATAAGTTCTGCCTTGCGCGAGCCCAGTTTCTCCATTACCGCTCCAACATACGCATCAGGAACTTCAATTATAAGAAATTCCATAGGCTCGTGAAGCTTGCCGTCGATTGTCTTTGTAATAACCTGAGGACGCGACACCTGAAATTCGTAATTCTGGCGGCGCATTGTTTCAATAAGTATAGAAAGATGCAGTTCGCCTCTGCCCGATACCTTGAATGTATCTGCGCTGTCGGTTTCCTCAACTCTTAAAGCCACGTTTGTTTCTATCTCTTTAAAAAGTCTGTCACGCAGATTTCTTGAGGTAACGTATTTTCCCTCACGTCCTGCAAACGGAGAATTGTTTACAATAAAATTCATAGTTACGGTAGGCTCGTCAATTTTGACAAAAGGAAGTGCCTCTATAGAATCGGGAGAACATATTGTTTCACCGATATTTATGTCCTGAATACCGCTGATACATATAATATCTCCGAGCTTTGCAGTTTCGCACTCAACTCTTTTTAAGCCTTCAAACTGATAGAGCTTTGCGACACGTACATTCTGAGTAGTGCCGTCGGCGTGGCACAATACAGCTCCCTGTCCGTTTTTAACGCTTCCGCGCTCTACTCTTCCGACTCCTATTCTTCCTACAAAATTATCTGAGTCTATGTTTGATATAAGAATTTGCAGTCCGCCGTCCAAATCGCCCTGAGGCGCAGGAATTTCATTGACAATTGCATCAAACAGCGGTTTCATATCAGTGCCCTGCTCATGATAATCAACGCTTGCATATCCGTCACGCGCCGAAGCATAAATTACGGGAAATTCAAGCTGATCCTCGTCTGCGCCAAGCTCTATGAAAAGGTCTAAAACCTCGTCAACGACCTCCTCGGGGCGGGCGCCCGGACGGTCAATTTTATTAAGAACTACCAACGGCTTCTTTCCGAGTCCGAGAGCCTTTTTTAAAACAAATCTTGTCTGAGGCATACAGCCCTCAAATGCGTCAACAAGCAGAACAACGCCGTCAACCATCTGTAAAATGCGCTCAACCTCACCGCCGAAATCAGCATGTCCCGGCGTATCAACGATATTTATTTTGATGTCGTTATACATTACCGCCGTGGGTTTTGA